>NZ_JAGPYR010000006.1:0-429081 GCF_020312125.1 Pseudomonas sp. P135
ACTATTGATCTACAAGGCTTTTTCGTTTCCGTCTGCGCCGGAAGTGGGGCGAATTATAGACACCTCAGCGAGGGCGTCAACCGTTAATTTCAAAAATCTTCGCCCTGCTTTGCGACTCCCCTGTAAACACGGGAGATCCTCTTTAAAGACGATCTCCCTCCCGTAGAATTTACAGGCTCGGAAAGGCAAATTGCGACGCTTCGTGGCTCGCCCGTTGCGGCCAGCGCTGGGTAATGGCCTTGCGACGGGTATAGAAGCGCACGCCATCGGGACCGTACGCATGCAGGTCGCCGAACAGGGAACGCTTCCAGCCACCAAAGCTGTGATAGGCGACCGGCACTGGCAAAGGAACGTTGACCCCGACCATCCCCACTTCAATCTCGTCGCAGAACAGGCGCGCCGCTTCGCCATCGCGGGTAAAGATGCAGGTGCCGTTGCCGTATTCGTGATCGTTGATCAGTTGCATGGCCTGCTCAAGGCTGTCCACGCGCACGATGCACAGCACCGGCCCGAAAATCTCTTCTTTATAGATACGCATCTCTGGCGTCACGTGATCAAACAGGCAGCCACCCATGAAGAAGCCCTGTTCGTGCCCGGCAACCTGAAGACTGCGCCCGTCCACTACCAGGGTCGCGCCCGCCTGCACACCGTCCTCTATATAGCCGCCAACCTTGTCGCGATGCTGCCCGGTGACCAATGGCCCCATGTCCAGGCCACAGGTTGTGCCCGCACCGATCTTCAGGCTCTGGATTTGCGGAACCAGTTTGGCCACCAATGCATCGGCGATCTGATCGCCGACACACACCGCCACCGAAATTGCCATGCAACGCTCGCCGCAGGATCCGTAGGCGGCGCCCATCAAGGCACTCACGGCATTGTCCAGATCGGCATCCGGCATCAGCACCGCATGATTCTTGGCGCCACCGAGGGCCTGAACGCGCTTGCCCCGCGCTGCGCCTTCCTTATAGATGTACTCGGCAATAGGTGTAGAACCGACGAAGCTCAGCGCCTTGACCTCCGGCGCTTCGATCAGCGCATCGACCGCGACCTTGTCACCGTGAACCACGTTGAGCACGCCCTTCGGCAGCCCGGCTTCATGCAGCAACTCGGCAATCAACAATGTGGAGCTGGGATCGCGTTCCGAGGGTTTGAGGATGAAGCAGTTACCGCACGCAATGGCCAGCGGGTACATCCACAGCGGCACCATGGCCGGGAAGTTGAACGGGGTAATACCGGCAACGATACCCAGCGGTTGAAAGTCAGACCACGCATCGATGTTCGGCCCGACGTTGCGGCTGTATTCACCCTTGAGCACTTCAGGCGCGGCGCAGGCGTACTCCACGTTTTCAATGCCGCGTTTCAGCTCGCCCGCCGCATCTTCCAGGGTCTTGCCGTGTTCTTCACTGATCAATTGGGCAATGCGTGACTCGTTCTGCTCAAGCAGCTGCTTGAAACGAAACATCACCTGAGCACGCTTGGCGGGTGGCGTATTGCGCCACGCCGGAAAGGCGGCCTTGGCCGAGTCGATTGCCTTCTGGACTGTTTCGCGATCGGCCAGCGCTACGGTGTGGATAACCTGCCCGGTCGACGGGTTGAAGACATTGGCGCTACGACCTTCAGCAGAAACGAACTCGCCGTGGATCAGGTGTTGAATGCTGCTCATAGAAACTCCGGATAAAGGCAACGGGCATGAGTCAGCTCACACCCGATGCGATAGAGGCACTTATATAAGAAGAGAGCCTGCCAGCGCGGTCAGTCGATCAGGTTCAGGGTTTCGCCGACGGCATCGAACAAGCGATCCAGGTCCTGCGCCTGGCTGTTGAAGGTCGGCCCGAATTGCAGGGTGTCACCGCCAAAGCGCACATAGAAACCGGCTTTCCACAGCTTCATGCCGGCCTCGAAGGGCCGCACGATGGCATCGCCGTCACGCGGTGCGAGCTGGATGGCACCTGCCAGACCGTAATTGCGGATATCGACCACGTTTTTCGCGCCCTTGATACCGTGCAGCGCACGTTCAAAATGCGGCGCGACTGCGGCGGCCTGCTGCACCAGATTCTCCCGTTGCAGCAGTTCAAGCGCCGCCAGCCCGGCCGCACACGCCACAGGGTGAGCGGAATAGGTGTAGCCGTGAGGGAATTCGACGGCGTACTCCGGCGTCGGCTGGTTCATGAACGTTTGATAGATCTCGCTGCTGGCGATTACCGCGCCCATGGGGATGGCGCCATTGGTGATCTGCTTGGCGATGCACATCAGGTCAGGCGTGACACCGAAACTGTCGGCGCCAAACATCGAGCCCGTACGGCCGAAGCCGGTGATGACTTCATCGAAGATCAGCAGGATATTGTGCTGATCACAAATCTCACGCAGGCGCTTGAGATAGCCTTGCGGCGGAACGATCACACCCGCCGAGCCCGACATGGGTTCGACGATCACTGCAGCGATGTTCGATGCATCATGCAACTCGATCAGCTTGAGCATCTCGTCAGCCAGTGCGATACCGCCCGCCTCGGGCATGCCCTTCGAGTACGCATTGCTGGCCAGCAGGGTGTGCGGCAAGTGGTCGACGTCCATCAACTGGCCGAACATCTTGCGGTTGCCATTCACTCCGCCCAGGCTGGTGCCCGCCACATTCACGCCGTGGTAGCCGCGTGCCCGACCGATCATCTTGGTCTTGGTCGCCTGGCCTTTCAGCCGCCAGTAGGCGCGTACCATCTTCACCGCCGTATCCGCGCACTCGGAACCCGAGTTGGTATAGAAGACGTGGTTGAGATTGCCCGGCGTCAGGTCGGTAATCTGTTCTGCCAGCTGGAACGACAGGGGGTGCCCGAACTGAAAGCCCGGCGAGTAATCCAGCACACCCAGTTGCCGGGACACGGCTTCCTGAATTTCCTTGCGCGTGTGCCCGGCACCGCATGTCCATAGACCTGAGAGTGCATCGTAGATCTTGCGTCCCTTGTCGTCTGTCAGATAGCTGCCATGCGCGGCCACGACCATGCGCGGGTCGCGCTGGAAATTTCGGTTCGCGGTGTAGGGCATCCAGTGAGCATCGAGCTTCAACTGACGGGTGACAGGCACATCGGACACTTCGAACATATTCATGGGAGCAGGCCTCGCAGGCGCTAAACGATCGGTCATTGCAGCCAAGGTGCCACGCGGCTAAAGTTCATAAAACCCGACTTTTACGATCTTTGGTTTGGTAATCACTAAACAATGAATATCCGTCGCTCCGATCCCGTGTCGCAGGTCAGTGATTTTGATATCCGCTTGCTGCGCCTATTCAAAAGCGTTGTCGAGGCGGGTGGCTTTTCTGCGGCTGAAAGCGTGCTCGGCATTGGCCGATCAGCGATAAGCCAGCAGATGAGTGATCTGGAACAACGCCTCGGCCTGCGCCTGTGCCAGCGAGGCCGCGCCGGTTTTTCACTGACCGACGAAGGGCGCGAGGTTTATCAGTCGTCGTTGCAACTGCTCAGCGCGCTGGAAAGTTTCAGGACAGAGGTCAACGGCCTGCACCAGAACCTGCGCGGCGAGCTGAACATCGGCCTGACCGACAATCTGGTCACCCTCCCCCATATGCGCATCACCCATGCCCTGGCCCGGCTGAAAGAGCGCGGGCCGGGCGTGCACATCAACATCCGCATGATCGCCCCCGCCGAAGTCGAGCGCGGTGTACTCGACGGCGGTCTGCATGTCGGTGTCGTGCCACAGGCCAGCGCCTTGCCGGGGCTTGAGTATCATTCGTTGTACAGCGAGCGTTCGCTGCTCTATTGCGCGGTCGGGCATCCCCTGTTTTACGTCGACAATGCGACGCTGGATGACGCACGCCTCGCACAACAGGAAGCCATCGCTCCGACCTTTCGCCTGCCCAACGATGTTCAGGACCACTATCAGGCGCTGACCTGCACGGCCAGCGCGTCGGACCGGGAGGGCATCGCCTTCCTGATTCTGACCGGCCGCTACATAGGCTACTTGCCCGATCATTACGCCAACACCTGGGTGCAGGAAGGCAGGCTGCGCGCATTGAAACCGGATTCGAAGTTTTACGACCTCAATCTGGTGACCGTCACCCGCAAAGGCCGGCGCCCTCATTTGGTGCTGGAGAGCTTTCTGGAAACACTTGCCGCTACCCGATGACACATTTCTGCCCGGCACCTGGCCGGCTCGCCGACGCTGCAGAGCGCGTTGAAAGCGCTATGAGGCTGATATTTATTGAAATAACTGGATTCAAATAAAAATAACCTGAGCAACTGGACAGTTTTTTGCAGTAGTCCCGGACAACGACACGCCAGCACATGGCATTTCCCCGTCCGAGAACTTGCCATGCAGCCTGAAACACTCGACAACGATGACCTGATCTACGGCCTGAACGACCGCCCCAAACCCTGGACGGCCATATTGGCTGCGTTCCAGCACGTGCTCGCCAGCTTCGTCGGGATCATAACCCCGCCCCTGATCATCGGCTCGACCCTCGGCCTGACCACATACATGCCGTACCTGATCAGCATGGCCTTGATGGTCTCGGGCACCGGTACGTTCATCCAGGCGCGCCGCCCGTTCGGCATCGGCGCGGGCATGATCTGCCTGCAAGGCACCAGCTTCGCGTTCCTGGGCGCCGTGTTGTCCGCAGGCTTTCTGGTCAAGCAGCGCGGCGGCAGCCCGGAGGACATCATGGCGATGATCTTCGGCGTGTGCTTTTTCGGTGCGCTGGTGCAGATCGCGCTGAGTCGCTGCATTGGCCAGTTGCGAAGGGTCATCACGCCGCTGGTGACCGGCATTGTCATCACGCTGATTGGTGTGAGCCTGATCAAGGTGGGCGTGACAGACCTGGGCGGCGGTTTCAATGCGCCGGACTTCGGCGCCCCGGTGAACCTGGCGCTGGGCGCGTTCGTTCTGGCCGTGATCATTGTGCTCAATCGCTCGAATACGCCCTGGGTACGTTTGTCAGCCATCATCATCGGCCTGGCGGTCGGCAGTCTGGCCGCCTGGTTCAGCGGCAAGCTGGTGCCGCAAGCCCTTCACGACCTGCCGTTGATCAGCGTGCCGGTGCCCTTCCGCTTCGGCTTCAATTTCGACTGGAGTGCTTTCCTGCCGGTCGCGCTGATTTATCTGATCAGCAGCATCGAAACGGTCGGCGACCTGACCGCCAATTGCATGCTCGCGCGCCAGCCCATCAGCGGCCCGAGCTACCTGGCACGCCTCAAGGGCGGCGTGCTTGGTGATGGTGTGAGCTGCATGATCGCCGCGACCTTCAGCGCATTTCCCAATACCACCTTTGCGCAGAACAACGGCGTGATCCAGTTGACCGGCGTTGCCAGTCGCTACGTCGGGCTGTACATCGGCGCGGTGCTGTTCGTACTCGGGCTGTTTCCGCACATCGGCGCCATCGTCCAGCAGATCCCCAAGCCAGTGCTCGGCGGTGCAACGCTGGTCATGTTCGGCAGCGTCGCCGCCGCCGGGGTGCGCATTCTGGCCCAGTCACCGCTGGACCGACGCAGCATGCTGATCATTGCGACGTCCTTGGGTGTCGGTCTGGGCATTGCGGCGCAGCCTGCGCTGCTGCACCAATTGCCGAAACTGGTGCAGAACCTGTTCGATTCGGCGATCACCAGCGGCGGCATCACGGCCATTGTCATGTGCCTGCTGATTCCGGAAGGCAAAGTCACCGCCGCTACGACCGACGCCGTAACGGAACCCGAACCTGTGGAGCAACCACGATAACTTTGCATGCCGCGCCCGCACCGACGCTTGCGAGATGCTCGCCGGTGCGCTATCTGTTCATCCGTCGCGCCCTACGACCTGTCCGGAATTGCCCATGCCCCTTGAAGTCCCCGCACACAGCGCTCACGTCACCAAGCCTGCAAGCCGTATTCGTCAGAAGAACGAAGAAGCGATCATCCAGGCAGCCGAAGATGAATTCGCCCGCCACGGTTTCAAGGGCACCAGCATGAACACCATTGCGATCAAGGCCGGGCTGCCAAAGGCCAATCTGCATTACTACTTCACCAACAAACTCGGCCTGTATGTCGCGGTGCTCAGCAACATCATCGATTTGTGGGACAGCACCTTCAACCACCTCAGCGTCGAAGACGATCCCGCAGAGGCGCTGGCCCGCTATATTCGCGCCAAGATGGAGTTCTCGCGCCGCCAGCCACAGGCCTCGCGGATCTTCGCCATGGAGATCATCAGCGGCGGCGAATGCATGAGCGAGTATTTCAGTCAGGATTACCGCCTGTGGTTTCAGGGCCGGGCCGCGGTCTTTCAAGCCTGGATCGACGCCGGCAAGATGGACCCCGTTGACCCGGTGCACCTGATCTTCCTGCTATGGGGCAGCACCCAGCACTATGCCGACTTCGCCTCGCAGATCTGTCGCGTCACCGGTCGCTCCCGACTGACGCGCCAGGACATGGATCAGGCCAGCAACAATCTCATTCGAATCATCCTCAAAGGTTGTGGGCTCACGCCGCCAGCCTTGTAGAATCGTCGCCTTGACGTCAGCTGGACACACGCATGCCTTTTACCCTGGTCGGCCCTTGCGAGTTTCGTGAAGAAATCCGCAAGAGCCGCTTCATCACCCTCGCCGCCCCCATCGCCAGCCCGGCCGACGCACAGGCGTTCATCGAGCAGCACAGTGACCTCAACGCCACCCACAATTGCTGGGCCTGGAAGCTCGGTGGCCAGTACCGCAGCAACGATGACGGCGAACCGGGCGGCACCGCAGGCAGGCCGATTCTGGCCGCCATCGAAGCGCAGGCGTTCGATCAGGTCGTGGTGCTGGTGATCCGCTGGTACGGCGGCATTCAACTGGGAACCGGCGGCCTGGCCCGCGCCTATGGCGGCGGTGCCAACAAATGTCTGCAGCATGCCGAGCGTCTGCCGCTGATCCAGCGCGCCTCGTTCCACCTTGAGTGCAGCTTCAGTGAGCTGGCGCTGGTCAAGCTGCGTCTCGGCGAATTGAACGGGCTGGTGGAAAGCGAAAACTTCATGGCCAACGGTGTGCAGATGTCCATCGCCATCGGCCCCGAACACACCGATACCCTGCAGCGCCAACTGGCCGACCTGAGTCGCGGCAGAATCCTTCTGCACGCAGCGCCGGAGCAATAGCCGCAGCCTCTGCGGCACATGTAACAATTGCCCACATCTACTGTGCATCCGGCTGTGGATAAGCTGAGCACACTCCACCACGAGCCTTGCCGGGCTTGCGTTTCAGGCGAATGATCGTTTTTTGAGCAATTGCCGTTCGTGGATCCATAAAGAGCGCAAAAACAGCCTGTTAGCGCTTCTTAGTGCCTTTGGATGTTAACCGCCGCCGCATTATTCTCACTCAACCCGCTTGCGCACAGTATCTGTGGAAGAACCTGTGGATAACAGGTGCAAGGGTCGCGCATTGGTTCAGTGCGCCGCCCTCCACGTCCGCTGTACATTTTTTGTTCAAATCAAAGGGCCACATTGGCCCGCGCCCGGTCAGCACGCCCCGAACTGGTGCTGAAACGCGTGCGTGCGATGGAAGAAGGCCGGCGACAAAGCCGAAAACTCCGTGCCCAGCCTTGATTCAGCGCACCGGACGCGAATCCTGACTCCTTGGCCAGGATTTTGCTTTATCCACACGCGACCCACTTCTGCCTCAGAGCCTTTCATGTCAAACCACGCGATACCTGCGCGCCTGCAACTGCGCCATATCACCAAACGGTATCCCGGCTGCCTGGCCAACGACGCTGTCGACCTGACGATTCAGCCCGGAGAGATTCACGCCCTGCTGGGTGAAAACGGTGCGGGCAAAAGCACGCTGATGAAGATCATCTACGGCGTGACGCAGCCCGACGCCGGGACGATCATCTGGCAAGGCCAGGCGCAGACCATGCGCAATCCGGCACAGGCCAGAAGCCTGGGCATCGGCATGGTGTTCCAGCATTTTTCGCTGTTCGAAACCCTCAGCGTCGCGCAAAACATCGCGCTGGCGATGGGCGCAGCAGCAGGCACGCCCAAACAACTGGAGCCGCGCATCCGCGAGGTCTCACAACGCTACGGCATGGCGCTGGAACCCCAACGACTGGTGCACAGCCTGTCGATTGGCGAGCGGCAGAAAGTCGAGATCATTCGCTGCCTGATGCAGGACATTCGCCTGTTGATCCTCGACGAACCGACGTCGGTGTTGACGCCCCAGGAAGCCGAGGAGCTGTTCGTGACCCTGCGGCATCTGGCCCGGGAAGGCTGCAGCATTCTGTTTATCAGTCACAAGCTGGGTGAGGTGCGCGCGCTGTGTCACAGCGCAACCGTGCTGCGCAACGGCAAGGTCTCCGGGCACTGCATTCCCGCTGAATGCTCCGATCTGGAACTGGCGCGCTTGATGGTCGGCGATGCCGAAGGGCTGACCGCGCACTATGAAAAAGCCAGCGGCAGCACAGCCTTTTTGCGCATCGACAAACTGTCCTGGCACAACCCGGACCCGTTCGGCTGCTCACTCAAAGACCTCAGCCTGGAAGTACGCAGCGGCGAAATCGTCGGTATCGCAGGCGTGGCCGGTAATGGTCAGGATGAATTGCTGGCGCTGCTCAGCGGCGAACAGACCTTGCCGCACGCCCAGGCGGCGACCCTGCGTTTTGAGGATACCCCGGCCGGCAACCTGCGCCCCGATGCGCGGCGCAAGCGCGGCCTGGCATTCGTCCCGGCCGAGCGCCTGGGGCATGGCGCAGTGCCGGAACTCAGTCTCGCCGACAACGCGCTGCTTACCGCCTTCCAGCAAGGGCTGGTGAGCAATGGCCTGATCCAGCGCAGCAAGGTGCGCGCACTGGCCGACGAAATCATTCGGCGCTTTGCAGTCAAGACGCCGGATGCACAGGCCCCGGCGCGCAGTCTGTCGGGCGGCAATCTGCAGAAATTCATTCTTGGTCGGGAAATCCTGCAAAAGCCGAAACTGTTGATTGCCGCGCACCCCACCTGGGGCGTGGATGTCGGCGCGGCGGCGGCGATCCATCGGGCGCTGATTGCCTTACGCGACGCGGGGGCCGCGATTCTGGTGATCTCCGAAGACCTGGACGAATTGTTCCAGATCAGCGACCGACTCGCCGCCCTGAGCGGCGGTCAGCTTTCCGAGCTGATCCCCACTGAACAGACCAGCACCGTGCAAATCGGCGGCTGGATGGCGGGACAGTTCGATCATTCTCACAGCCAGGCCCACGTGGCGGGTTAACGGAGCAAAACATGCTGCTTTCTCTGGAACCGCGCGGCCAGCAATCGCGCGCGATGTTGTGGTGCTCCCCTTTGCTGGCTGCGGTGCTGACCCTGGTCTGCGGCTCGCTGCTGTTCATCGGCCTGGGTCTGAACCCCTGGGTGACGCTGCACACCTTGCTGATCGCACCGGTCAGTGACTGGTACGGCCTGTCGGAATTGATGGTCAAGACTCTGCCGATTCTGCTCTGCGCGCTGGGTCTGGCGGTCGCCTATCAGGCGCGTATCTGGAACATCGGTGCGGAAGGCCAGTTGCTGCTCGGCGCATTGGCCGGCAGTGCCGTGGCGGTGAACATCATCGAGATGGAGAGTCGTTGGGCGCTGGTCATGGTGCTGCTGGCCGGCACCCTCGCCGGCGCGGCCTGGGCGGGCGTGACCGCCTGGCTGCGCACGCACTTCAACGCCAATGAAATCCTCACCAGCATCATGCTCAACTACATCGCCCTCAACTTGCTGCTGTACTTCGTCCACGGGCCGCTCAAGGACCCTGCCGGCATGAACTTCCCGGAGTCGGCGACCTTCGGCGACGCCAGCCGTCTGCCGCTGCTGATGGAGGATGGCCGCGCGCACATCGGCGTGTATTTCGCCCTGTTGGCGCTGGTCGCGGTCTGGGTGTTGCTGCAACGCAGTTTCGTCGGCTTTCAGATCAAGGTGCTGGGCCTGGACAAGCGTGCTGCCGGGTTTGTCGGCTTCCGCGAAAAACGCCTGGTCTGGCTGGCGCTGTTGATCAGTGGCGCGCTGGCCGGGCTGGCGGGCGTATCGGAAGTGACCGGGCCGATCGGCCAGCTGGTGCCGCAGGTCTCGCCCGGTTATGGCTATGCCGCGATCACCGTGGCCTTTCTCGGCCGCCTCAACCCCATCGGCATTCTGTTCTCCAGCCTGTTGATCGCCCTCCTGTATCTGGGCGGGGAAAGCGCGCAAATGACCTTGAACCTGCCGTTGGCAATCACGCAGTTGTTTCAGGGGATGATGCTGTTTTTCCTGCTGGCCTGTGATGTGCTGATTCTCTACCGCCCACGTCTGAAACTGCACTGGGCCAAGCGCCAGATGACACCTGTCACAGGAGCCGCATGATGGATATCGACCTGCTGAGCAACATTTTCTACGCCATGGTCCGTTGCGGAACACCCTTGCTGCTGGTAGCGCTGGGCGAGCTGATTTGTGAAAAAAGCGGCGTCATCAACCTCGGTCAGGAAGGCATGATGCTGTTTGGCGCAGTGATCGGTTTCATCGTCGCCCTGAACACCGGCAACCTGTGGCTGGGCGTGCTGCTGGCGATGCTTGCAGGCATGCTGCTGTCGGCATTGTTTGCCCTGGTGGCGCTGGTGTTCAACGCCAATCAGGTCGCGACCGGGCTGGCGCTGACCATCTTCGGCGTCGGCCTTTCCAGCTTCGTCGGGGCCGCCTGGGTCGGCAAACCGTTGAGCGGTTTCGAACCTGTCGCCATCCCCCTGCTCAGCGACATTCCGCTGATCGGCCGCATGCTGTTTGCCCAGGACTTGCTGGTCTACCTGTCCTTTGTCTTGTTCGCGCTGGTCGCCTGGGCACTGCTGAAAAGCCGCATCGGGCTGATCATCCAGGCCGTCGGTGAAAACCCAGATGCCGCCAGCGCCATGGGCTTGCCGGTGTTGCGCGTGCGCACCCTGGCGGTGCTGTTCGGCGGCGCAATGGCTGGGCTGGCCGGGGCTTATTTGTCACTGGCCTACACGCCGATGTGGGCAGAAAACATGAGCGCCGGACGCGGCTGGATTGCCCTGGCACTGGTGGTGTTCGCCAGCTGGCGCGTGTGGCGCCTGCTGCTGGGTGCCTACCTATTCGGTCTGGCCAGCATTCTGCACCTGGTCGCGCAGGGCATCGGCCTGGCGATCCCGTCCAACCTGCTGGCGATGCTGCCATATGTGGCCACCATCATCGTCCTCGTCCTGCTCTCCCGCGACGCCCTGCGCACCCGGCTGTATGCGCCGGTATCGCTGGGCCAGCCATGGCGGGCGGGGCATTGATGGGCTTACACATACCTGATGGATTATCGTGCGACGCTCTGCGTCCGATCCTGAATGCGCGGCGCGGCGTAGATCTGTGACGCAGAGCGTCACGCAGTGCATTCCCACGCCGGAGCGTGCGGAACGATAATCCCGACTATCGTGCCAATGCTCCGCGTCAGGCATCTACCTTGAACGTTTTCGGCTCGCGAAGATTCCAACAGGTCATGGGCAGGAGTACGCTGCAAGGTCGAAACTTTCGAGAGGCCTTGCTGGCACTGCCATGGAGTCTGTCTCTCAATCTGCCAAGGAATCATTCATGACCACTACCAAGAAAACCGCTCTGATCATCGGTGCTTCGCGTGGCCTGGGGCTAGGGCTGGTGCAGCGCTTGACCGAACAGGGCTGGCACGTCACCGCCACCGTACGTGATCCGCAAAATGCCGAAAACCTGAAAGCAGTCGAGGGTGTGCGCATCGAAGCGGTGGATCTGGACGAAACCGCCTCGCTTGAAGTGCTGGTTCAGAAGCTGCGCGGCGAGGTGTTCGACGTGCTGTTCGTCAATGCCGGCATCACCGGTGCGGAACACCAGAGCGCTGCGAAGTCGACCGCTGCCGAGCTGGGGCAGTTGTTCCTGACCAACGCGGTGGCACCGATTCGTCTGGCCGAGCGCTTCGTCGATCAACTTCGTCCCGGCACGGGCGTCCTGGCGTTCATGAGTTCGTGGCTGGGCAGCGTCACTTGCCCGGATGGCGCCAACCTTGCACTGTACAAGGCCAGCAAGGCCGCGCTCAATTCGATGACCAATACCTTTGTCACCGAGCTGGGCGAAAACCGTCCCACCGTGCTGTCGATGCATCCGGGCTGGGTCAAGACCGACATGGGCGGCGAAAATGCTGCCATCGACGTCATGACCAGCACCACCGGGCTTGTCGAACAGCTCAATGCCTACGCTGGCAAAGGCGGCCATCACTTCATCGATTACCAGGGCAAGACGATTGCCTGGTAACCGGCCGCTCGACTAGAATCGCCGTCCTTCGCCGGGGCGTACCTGACCCCGGCAACCCTGGATCAGCAGACAGGGCATCACTGAGCTGGCTAACCTGAACCTGTCTTTCAGAGGAGCCGGCCCATGCCTGCGATCCGTATCTGGTTGAAAAATCCCCTTGCCGTGTTCACTGCCAATGACCTGGACGCCCGTGGCGGTCTGGTGATCGAAGGCGGCGTCATCACTGAAGTGCTGGCCGCCGGGCAGCTCCCGTCAAAGCCCTGCAATCAAACGTTCGATGCCCGTGAGCATGTATTGCTGCCGGGGTTGATCAACACGCACCATCACTTCTATCAAACCCTCACGCGGGCCTGGGCACCGGTGGTCAATCAGCCGTTGTTCCCGTGGCTGAAAACCCTGTACCCGGTATGGGCGCGCCTGACGCCGGAGAAGCTCGCGGTCGCCAGCAAGGTGGCGCTGGCCGAGTTGTTGCTGTCCGGGTGCACGACCGCTGCCGACCATCACTATCTGTTTCCCGACGGGCTGGAACAGGCTATCGATGTTCAGGTGCAGAGCGTCCGGGAGCTGGGCATGCGCGCGATGCTGACGCGCGGTTCGATGAGCCTGGGCGAAGCGGATGGAGGCTTGCCGCCGCAGCAAACCGTGCAGCAGGGCGAGGTGATTCTGGCCGACAGCCAGCGCTTGATCGAGACCTACCATCAGCGTGGCGACGGCGCACAGATCCAGATCGCCCTGGCGCCCTGCTCACCGTTTTCGGTCACGCCGCAGATCATGGCCGAGAGCGCGGCCATGGCCGAAAAACTCGACGTGCGCCTGCACACCCACCTGGCTGAAACCCTCGACGAAGAAGACTTCTGCCTGCAACGCTTCGGCCTGCGTACCGTGGATTATCTGGACAGCGTCGGCTGGCTGGGTCCGCGTACCTGGCTGGCCCATGGCATCCACTTCAACCCCGACGAAATCGCCCGTCTTGGCGCAGCAGGTACCGGTGTCTGCCACTGCCCGAGCTCGAACATGCGCCTGGCCTCCGGCATCTGCCCAACCCTGGATCTGCTCGCTGCTGGCGCGCCGGTGGGGCTTGGGGTCGATGGCTCGGCGTCCAACGACGCATCGAACATGATCCTCGAAACCCGCCAGGCGCTTTACCTGCAACGCCTGCGCTACGGCGCCGAAAAAATCACCCCGCATCTGGTGCTGGGCTGGGCCACCAAGGGCTCGGCGCAGTTGCTGGGACGCACTGATCTCGGCGAACTGGCGGTGGGCAAACAGGCTGATCTGGCGTTGTTCAAGCTGGACGAACTGCGCTTTTCCGGCAGCCATGATCCGCTGTCAGCGCTGCTGCTGTGCGGCGCTGACCGTGCCGACCGGGTGATGATTGCAGGGCAATGGCGAGTGATCGACGGCCAGGTCGAAGGCCTGGACATCAAGCAACTGATTGCCGATCACCGCCAGGCCGCGCGGGAATTGATTCAGGGTTGAGCATGCGGAGCGATACTCTCGACTATCGTGCGACGCTCCGCGTCAGCATGCCGTTCAGGACGCTCTGCGTCCTCTTGCGACGCAGAGCGTATGAGCGATAGGCAATAAGCGCTACAGCCCCAGACACGACAGCATGATGAACGTCGCGAACAGCACGAAGTGGGTCATGCCTTCGATGGCGTTGGTTTCGCCGTCGTTGAGGTTGATGGCGGACACCAGCAGGGTGATGAAGATCATCACGGTCTGCACCGGGGTCATGGCCATCTGGAAAGGCTGGCCGCTGTATAGCGCCATGGCTTCCATCACCGGAACGGTCAGGATCACGGTCGACAGCGATGCACCTAGGGCGATGTTGACCACCGACTGCATGCGGTTGGCCAGCGCAGCACGCAGGGCTGTGAGGATCTCCGGCGCGGCGGAGATGGCGGCTACCAGGATAGCGGTCATCACCGGCGGTGCACCGGTGCCTTCCAGGCCCAGGTCAACCGTCTTCGACATCACTTCAGCCAGCGCACCGATCACCACCACGCCGACAACCAGCGTGGCAATTGAGCGGGTCAGATTGACCGGTTCCGCATGCTCTTCAGCCGGATTGGAGCCCTGGCTCTGACGCTTCTTCTTTTCCGGGTAGCTGTAGCTGAAAAAGTAACTGTGCGGCCCGACCTGCATGCGCAGGAACAGGGTGTAGAGGAGGATCATCGCGCCAATGGTAAACGCCGAATAGATCTTCCAGTCACCCTTGGGAATGAACTCGGGTACGACCATCGACACACCCATCGCGGTGAGGATCATCACGCTGTAGGTGCGCGCCGAATCGTCGTTGTACGACTGCTCGCCGTGCTTGATACCGCCCATCAGCGCCGCAAGACCGAGGATGCCGTTGATGTCGAGCATCACCGCCGAATAAATCGTATCGCGCACCAGCGTCGGCGACGGCTCGTTGCTCATCATGATCGCCAGGATCACCACTTCGACCGTTACCGCCGAGAGCGTGAGGATCATCGTGCCGTAAGGATCGCCGACCTTTTCCGCGAGCATCTCGGCGTGATGCGCAACGCGCATCGAGGCGCAGATGATGAAAGCGACCAGCGCCAGCCCCGACACCAGCGCAACCACCTGACCATTGCCTACCAGCACATGCTCCAGTGGATAAGCGACGAACATGGCAATGATTGCCAGCAACAGAAACTTTTCTTGCTTGAGCAATGCGCCCATTTTTATTCCCCAAACCTTGCGACATCGCCGCGGATGTACGTGAAGGTGGCCAACAGTGAAGGCTGTCAGAGTAGCGTGTGTGACAAAAGGTTTCATAAAATAGCCCGAATGAGAACGGCACTCACGCGTAAATGACTTTTGATCCCGTCGCCGCGATGTGAAATAGTGCCCGCCGTTTTCAACCATAGTGCCCGCCGTTTTCTTCGCGGCCTTCAGGGCGCGCCTGTTTTTCATGATTCCGCTTTGTTAGAAAGGACCTTTGCCATGCGTGCTTTTCGACTTCCGCATCTGCTGGCTTGCGGCCTGCTGACCCTGATCGCGAGCGTCGCCCAGGCCGCGCCTATCGACATCGATGACGGCCAACACAAAGTCCACCTGCCTGATACCCCCAAGCGCGTGGTGGTGCTGGAGTTTTCGTTTCTCGACGGGCTGGCCTCGGTCGGCGTGACACCCGTTGGCGCGGCGGACGATGGCGATGCCAACCGCGTGCTGCCCAAGGTGCGCAAGGCCGTCGGCGAATGGCAGTCTGTAGGTCTGCGTTCGCAACCCAATATAGAAGTGATCGCGCGGCTCAAGCCGGACCTGATCATCGCTGACCTCGGTCGCCATCAGGCGCTGTACAACGACCTGGCCAGCCTGGCGCCGACGCTGATGCTGCCGTCACGCGGTGAGGATTATCAGGGCAGCCTGAAGTCTGCCGAGCTGATCGGCGTCGCGCTGGGCAAAGGGCCACAGATGCAGGCGCGCATCGCGGAAAACCGCCAGCACCTGAAGACCGTCGCCGAGCAGATTCCGGCCAACAGCAACGTGCTGTTCGGCGTCGCCCGCGAAGACAGCTTCTCTGTGCATGGCCCACACTCTTACGCCGGCAGCGTGTTGCAGGCGATTGGTCTGAAGGTCCCGGAAGTACGCAAAAACGCCGCGCCAACCGAATTCGTCAGCCTGGAGCAACTGCTGGCCCTGGACCCGGGCTGGTTGCTGGTCGGTCATTACCGCCGTCCGAGCATCGTCGACAGCTGGAGCAAGCAGCCGCTGTGGCAGGTACTGGGCGCGGTGCGTAACAAGCAGGTGGCCGAAGTGGATGGCGACAGCTGGGCGCGCAATCGCGGGATCATGGCCTCCGAGCAGATCGCCGACGATGCGCTTGCCGTGCTCAAGGGCGGCAAGGCCGTGCTGAACCCGTAAATGCGCCGCTGGCTGATGGCGGGCGTGATCATCGCGGCCTGCCTGGGATTGTTCTGGGTGTCGCTGTTTGCCCTGTCGTCGTTCAGCATTCGCCAGGTGGATGCCTGGAACGGACTGATCACACAGGGCCGCGAGGGCGGCAATATCGCTTACATCGTCGCGCAACTGCGCGTGCCACGTGCCTTGTGCGCGGCATTGGTCGGTGCCTGCCTGGGCGTGGCCGGCGCGTTGATGCAGGGCATCACCCGCAACCGTCTGGCGTCTCCTTCATTGTTTGGCGTTACCGCAGGCGCCGCATTGGGGCTCGCGCTGTTTTCCACCGGTCTGGTCGCCCTGCCCTTCCCCGGTGGCGCACTGCTGATGACCTGCCTTGGCGGTGCGCTGGCGTGGATCACCGTATTCAGTCTTGGCGGTGCCTGGTCACCCGCCACGGCTCAAGGCCGACTGGTGCTGGCAGGTGTCGCGGTAGCCGCCCTGTGCGCCGCATTGACCCGCCTCACGGTAATTCTCGTCGAGGCGCAGGCGCAAAGTGTCCTCAACTGGCTGGCTGGGTCGCTGGCCAATGTCGGTGCCGCACAATTGCAATTGCTCTGGCCGTGCACGCTGATCGGCGTGGTGCTGGCGGTGGCCTGTGCGCCACGCCTTAACCTGATCAACCTCGGCGAAGACGCCGCGCGTTCGCTGGGAGTGCGTATCGGCGCGTTGCGCCTGCTGGTATTCGTGGTCAGCCTGCTGCTGGTCGGTGCCAGTGTCTGCGCAGTCGGGCCGATCGGCTTTGTCGGCCTGATCGCGCCGAACATCGCTCGCCAATGGCTGGGCAATGACTACCGCTGGCTGATCCCGATCAGCGCCGGCCTGGGCGCGGCCATCGTGCTGGCCTCGGACCTGATCAGCCGCGCCGTGGCCTTCCCGGTGGAAACACCGGCCGGGGTGGTGACGGCATTGATCGGCGCGCCGTTCTTTCTGTTTCTGGCGAGGCGTGCGCTATGAACCACCCGCGCGCAAGACTGTTGCTGTTGGTGGCGTTGCTGGCACTCGCTCTGCTGCTGAGCCTCAGCGCTGGCACCGTGTGGCTGACACCCGGTGCCGTACTCGATCACCTGATCGCCCACGACAGCAAGGACTTCGAGGTCTGGAATCACCGCCTGCCACGCGGCCTGATCGCGATCATGACCGGCTGCGCGTTCGGCCTGGCTGGCGCCATCGTGCAAGGCGTGATTCGCAACCCGCTGGCCTCGCCGGAAATCCTCGGCGTCACTCAGGGAGCCGGGCTGGCGCTGACCATCGCGATTATCGGCCTGCCGCAGTTACCGGTGTCGGCGCTGCCGTTTGTGGCGTGTCTGGGCGGTGCGGCGGGAGCGCTGCTGCTGGCGTTGTACAACACCGGCGTGCAGTTTTCCGGCGTGCGTTTCGCGTTGTCCGGGGTCGCGATTGCAGTGACGTTGTCGAGCATCACCGAGTTCCTGATCCTGTCCAACCCGCTGGATATCAACACCGCCCTGCTGGCGCTGACCGGCAGCCTGTGGAGCCGCAACTGGCACCACGTTTTGCTGGCTTTGCCGCTTCTGCTGCTGATCCCGCTCAGCCTGCTGATGGCCAAACCGCTGAACCTGATCGGCCTTGGCGATGAGGCCGCGCAGAGCCTGGGCACCGGCCTCACGCGTACGCGCTGGCTGGCGATGGGCAGTGCCGTGCTGTTGACCAGCCTGGGGGTGGGCATTATCGGCCCGGTGAGCTTCGTCGGCCTGGTCGCACCACACATGGCCCGCCGTCTGGTCGGCGGTCATCATCAGTACCTGCTGCCCGCCTCGATGGTGCTGGGTGCGTTATTGCTGGTGCTGGCCGATACGCTAGGCCGCACGCTGATCGCCCCCAGCGAAGTTCCGGCCGGGATTCTCACGGCGGTGATCGGCGCTCCGTATTTCCTCTGGCTGCTGGCCCGATTCAAAGGTTGATCCCATGACTATTCTGAAGGCGCAGCAACTCGACATCGGCTACGGCGCGACGCGCATCGTGCAAGACCTGTCGTTCAGCCCGCCGCCTGCGCAGGTCACTGCGCTGATCGGCCCCAATGGTTGCGGCAAATCCACTCTGCTCAAGGCCTTCGCCCGAATTCTCACCCCGCAAGCGGGCAGTCTCAGCCTGGATGGCACCGCCTACGGCAAGCTGTCGGCCAACGAGCTGGCGCGCAAGGTGGCTTTTCTGCCGCAAGTACTGCCGATTCCGGAAGGCGTCAGCGTACGCCAGCTGGTGGCGTACGGCCGCAGTCCGCACAACAGCCTGTGGGGACGTCTGAGTGGCGCCGATCAGCACAGTGTCGATCAGGCCTTGCAGCGCATGGAGCTGGACACACTGGCCGAGCGCCCGCTGGCCGATCTGTCCGGCGGGCAACGACAACGCGCCTGGCTGGCGATGATCCTTGCGCAGGACGCGGCCATCGTCCTGCTCGACGAGCCGACCACCTATCTGGACATCAGCCATCAGGTCGAACTGCTGGACCTGATGCGTGAACTCAGCGCCGAAGGCAAGACGGTGATTACCGTGCTGCATGACATCAATCAGGCCTGCCGCTACGCAGACCATCTGGCGGTCATGCAGGCCGGGCGTCTGGTGACCTGCGGCGTACCGGGCGATGTGCTGACGGCCGAGCTGGTCTGCCAGGTGTTCGATGTGCAAGTGCAGATCATGCGCGAACCCGTGGCAGGCACACCGATGTGCATCGTCGAGCGCAGCACGCGCTGCACCAGTTAGCGGCGCAGCCCACAGCGCCTGCACCTTCGCGCTGCACTACGCGTTACACACAAGTCTGTTTTAGATTCTGGCGGAAGGCCCCGGTCGCTCCCACGCCCTGCGGGCAGAAACCTGAAAGTCACATATTCCAGGCTCATCGAAACCTATGTACAACAATAGGCGCGCTGCGCAGGGAAGCAAGCCAGCATCGTAAGTTGTCCTGTTGGTCAGTTATTTGCATTGCTCGGGTATGCACTCCAACAAGACCGCAAGGAGCTAGGCCCGATGCACCTGACCAATCCACGTCGTCCCCTGAAAAAACTGCTGTGCGCCGTCGCCGCCGTTGTCGGCATCGGCTCCAGCCTGCTCGCCTCGGCAGCCGATCCGCTGAAAGTCGGCTTCGTCTACATCGGCCCCATCGGCGACCACGGCTGGACCTATCAGCACGAGCAGGGCCGCCAGGCGATGGTCAAGGCGCTGGGTGACAAGGTCACCAGCAGCTACGTGGAAAACGTGCCGGAAGGTGCAGACGCCGAGCGGGTCATCCGCAACATGGCCAAGGGCGGTTACGACCTGATCTTCAGTACCTCGTTCGGTTACATGAACCCCACCCTGAAAGTCGCCAAGCAGTTCCCCAAGGTGAAGTTCGAGCACGCGACCGGCTACAAGCAGGACAAGAACATGGGCACTTACCTGGCCCGCACCTATGAAGGTCGCTACGTGAGCGGTTACATCGCCGCGAAGATGACCAAGACCAAGAAGATCGGTTATGTCGCCTCGTTCCCGATTCCTGAAGTACTGCGCGACATCGACGCCATCCAGCTGGCGCTGAACAAATACAACCCGGGCACCGAGATCAAGGTGGTGTGGGTCAACTCCTGGTTCGATCCGGGCAAGGAAGCCGATGCGGCCAACGCGTTGATCGATCAGGGCGTGGACGTGGTATTCCAGCACACTGATAGTCCTGCGCCGATCCAGACCGCCGAGCGTCGTGGCGTGTATGCCGTCGGTTATGCCTCGGACATGGCTCACTTCGGACCAAAAGCAGTGCTGACCTCCATCGTCAACAACTGGGGCCCGCACTATATCCAGGCGGCCGAAGGCGCCATCGCGGGCACCTGGAAACCACAGGATTACTGGGGCGGCCTGAAGGAAGGAACGGTCGAATTGCCGATCAGCGACGTGGTGCCTGCTGACGTGAAGGCCGAGGCGCAGAAGATCATCGCCAGCATCGAAAGCGGCGAATTCCACCCGTTCACCGGCCCGATCAAGGACCAGAACGGCACTGTGAAAATTGCTGACGGCGTGGTCGCGACCAACGCCGAGCTGGCGTCGATGAACTACTACGTCGAAGGCATCAAGGCCGAGCTGCCGAAGTAATCAGCCCGTCAGCTGCCTGACCATCGTGCCTGCCGCGCCAGGCACGATCATCGACACTTCCCTTTCAGGACCGGTTAATGGACCAGCTTCCCGTCATCGACATCGCCCCGCTCTACGGCACGGAAACTCAGGCCTGGCAGGATGTCGCCCGGCAAATCGACAGTGCCTGTCGGGCGTGGGGCTTCTTTTACATCAAGGGCCACCCAATCAGCGCGCAACGCATCGAACAGGTGCAATCGGCGGCAAAGGACTTCTTCGCCCGGCCGGCAGCTGAAAAGCTCCTGATCGACATCACCCAAAGCACGCACCATCGCGGCTACGGCGCCATCGCCACCGAACAACTGGACCCCAGCCTGCCGAGCGACCTCAAGGAAACCTTCGACATGGGCCTGCACCTGGATGCCCGTCATCCCGACGTGCTGGCGGGTAAACCGCTGCGTGGGCCAAACCGGCATCCGGACATTCCCGGCTGGGAAACCCTGATGGAGCAACACTATCTGGACATGCAGGCGCTGGCGCAAACCCTGCTGCGCGCCATGACCCTGGCACTGGGCATCGAGCGCGATTTCTTCGATCAGCGCTTCAAGGACCCGGTCAGCGTACTGCGCATGATTCATTACCCGCCGCGTGGTACGGCGACCTCAGCCGAGCAACAAGGCGCAGGCGCGCATACCGATTACGGCTGCATCACCCTGCTGTATCAGGACACGGCGGGCGGCTTGCAGGTGCGTGATGTGCGTGGCGAATGGATCGACGCGCCACCGATTGACGGTACCTTCGTGGTCAATCTGGGCGACATGATGGCGCGCTGGAGCAACGATCGTTATCTGTCCACGCCGCACCGGGTCATCAGCCCGCTCGGGGTTGATCGCTACTCCATGCCGTTCTTTGCCGAACCGCACCCCGACACGCGCATCGAATGCCTGCCCGGTTGCCAGAGCGACGATCATCCGGCCCGCTATCCGGTGACCACCTGCGCCGAATTTCTGCTGTCGCGCTTCGCGGATACCTACGCTTATCGCCGCGAACAGGAGGCAAGTTGAACGTTCGGTCAGGTTTTACCCTGCGCAGCGACGTGCATCTGTAGAATGCCCGGGATCTGCACCTGATGAGAAAAGAATATGTACGACTGGTTGAACGCCCTGCCCAAGGCAGAACTGCACTTGCACCTCGAAGGCTCGCTGGAACCCGAGTTGCTGTTCGCCCTGGCCGAGCGCAACAGGATTGCCCTGCCGTGGGATGACGTCGAAACCCTGCGCAAGGCATATGCCTTCAACAACCTGCAGGAATTCCTCGACCTGTATTACCGGGGCGCAGACGTATTGCGCACCGAGCAGGACTTCTACGACCTGACCTGGGCCTACCTGCTGCGCTGCAAGGCACAGAACGTTATTCACACCGAACCGTTCTTCGATCCGCAAACCCACACAGACCGTGGCATCCCGTTCGAAGTGGTACTGGCCGGGATTACCGGTGCGCTGAAAGACGGCAAGTCGAAGCTGGGCGTCGACAGCGGCCTGATCCTGAGCTTCCTGCGCCACCTGTCCCAGGAAGAGGCCGAAAAAACCCTCGATCAGGCGCTGCCGTTCCGTGATGCGTTCGTCGCCGTAGGCCTCGACAGCTCGGAAATGGGTCACCCGCCAAGCAAGTTCCAGCGTGTGTTCGATCGCGCGCGCAACGAGGGCTTCCTGACCGTGGCCCACGCCGGAGAAGAAGGTCCGCCGGAATACATCTGGGAAGCACTGGACCTGCTGAAGATCCAGCGCATCGACCACGGTGTGCGCGCCATCGAAGACGAGCGGCTGATGCAGCGCATCATCGACGAACAGATCCCGCTGACCGTCTGCCCGCTGTCCAACACCAAGCTTTGCGTGTTCGACGACATGGCCCAGCACAACATCCTCGACATGCTCGAGCGCGGCGTGAAGGTCACCGTCAATTCGGACGACCCGGCCTACTTCGGTGGCTACGTGACCGAGAACTTCCACGCGCTGTACACCCACCTGGGCATGACCGAAGATCAGGCCAAACGCCTGGCGCAAAACAGCCTGGATGCACGACTGGTCAAGCCCTAGAGAGTGATTGAGCGGCTACCCCCATCGTTCCTCACGCTCCGCGTGGCAATGCCTTTCGCGACGCTCTGCGTCGCAAGAGGACGCGGAGCGTCCGGAACTGCATGCCTACGCGGAGCGGTGGCACGATGTTGGTGGAGCGAGCAACACCCACCGCTCCAGTCAGGCCGCCGCTGCGATCTTGCTGATTTCCCGCTGCCCACTGGATGAGACCTGCAAGGTGCTGGACTCTTCAGTGGTGCGCAGCCAGCCCATCTGAATGAACAGCTGCAACAACCCCGCCCCCAGCGCGCCGCCAAGATGCGGATTGCGATCGTTCCACTTCGGACAGACACACACCGTTTCACGCTTGCGTTGCGCCAGTGCGGGTATGTAGATGCCGCGTTCGGCAAATCTGGCCACCCCCTTGCTGGTGACCTCGACGCGCTTCTCCTGCTGTTCTATCCAGCCGGCTTCCAGCAGGCGCTGATAAAGCTCGGCAGCCATTTCGCCACCCAGATGATCGGAGCAGATTCTTGCACGGCGCAGCGGCAAGGGCGGCCGAGGCTGGGCAAAGCGACGATTGATCTGTTCAGTACTGGCCAGCGAGGCACAGGCCAGCGCCTCGACCGCGGCCCCCACTTCCGGCGCAGCGAGGCGAAAGAAACGCTTGCGGCCGCGAACCTCCTGTTTCAACAGACCACCGCTGGTCAGCCGCGCCAGATGAGCGCCAGCAGAAGAAGTCGAGAGTCCCGCCAGGATTGCCAATTCGTCGGCAGGGCGAGCAGTACCATCCATCAGTGCCCAGATCATTGCGCTGCGCTTGGGGTCGGCCAGCAAGGTTGCGATCTGGCTGATGCAAGGTCCGTATTCCATGTGTTCACTCCCTGTTGAAACATTCATCTATGGTGATGACTGGGTGAAAGCAATCACGCCTCGGTAGAGTTCAACGTGGCTCTTATATGTAATGACAAGTATAAACTCTATGCCCCGCGCGCCCGCTGGGTGAAAAGCGCCTCCTACACACTGCGGGCACACCACGACGCAAAAAATAGCCCAACTGTGGCGCACTCCTTCAACACCAAGTTGTACCCGCGACTACGCCGCAACCCCTCTATACAAGGGGTTTGCAGCGACACTTCAAAAGGGGATTAAAAAGACAAGCGTAATGGCTATGACAAAAATGCCAAATCCACTCAACAACAGTCAGTTTCAACTTCGTCCCGGCAGTGAAACTTCGCGTTATTGAAATGCCTTTGAAAATTATATTTTCCGACACTTCCGAAGGCTATTTCCTACCGGGACGCGGCGATTAAAACAAGTTTGCGGACGACAGACCTACAGCATGTTGCTTACACCGTGACCTGAGCATTTCCAGTAACAGAATGACAGGCTTACTGAGTTGCGCCCGATGCGCGCACAACAGGTTCAACGGCGCCCGCTCCCCGACCAGGTCAGGCATCAACACTTTCAGGTGCCCGGCCCGCACATCTGCGGCCACGTCCAGCCAGGATTTGTACGCCACACCTTCACCTGCAACCGCCCAGCGGCGCACGACGTCGGCATCGTCGCTGAACCGGTTGCCGCTGACCGTCAGACTGATTTCGCGCTTGCCGTCGTTCAGCGTCCAACGGTCATGAACGCGATCGCCGAGCATGAACAGCAAGCAGTTATGCTGCGCCAGTTGCTCGACCTGATGCGGCTCGCCATGACGCTGCAGGTAACTCGGCGCCGCACACAATACCCGGCGGTTGTCAGGCAACACTGGCAGTGCGACCAGGCTGGAATCTTCCGGCTCGCCGTAGCGCAGCGCCACGTCGACAGGCTGGCGGAACAGATCGGCAATACGATCACCCAGCAGCAGACGCACGGTCAGTTGCGGATGCTGCTGTTGAAATTCGTCGAGCCACGGCAACAGCACGTTGCGCCCCAGGTCCGACGGCGCCGAGAGTTGCAGCACGCCCTCGCAACGGTCCTGGCTGCTGGCCAGCAAGCGCCGCCCCTCCTCGAGGCTGCCCAGTGCAGCGCGGGCGTATTCCAGAAACCCCTCACCTTCGGCGGTCAGGCGCAGGCTGCGCGTCGAACGGGCCAGCAAGCGCGTCCCCAACTGCCGTTCAATACGCTTGAGCGCCGCGCTGGCAACCGCCGCAGACATGTCCATGACCCGCGCTGCGGCAGAAAGGCTGCCCAGATCCGCCGCACGTACGAATAACTGCAAGTCATCAAAACGCAGCATCATGCCCTCGTATTATCAAAATAAAATTGAAAGAGCCTGCCGTTTTAGCGGGTTTTATCTTTACTGGAAATAGCCAATGATCTCTTCATCACTTTTTTCTTTGGAGAGGCCCTGACATGAAAGCCATTGCGTACTACCAGTCCCTGCCCATCAGCGACGTGAAATCATTGCAGGATATCGAGCTGCCCGAGCCGGTGGCTGGCGATCGCGATTTGCTGGTCGAGGTCAAGGCCATCTCTGTAAACCCGGTGGACACCAAGATCCGCCAGAACGTCCAGCCTGAAGACGGTGCAGGCAAGGTGCTCGGCTGGGACGTGGCGGGTGTGGTGAAAGCCGTCGGCAGCCAGGTCACACTGTTCAAACCGGGTGACAAAGTGTTCTATGCCGGTTCCCTGACCCGGCCAGGTGCCAACAGCGAGCTGCACGTGGTGGACGAACGCATCGTCGGCCACATGCCGAAGACCCTGAGCTTCGCCCATGCCGCAGCGCTGCCGTTGACAGCCATCACCGCCTGGGAACTGCTGTTCGAGAGATTGCAGATCCCGCAGCAAAAAGGTGAAGGCGCACACAGCCTGCTGATCGTCGGCGCCGCCGGTGGCGTGGGTTCGATCCTCACCCAACTGGCGCGCAAACTGACATCGCTGAAGGTCATCGGCACCGCCTCGCGGCCCGAGACCGAAAGCTGGGTCAGCGAACTGGGCGCGCACCATGTGCTGGATCACAGCAAGCCGCTGAGCGAAGAACTCAAACGCGTCGGCCTGAACCACGTGACTCATGTCGCCAGCCTGACCCAGACCGAACAGCATCTGGATCAGCTCGTCGAAGCGCTCAAGCCACAAGGCAAACTGGCGCTGATCGACGATCCCAAGTCGCTGGACGTGTCGAAGCTCAAGCGCAAGAGCCTGTCGCTGCACTGGGAATTCATGTACACGCGGTCGATGTTCGAAACAGAGGACATGATCGAGCAGCACAACCTGCTCAACCGGGTTGCCGAGCTGATCGACGCCGGGACGCTGAAAACCACCTTTGGCGAGCACTTCGGCACCATCAATGCCGAAAATCTGCGCCGCGCTCATGCCCTGCTGGAAAGCGGCAAGGCCAAGGGCAAGGTCGTACTGGAAGGTTTCTGAGCCGTCTGAAGTCGAGGGTGTCAGTCACGCCCGGCGCGACTGACACCACCGCTTTGGCGATCAGGCGGTCTGGAGCGATGCGTCGCGCCGGGCCTGCGCACGTCGCGTCAGCACCGAGAGGCCCACGGTCAGCACGCCGCACAGGCTGATGACCAGCGCCATCGGTGTGGCCGTGCCGTCATGCAGCACGCCCACCAGACTGGCAGCGACGGCGGCAACGCTGAATTGCAGACAACCCAGCAACGCCGAGGCACTGCCCGCGCGCGCCCATTGGCCATTCATGGCGCAGGCCGACGCATTGGGGATGATGCAGCCCAGGCTTGCCACGCAGATGAACAGCGGCACCAGCAGTGGCCACAGCGCCTCGGTGCGCAGCCCGCTGATCGCCAGCAACACCAGCCCGGCAGCCAGATAAATCCAGACCGTGCGCGACAGCAAAAACGCCGGGCCGGTCTTGCGCAAGATACGCGCGTTGATCTGCGCCACCAGAATGAAGCCCGCCGCATTCATCCCGAACAGCCAGCCGTAGTGCTCGGCAGGCACGCCATACAGTTTGATGAACACAAACGGCGAGCCTGCGACGTAGGCGAACATCCCGGCCATGGCGATGCCGCCGGTCAGCGCGTGACCGATGAACACACCGTCCTTGAACAGATTGAGGTACTGGCCCAGCGCGCCGCTCAATGGCTGACGCGGCGTGGTGGCCGGCATGCTTTCCGGCAACCCCAGCGCAACCGCCGCCAGGCAGGCACCGCTGAACAGGGCAAGGCTGACGAAGATCGATTGCCAGCCAAAGGTACTGACCAGCACACCACCCAGCATCGGGGCCAGAATCGGTGCCAGGCCCATGACCAGCATCAGTTGCGAGAAGACCTTGGCCGACTCGACGGCGTTGCACTTGTCGCTGACGATGGCGCGTGACAAGACCATCCCGGCACAGCCGCCCAACGCCTGCACGAAGCGCGCGGCAATCAGCCATTCAAGACTCGGCGCAAAGGCGCAGGCGACCGAGGCAAGCATGAACAGGGTTACACCGACCAGCAGCGGAATGCGCCGACCGAACCGGTCAGCCACCGGGCCATAGGCCAGTTGCCCCAGGGAAAGTCCCAGAAAGTAGGCCGCCAGGGTCAGTTGTACGTGTTTTTCATCGGTCCCGAAATACGAGGCCATGGCCGGAAAGCCAGGAAGATAGAAGTCGATGGCCAGAGGGCCGAAGGCGCTCAATGAGCCAAGGATAAGGATCGTTCGTAGATTCATCGGGTGTCCATTCACAGATGCAGAGCAACGGGCTAGTTTACCCGGCTTACCTTGCAGAGAACGACGAACGGGGGAATTAATTCAAAACTTTTCAATGTTTACAGACCGGGAGACCGCATCGATCTCCCGGGGCAGGGTCATGCCGGCTGTGCCTGATAACCCTCTTCGCTGATCAAACTGACAATCCGCTCGGGCGACAGGCTGCTTTGCACCTTGACCTGCTTGCTGGCCAGTTCGACCTGAACATCGGCACTCGGGTCGTCATGTTTGATGGCCTCGGTCACCGCGCGAACACAATGCCCGCAGGTCATGCCTTGAACGTTGAATAACTGCATGATGTCACTCCTTCAGTGATGAACAGCGAGCATCTTCAACCTTGTCATCATGGCAAGGTCAAGTTTCTGCCATTGCTGCCGGGCTGGCATTCGGCGTAATCGTGAGCCAAGCTGGGTTATCGACACCTCTATCGTCAGCCACATTTACATCAGGAGTATCAGCGATGCGCTGGTCAGCAGTCAGCCTCTTCAGCATTCTCGGTTTCCTGGCTATCACACCTGCCACTCAGGCGGCTCAGGACTACGGCATCCTGATCATTTCTCGAGAGCGCCTGGAAGTCGCGACTTCCTGCGAGATCGGCATCTACGTACAGGACCGTCTGGCCGGCAGGCTGTATCAGGAAGACTCGGTGTCCTTCAACCTGCCTGCCGGTGAAGTGTCGGTGCGATTGAGCACCCTGCGCGGCAATGTCGTGGGGTGTGAGCCCGGCATGGAAGCGCCGCGCAGCACCAAGATCCAGCTGCGTGCGGGGGATATTCTCAAGTACCGTATCGCCGCCGACCTGAACGGGATGTACCTCAAGAAAGCCGACCTCAACTATTGATTCGCGCTTGACCTTGCCCGTATGGCAAGGTTGATCCTTGCAGGTAGCCAGCCTCAGGGAGTGATTCACATGCAAGACACCACCACCTTCGACCTGCCGATCAGCGGCATGACCTGCGCCAGTTGCGCAGGTCGGGTCGAGCGTGCCCTGGCCAAAGTGCCGGGGGTCAACAGCGTGACGGTTAACCTGGCCAATGAACGTGCCCATGTAGACACCGCAGCGCACACCGATCCGCAAACCCTGATCGACGCCGTCAGCCGTGCCGGTTATAGCGCCACGCTGAACCAGGATCGTCACGCCGAAGCCGACCAGAAAGCCCGTCACCTGCACCACGAGCGCTGGGCCTTGCTGCTGGCCATCGTGCTGGCGCTACCTTTGATCCTGCCGATGCTGCTGACACCGCTGGGCGTGCACTGGATGCTGCCTGCGTGGGTGCAATTTGCGCTGGCGACGCCGGTGCAGTTCATCCTTGGCGCACGTTTTTACGTGGCCGCCTGGAAAGCCGTGCGCGCAGGTGCCGGCAATATGGACCTGCTGGTCGCGATCGGTACCAGCGCCGGCTACGGCCTGAGCGTCTATCAATGGCTGTACGCTGCGCCCGGAACGACGCCGCACTTGTATTTCGAAGCATCGGCGGTGGTTATCGCGCTGGTACTGTTGGGCAAATACCTGGAAAGCCGCGCCAAGCGCCAGACCGCCAGTGCCATCCGCGCCCTTGAAGCGCTGCGCCCGGAGCGCGCCCTGCGGGTGGTCGACGGCCTCGAACAGGACGTCGCGATCAGCGCGCTGCAGCTCGATGATCGGGTGCTGGTCAAACCCGGCGAACGCTTTCCGGTGGACGGCGAAGTGGTCGAAGGCCGCAGCCATGCCGACGAAGCGCTGATCACCGGTGAAAGCCTGCCGGTGGTCAAGCAACCGGGCGACAACGTCACCGGCGGGGCAATCAATGGCGAAGGCCAATTGTTGATCAGGACCACCGCGCTGGGCGCGGAAACGGTGCTGGCGCGCATCATTCGTCTGGTCGAAGACGCTCAGGCAGGCAAGGCCCCGATCCAGAAGCTGGTGGATAAAGTCAGCCAGGTGTTCGTGCCCACCGTGCTGGTGATTGCCTTGTTCACACTGGCCGGCTGGCTGCTGGTCGGTGCCTCGCTGGAAGTCGCGCTGATCAATGCCGTCGCCGTACTGGTGATCGCCTGCCCTTGCTCCCTGGGCCTGGCGACGCCGACAGCGATCATGGCCGGGACCGGTGTGGCAGCGCGTTACGGCATTCTGATCAAGGACGCCGAGGCACTGGAACGGGCTCACGAGGTCGATGCCGTGGTGTTCGACAAGACCGGCACGCTGACTTCGGGCACGCCGCGTATCACCAACATGAGCGCGGTGCTGGGCAATGAAGAACACCTTCTGCAACTGGCGGGCGCGCTGCAACGCGGCAGTGAACACCCCTTGGCCAGAGCGGTGCTGGATGTCTGTCATGAATGGCAACTCAAGCCTGATGCCGCGCAAAACAGCCGCGTCCTGAGCGGTCGGGGCATCGCCGGCACCGTTGAGGGCCGTGAACTGGCGCTGGGCAATCGACGCTTGCTGGAGGACAGCGGCCTGCCGATGGGCGATCTGGCCGAGTCCGCGCGCATCTGGGAAGCCGAGGGGCGCACGCTGTCCTGGCTGATCGAGCAGGCTCCGGAGCCGAAAGTGATCGGTATGTTCGCCTTCGGTGACACGCTCAAGCCCGGAACCGATCAGGCAATCAAAGCGTTGAATGCGCGCGGCATCAGCAGCCATCTGCTGACCGGCGATAACCGGGGCAGTGCTCAGGTGGTTGCCAGGGCATTGGGCATACACGATGTGCATGCCGAAGTATTGCCTGCCGACAAGGCGGCCACCGTCTCTCAACTGAAAAGCCTGCATGTGGTGGCGATGGTCGGTGACGGCATCAACGATGCTCCGGCGCTGGCAGCGGCGGATGTCGGTATCGCGATGGGCGGCGGGACCGATGTCGCCATGCATGCAGCGGGCATCACCCTGATGCGCGGCGACCCGCGACTGGTTCCGGCGGCTCTGGACATCAGCCGGAGGACCTACGCGAAAATCCGCCAGAACCTGTTCTGGGCGTTCGTCTACAACCTGATCGGCATTCCCCTCGCGGCACTGGGCTATCTCAATCCGGTATTGGCGGGCGCGGCCATGGCGCTGTCGAGCGTCAGCGTAGTGAGCAATGCGCTGCTGCTGAAAACCTGGAAACCCCGCGACCTGGAGGACGCACCATGAATATCGGTCAGGCGGCGAAAAGCAGTGGCTTGAGCGCGAAGATGATCCGCTATTACGAGTCCATCGGTTTGCTGCAAGCGGCCCATCGCAGCGACAGCGGCTATCGCCTGTACAGCGCGGACGATCTGCACACGCTGGCGTTCATCAAGCGCTCAAGGGACCTGGGGTTTTCGCTGGAAGAGGTCGGCAAACTGCTGACTCTCTGGCAGGACCGCCAGCGAGCCAGCGCCGACGTCAAGGCACTGGCCCGCCAGCACATCGCCGAGCTGAACCGCAAAATCGACGAACTGGCGAGCCTGCGCGACACGCTTCAGGAACTGGTGGAACACTGCCACGGCGACGACCGCCCCGACTGCCCGATCCTCAAGGACCTGGCATCGGGCGGGTGTTGCTAGCCACTTCCACAAGGGTCTCACTGCATCCACTCGATGGATGCGCCTGCACGCACTCCCGTGGGAGCGAGCTTGCTAGCGAAAGGGCCGGTACAGCCTTCGAAAACAGTGCGCCTGATACATCGTCTTCGCGAGCAAGCTCGCTCCCACAAGGGGCTTACTGCATGCAATCGGCGGAGCGCCTGCCACACGCACTTCCTGTGGGAGCGAGCTTGCTCGCGAAAGGGCCGGTACAGGCTCCGAAAACAGCGCGCCTGATACATCGTCTTCGCGAGCAAGCTCGCTCCCACAAGGGGCTTACTGCATGCAATCGGCGGAGCGCCTGCCACACGCACTCACTGTGGGAGCGAGCTTGCTCGCGAAAGGGCCGGTACAGCCTTCGAAAACAGCGCGCCTGATACATCGTCTTCGCGAGCAAGCTCGCTCAACAAGGGGCTTACTGCATTCAATCGGCGGAGCGCCTGCCACACGCACTCCCTGTGGGAGCGAGCTTGCTCGCGAAAGGGCCGGTACAGCCTTCGAAAACAGTGCGCCTGATACATCGTCTTNTGGCTCTTCGGTGGATTTGCTCGGTGGCGCATCGTCTGCCGCACGGGCTGCCTGGCGGCGGGCTTCGTCGAGGCGGGCGGCTTCGATTTCGCGCAGTACGCCGCCCACATCGGCTTCGTCCTCAGGCTCATCGAATTCACCGGTCAGCACCGTGGCGGGCGACAAGGTGCCTGCCTCGTAGTACGACCACATCTCCTTGGCGTATTTGGTCTTTCTGAGCTCCGGCGCGAAGCGGCCGAAGTACAGCGCCATGTTGCCGACGTCGCGCTCCAGCATGCTGAACGCGTGGTTATTGCCCGCGGCATCGACCGCTTGCGGCAAGTCGATGATGACAGGGCCGGACGGCGCCAGCAGCACGTTGAACTCGGACAGGTCACCGTGCACCAGACCGGCACACAGCATCAGCACGATCTGCTCGATCAGGAATGCGTGATACTCGCGCGCCTGATCCGGCTCCAGCACGACGTCGTTCAGACGCGGCGCTGCATCGCCATACTCGTCAGCTACCAGTTCCATGAGCAGCACGCCTTCCAGGAAGTCGTACGGCTTGGGCACCCGGACACCTGCGCCGGCCAGACGAAACAGCGCAGCCACTTCGGCATTCTGCCAAGCGTCTTCGGTTTCCTTGCGCCCGAACTTCGAGCCCTTGGCCATGGCGCGGGCCTGACGGCTGTTGCGTACCTTGCGACCTTCCTGATACTCGGCCGCCTGACGGAAACTGCGTTTGTTAGCCTCCTTGTAAACCTTGGCACACCGCAGCTCATTGCCGCAACGCACCACATAAACAGCTGCCTCTTTACCACTCATGAGCGGGCGCAGCACCTCGTCGACCAGACCGTCTTCGATCAGGGGTTCAATGCGTTTAGGAGTTTTCATCAGCTTTTATTGTGGGTCCTTTGTTGCCAGATACGCGATTGTTGCCGTTATACGGCAATCCTCCGCCAGCGAGTAGGGGTAACCCCCTGTGGATTGAAAGGTTTTTTAAGAAAAAACCACGCAATCCCCCGGTTTAAAGCACCTTTCGTGCCGTACAGCCGGTGAAAGATATTCCGGGACAAAACATGTAAAAGCAGAAAAAACAGCGTTAGATGCACTCGTTAGTGCACAAGGCATCCACGCCTTACTTGAACAAGTCACCGGGGGTATGGCCGAACAAACCCTTGAAGGCTGCGATGAACGCTGACGTCGAGTCATAACCGCAGGCCAGCGCGGTCCGCGTCACACTGGCGCCCTCTTCCAGTGCAGACAGCGAAGACAGCAGCCGTGCCCGCTGCCGCCAGCCACGAAAGCTCAATCCGGTTTCGCGCTGAAACAGGCGCATCAGGGTCTTCTCGGAGGTCCCGAGGCGGGCGGCCCAGTCGTGCAGGGTGATCAAGCGCCCCGGCTCTTCGATCAACTCATTGCACAGCCCCAGCAAACGCGGATGACGTGGCAACGGCAGTGAAAAACCCACTTCGGGCAGTTGCGCCAGTTGATCCAGCAGCACCTGCACCAGCCGCGCCTCATGGCTGTCCTGCTCGGGATAATCCACGGGCAACAGGCAGAAGCTCTTGATCAGCTCGCGGGCCAGTGGCGTGACTTCCAGTACCCTGCAGCGCTGCGGTGCCCACCCCGAATCTGCCGTGCGAATGTACAGGCTGCGCATTTCGGCGCGCATCGAGGTCACCACCTCATGCTCGAGCCCGGCAGGCACCCAGACGCCCCACTGCGGCGGCGCAAAGAAACTGCCCTCGGCGGTATGCACACCCAGAACCCCGCTGATCGCGTAGGAAAACTGCACCCAGTCGTGGCGATGGGGCGGCGTCCAGGAACCGGCGCTGAGACTTTCGGCACGGGCATACAGCGGGCGCGGCAGGCCGGACAAGGCCGGTATCTGCCGTTCGCCTGTGAGCTGCCGCTGATTGATCTGTCCGTTACTCGGCATCTTATGGCCTTATGTCGCAAGACGGCTATGGAGCAACAGAGTAGCCTGCACGCCTCTCTGTTTACAAAAGTTCTCCGGACCCCGTATGCAATCACTCAAACACTTCAAGCGCGTCGCCACTGACTGGTTCCTCTGGGGCATGGTGCTGGCGACGGTACTCGCCTATTTCTTCCCGCGTTTCGGGGCTACCGGCGGCAGCATGCACGCTGAGTACGTCATCAAGGTCGGCGTGTTCGTAGTGTTCTTTCTGCATGGCGTGAATCTGTCCAGCGAGCAGATCAAGAAAGGCCTGACCAACTGGCGCTTGCACGTGATGATCCAGGTCTTCACCTTCGTGGTGTTCCCGCTGATCTGGCTGGCGTGCAACAAGCTGCTGGGCTCGCAGGTGCCAGCGCTGCTGATGCTGGGCTTCCTCTACCTGTGCGCCCTGCCCTCGACCATTTCCTCCTCTGTGGCGCTGACCGGCAGCGCAGGCGGCAATGTCCCGGCAGCGATTCTCAACGCCAGCATGTCCAGTGTCATCGGGATTTTCATCACCCCGTGGCTGGTGAGCCTGGTGGTCGGCACCGGCGCTGGCGGGATCGATCTGGGCGATACGCTGCTCGACCTGTGCGCCATGCTCCTGCTGCCACTGGTGCTTGGCCAGTTAATGCGGCCGCTGCTGGGCAAGTTCTTCGCCCGTCACAAGAAATACACCAACCTGATCGACAAGCTGGTGATTCTGCTGCTGGTGTATGCGGCGTTCTGCAACTCGATGATCTCCGGCATGTGGCAAAGCCAGGGCAACAGCGTGATCCTGACCGCGTTCATCGGCACCGCGCTGTTGCTGGCGGTGATCCTGTTGATGACCACCCGCACGGCGCGGGTGCTCAAGTTCGATCATGCCGACAAGGTCGCGGCGGTGTTCTGCGCCACCAAGAAGTCCCTTGCTGCAGGCGCGCCGATGGCTGCGCTGATTTTCGGCAGCAATCCGGGGCTTGGCCTGATTCTGTTGCCGATCATGATCTACCACCCGATGCAGCTGATCGTGTGCTCGATCATCGCCGAGAGCTACGCCAGTCGTCATCGCCAGCAGCTTTCGGCCGCCGCCCTGGAAGAAGCTCAAGCCGCGTGATTGCGGCTTACATCAGCGCGTCATCGTCCAGCGTGACGCGCGCATAGAAGACGATCGCCACGGTGGGGATCAGTGCGGAATAACCCGGTCGCAGCGCAGTGCCGAAGTGCGTCAGCAAGCGTTGCACCGGGGCCTGGCGAATTGCACCGAGCAAGCCCTTGACCGCGCCGGGCGCCTCGTCGGGCTGCGCGGTCTTGAAAAACGCCGCCACAGTCAGGCGCTCGGCCAGTGCATCGACATGCGTGGCATAGATATCCCAGCTCATCGCGCGGACACTGGCGCGCGGCATCTGCACCAGCGGGTGCGCGCTGTTGAACGCATGGCGAAAGAACGTTCTGAGCAGCAGCTCTTCCACTTCGACCACCGTCGCGCACTGGTGCAGCGCATCGCCCAGACCGTATTGCCGCGCCAGCATGCCCAGCACTCGCGTATAGGGCACGCCACGACGCCGGGCGGCATTGATCAGAAAGTGCCCGGCGACCAGTTGGAATTCGCGCACGAAGGCGTAAGTGCGGTCCGCTTCAGTGGCCTTGAGGCGCGTCCAGCGACTGCTGCGCAAATGCTTGATGGCCGCCTCCAGCACGCAGTCCGGCGAACGGGCCAGAACGCTGTGCAGCCAGACGTCCTGCAGGACCGGGTCGCGGGTCATTGTCGGTAGCACCGCAACGCCGGTTTCCAGCCCTTCACAGCCACTGAAGCGAGTGGCAATCAGCACTTCCTGCAAGCGCTGCCAGTAATGGTGATGGCGATAACCCCGCATGCGCACATTCTCGAAGTGCTCGACCGGCGTACGTCCCAGGCTCTTTTCGCCCAGATTCAGCAACAGCACATGATCTTCCGTGGAATACGCATTGATCAGCCGTCCGCTGATTTTCTGCTTGAGCCGCTCGGCCTCGGCAGCATCAATGCGTACGGCAGCGGCCATCAGCAATACGTCGCCCACCACCAGCCCGTGTTCGGGTGTCTGCTGCAGCTCCTTGAGCGCGCTGACCAGCAGCCGGCCGCCCAGTGAATGGCCGATCAGATTGACCTGCCTGACGTCGGGATGATGTTCGAACAGGTAGCGATCCAGCTGCGCCAACAGCACCTTGCCCATGTCGCGGGCACGGTTGCGGATACGCGCAAAATGAACGACCCGGTCCCCCGCCAGCGCCGCCGCGCCCGCGAGCGGGTGCACACGGGCAGCCGCCATCAGCAGGCCACGGGAACGGTTGTCCATCTGGGTGAAATGGCTGGATGGCCAGAACGCCAGAATGTTCACACTCTGGCGCAAGGCGCCGGGGATGCTGTTGGCCAACAGGCGTCGGTCATCCAGATCATGCCCTGACGAGTAGCCGTGAATGAAGACGTTGGCGACCTCGCCCGAGGTCTTGGGCAGGGTCAGAAACTTGAAGTGATTTTCCACGTTGTCCTGTCACACATGGGCGGATTGCACGCTCAATTGCTGGCGATGAAGCGCTTGGCGATCAGTACGATCAGTCGCAGGCAGAACATGATACCGGTCACCGCGATGACCCATTTGGCCACCAGCAGGAAATAAACCTCTATTTCATCGGAGACCAGCCCCACCAGCAAGCCCATCCCGCCGATCAACAAACCGATCAGCATCAGCCCGATATAAGGCCTCAGCCAGCGAGTGCGCGCGCCTTTGTCGAACAGATAGAACACGGTGCCGATCAGAATCAGCAGTACCGATACGCCAATAATGAACCCCATGCCTTACCTCAACGTTACAGGCCAATAATGCTGATTGATCATCCCGCGCACGGGTGTGACGCGGAGCGCCACGACATGCATCCCCACGCAGGAGCGTGAGGAACGATAGTCGTCAGGTAGACCGCGATAGTGCCCATGCTCTGCGTAAGTCAGTTGTGGATTATGCCCATGACCCCAGCATTTGCCTAACGCTCCAGAATCGCCGTCACGCCCTGGCCGCCTGCGGCACAGATGGAAATCAATCCACGTCCGCTGCCTGCCGCATCCAGCAGCTTGGCCAGATTGGCGACGATGCGGCCTCCGGTCGCGGCGAACGGGTGGCCGGCAGCCAGTGAGCTGCCCTTGACGTTCAGTTTGCTGCGATCAATCGACCCCAGCGGCGCGTCCAGCCCTAGGCGGGTCTTGCAGTAGTCGGCGTCTTCCCAGGCCTTGAGGGTACACAGCACCTGCGCGGCGAAGGCTTCATGGATTTCGTAGTAATCGAAGTCCTGAAGGGTCAGGCCATTGCGGGCCAGCAGACGCGGAACGGCGTAGACCGGCGCCATCAGCAGCCCTTCTGCACCGTTGACGAAATCCACCGCTGCGGCCTCGCCGTCGCGCCAGTAGGCCAGCACCGGCAGGCCCCGCTCGCGAGCCCACTCCTCGCTGGCCAGCAACACCACCGATGCGCCATCGGTCAGCGGTGTCGAATTGCCCGCCGACAAGGTGCCCTTGGCGCTGCGCTCGAACGCGGGCTTGAGGCTGGCCAGCTTTTCAAGCGTCAGGTCCGGACGCAGGTTGTTGTCACGGATCAGCCCCAGATACGGCGTCATCAAATCATCCTGCCAGCCCTCGGCGTAGGCCGCGGCCATTTTCAGATGGCTCTCGAGCGCCAGTTGATCCTGCGGCCCGCGCTCTATGCCCCAGGTCTGCGCCATCAGCTCGCAATGCTGGCCCATCGACAAGCGCGTACGCGGCTCGCCGTTACGCGGCAGCTCCGGTTTGAGGTGGTGTGGACGCAACTGCATCAGGGCCTTGAGCTTGTCACCGGGCGTCTTGCTGCGGTTTACCTGCAGCAGGATCTTGCGCAGCCCCTCGTTGACGCCGATCGGCGCATCGGACGTGGTGTCCACGCCGCCGGCAATGCCGCACTCGATCTGCCCCAGAGCGATCTTGTTGGCCACCAGCAACGCCGCTTCCAGCCCCGTACCGCACGCTTGCTGAATGTCGTAGGCCGGGGTCTGTGCCGAGAGCCGCGAGCCGAGCACGCATTCGCGGGTCAGGTTGAAGTCTCTGGAGTGCTTGAGCACCGCGCCCGTCACCACCTCGCCCATGCGCAGCCCGTGCAGATTGAAGCGCTCGATCAGCCCTTCCAGAGCAGCCGTGAGCATGTCCTGATTGCTGGCCTTGGCATAAGGGCCATTGGAGCGCGCGAACGGAATGCGGTTACCGCCGACGATGGCGACCCGACGAGGATGCGTCATGGAAAACTCCCTTTCTTCAAGCGAATGAATGAGCCGTGTCGATCGCAAGAACAAACGTCATGCCACCGTGGTCCATTCCTTTGAACCCCGACTTCAGGAGAGTGTTCCATGCCGTCAGATCGCTATATTGATTTCGCCAACTCCGACATGGGTCGGCGCCTGGTGAAGGCCGTCGGTCTGCCCGCCCCCACTCACCTGGAGCGCTGGCAGGCCGGACGTCTGCGCCCCGTCGAAGGGACCTTGCTGATCAGCGCAGGACCGCTGGGGGATCAGGTCCGCCAGTTCGCCAGCCGCCTGACCGACTCGCTTTACAGTTTCGGCAGCGACATGCCCGGTGCCACGACGTGGGTGTCCAACCAGGGTCCGCGCCTTAAGGCAGTGGTTTTCGACGCCAGCCAGATCCTGCGCACCGATCAGCTCAGGCAGTTGCGGGACTTCTTTCAGCCGCTGCTGCGCAATCTCGATCACTGCGCGCATGTGGTCATTCTCGGCAAGGCACCCGAGACACTCACTGATCCGCTGGCGGCCAGCACTCAACAGGCCATCGAAGGCTTCAGCCGCTCGCTGGCCAAGGAAGTGCGCAATGGCGCAACGGTCAAGTTGCTGCAGGTGGATGACGACGCGCAGGATCAACTGGAGGGCGCCCTGCGCTTCTTCCTCACGCCCAAGGCTGCGTTCATCTCCGGCCAGTTCGTCCACCTCAGTGCCTGCCCGAGCAAGGTGCAGGACTGGACCCGCCCGCTGGCCGGGCGCAAGGCAGTGGTGACGGGCGCGGCACGCGGCATCGGCGCATCAATCGCCGAGACCCTGACCCGTGACGGCGCGCAGGTCATCCTGCTGGATGTGCCGCAAACCAGGAACGAGCTGGAAGCACTCGCCTCACGGCTTGGCGGTCAGGCCCTGGCGCTGGATATCTGCGCGGCGGATGCCCCGGCGCAGTTGCTCGAACACCTGCCCGACGGCGTCGACATACTGGTGCACAACGCCGGCATCACGCGCGACAAGACGCTGGTCAACATGCCGGAAGATTTCTGGGACTCGGTACTGGCGGTCAACCTCAGTGCGCCGCAAGTGCTGACTCAAGTACTGCTCGACGCGGGAGCCTTGAAGGATAACGCGCGGATCGTGCTCATGGCCTCGATCAGCGGTATCGCCGGTAACCGCGGGCAAACCAACTACACCACCAGCAAGGCAGGTCTGATCGGTTTTGCACGGGCCATGGCCCCCGGGCTCAAGTCACGCGGCATCAGCATCAACGCCGTCGCGCCGGGCTTCATCGAAACGAAAATGACCGCGCACATGCCGTTCACCCTGCGTGAAGCCGGGCGGCGCATGAGTTCGCTGGGTCAGGGCGGCTCGCCACAGGACGTTGCCGAAGCGGTGGCGTGGTTCAGCCAGCCGGGCAGCGGCGCGGTGAGCGGTCAGGTTCTACGTGTATGTGGTCAAAACGTGATCGGGGCTTAAGCACCCGCATCGAATTCAAGGAGATGGATGATGACGGCTCACTGGCGCTACCTCAATTCCCTGCAGCCCCTGTCCAACCTGTTCATCCAGGCAGCGCTCAGGCGCAAGGTCACCGGGATGCAGCTACCCGATCTGGGCTTGCGCAGCTGGATTGCGGTCGATACCGACAAGCTTGAAGCGTACCGCAAAGTGTGCGGATTCGAAGAGAGCAGCCTGCTGCCTCCAACCTACCCGCACGTGCTGGCATTTCCGCTGCAAATGCAATTGATGACCTCCGAGGACTTTCCGTTTCCTCTGCTGGGGCTGATTCACCTCGCCAATCGCACCCGCACGCATCGCCCACTGGGCGGTGTGAGCCAGTTGTACATCAGCGTTCAGGCTACCGATCTGCGCCCGCATGCCAAGGGGGCGACGTTCACCCTGGTCACCCAAGCCGAAGACGGCATGGGGCTGTTGTGGGAAGAAGAAAGCACCCTGCTGTGCACCGCCGTGCATCTGGAAGACAGCCCGGTGAGCTATCCGGAAGCCGAGCCGCTACCGCTCAGCGAACTGCAACACTGGCGGGCGACGGCACAGATAGGCCGCGAGTACGCCAAGGTGTCGGGCGACTACAACCCGATTCACCTCAGCGCCCCCAGCGCCAGGCTGTTCGGTTTCCCTCGCGCCATTGCCCACGGCATGTGGCTCAAGGCCCGTGCGCTCGCGGCGCTGGGCGAGCACTTGCCGGCCTCGAATGTCGAGATCAGCGTGCAGTTCCAGAAGCCTGTACGCCTGCCTGCCGACGTGACGCTGTCGGCCAGTGCCGCCGGCTCGCAGGGCCAGTTCCGTGTCGAAGGCCAGGAAGGCATCGTGCATATGGTCGGTAGCTGGCAGCCTGTCAGCGAGTGACGCACAGCCGGATGAACACCTCTGACGGGAGCCCTGCTCCCATCAACGGCTGAACAAACCTCAACGCCCACTTGCCTGGCGACCCGTTCCCCCTGAAGCTATGCGTCTTCAGGAGAGCATGATGAACCTCGACGAGTTGACCCAACGCCTGCACCGCATCCGCGACCAGAATGACTGGAAACAATTTCACAGCCCGAAAAACCTGGCCATGGCTGCCAGTGTGGAGATGGCCGAGCTGGTGGAAATATTCCAGTGGCTGCGCGAAGACCAGTCCCGCGAGCTGCCTGCCGACCAGTTGGAGCACGCCGGCCAGGAAGTCGGCGACATTGTCCTCTACCTGTTGCTGCTGTGCAGCGAACTGGGCCTGGACATGGACGCGGTGGTGCGTAACAAGCTGGCTGACAGCGAGCGGAGATTTGCCAAGTGAGTGATCGGCATTTCGACCAGCTGGCGACCCGTTTTGCAGAAAAGATCTATGGCGGTGCCAAGGGTGCCATTCGTCTGGCAGTACTGCAGGCCGACCTGACCGAGAACCTGCCCGAGCGACCGCTTCGTGTACTGGATATCGGCGCCGGGCTGGGCCACATGTCGTTATGGCTGGCCGAACAGGGTCATCAGGTGACCCTGGCCGAACCCGCCGAGCCGATGCTCGAAGGCGCACGTCAGCGCTTCGCCGACGCCGGACAGACGGCAACCTTCATTCAGGCCCCGTGGCAGGCGCTGCCCGAGTTACTGAGCGACACTTATGATCTGGTGCTGTGCCACGCCGTGCTGGAATGGCTGGCCGAGCCGCACAGCATCCTCCCGGTGCTGCGCCGGCTGACCAAGGACGATGGCTGGCTGTCGCTGGCGTTTTACAACCGCGATGCCTTGGTCTATCGCAACCTGTTGAAGGGCCATTTCCGCAAGATGCGCAAAAATGACATGGCCGGAGAAAAACAGAGCCTGACGCCCCAGCAACCGCTCGACCCCCGGGAACTGGCGGCGCAACTTGAAGGCCTGTGGCAAGTCGAAACGCGTAGCGGGGTGCGGGTATTTCACGATTACATGCCGGTTGAATTCCAGGCTCGGGCCGAGCTGACGGATCTGCTGGAAATGGAACTGGCGCATCGGCGTCATCCAGCCTTTGCCGGGCTGGGTCGATACCTTCACTGGATGTGCCGTCCGGTCTGACATCACTGCGGAGCCCACCATGAAACACCGTTCTGCCTTGTTTGCCGTGCTGCTGGGAACCGCTCTGCTCGGGATCAGCGCCTGCCAGAGCGACAATCCGTATGTCGCCAGCTCTCTGCCCATGCCTCCCGCCCCCGCGCAGGCGGCAAGAACGCTGGACATGAGCGCCTACCCTGCGCCCCCGCGTGACTATGGGCGTTATCGCTCCTGGGGCTGGCTCAACGGTCAGCTGCCGCCCGGTACCGCATGGGTGGATTCGGCGCAGGTGGTCGAAGCCGTGAGCAACGGCCTGGACCAGCGTGGCTTGCGACCGGCTCGCGGCAATCAACCGGCAGACCTGTACGTCGCTGCCACGACCCGGCAGGAAACCCGGCTGCGCCAGGTGCGTGAAGATTACGATCCCTACTACGGGGGCGGCATGGGCTATGGCCGCTACGATGGCTACCGGCCCGGTTATGGCGGCTACGCCAGTGTGCCGGTGGTGCGCACCTATCAGGAAAAGGTCATGGTGGTGCAGATCAACCTGATTGACGCGCGCAGTGGCCAGCCGGTATGGAGCGCCAGTGCCGATGCGCGCGCCAGCAACAATCTGGCCGACCGCAGCAGTGCATTGCGGCAGGCCGTGCAACAGGCTCTGGCGGCCTACCCGCCTTCGTAACCCTTTCGGAGAACTGCCATGTTTCGCCGTATCGTTCTGCTGACCTGTGCCGTGTTGCTGACGGCCTGTCAGAGCAACTCGATCAATCGCGACTTCGATGCCCAGCGGGATTTCGGCGGCTATCGCAGCTGGAGCTGGAAAGAGCCCGCCGTTCAGTATCAGCCCGCCAATGATCCACGGCTCAAGAGCGACCTGACCGAGCAGCGCCTTCGCCAGTCGATCGGCGAGCAACTGGACCAGCGTGGATTACGCATGGCCGCAGCCGGCGCCCGGCCGGATTTGAAAGTGCAGGCCTGGCTGATCGTCGAAAACCGTCAGCAGACGGTCAGCACCAACTATGGCGGGGGCTGGAGCCCCTGGGGCGGTTATGGCTACTGGAACGGGCCGATGAACACCGAAACCCGCAGCGTCGACTACAAGGTCGGCACCGTGCAGATCGATATGTTCGACGGCAAGGACGGCAAGCTGGTCTGGCGTGGCAGCACCGAGCGCATCCTCAATGACAACGCCGGCAGCCCGTCCGAACGCGATCAGGCCATGCGCACCACGGTGGCGAAAATTCTGGAGCAGTATCCACCGAGCTAACCGCGACAGACGTGCCGATGCTCTGCGTCGGCATGGCGTTCCAGACGCTCTGCTACCCTGCGCAATGAACAGCGCGATCCGGGCTCAGGCCTGCAGATCGCCCTGCATTTCATCGAGCAATTCCTGAATCGCGTCGAGACGCTCTTCGGGGTCGTCGATTTCCAGCAGTTCCACTTTGTCTTTTTCGGTGAACGGCAGCAGATAGGCAAGCTGGTTGGACAAGGCGTATTGCCCACCGGCAGACACACCCATGTTCAAGGAAGCCACCATTGGATGCTCGGCCAGCGCTTCGAGCAGGGCCACAAGGTCGGCGTCTTCCTCCTGCAGCGGGCGCTCCACGGGCTCTTCAAGCCACTCGACCTCGGCCACCAGCAGTTGATCGCGCTGAACCTCAGTGGCGACAACCCGGAAGCGACGCCCCCCGACCACACGAATGCCCAGCAAGCCGTTCTCCTGCTGCTGAAAATCCATGACCAGCGCTTCGCAGCCGATCAACGAATGGCCGTCCGGCGCGGAGCCAACTTCACTTCCCTCGGTGATACACACCACACCGAACCCTTCCCCCTGCTTCATGCAGCGGCCGATCATGTCCAGGTAACGGGCTTCAAACAGCTGCAGATCAAGCACGCACCCTGGAAACAGCACAGCATTCAGCGGAAACAATGGCAGCGTCATAGAAAAGCCTCCTTTTAAATGGCCAGCGACATTGCCAGCGGCAGGAACAACGCCGTCGCAACGCCCATCAGACTCATTGCCAACGCAGCAAAAGCCCCCGTTTCTTCCCCCTCCTGCAATGCCACGGATGTGCCTACCGCATGCGCGGTAAGCCCCAGCGCCATGCCTCGGGCAGCAGGATTGTCCACCCCGATCAGTGACAGCAGACCGGGGCCGAAAATGGCACCGAATACGCCAGTAATCAACACAAAAACAGCCGCCAGGGCGGCAACCCCGCCGATCTGCTCGGCGACCAGCATGGCGATGGGCGATGTCACTGATTTGGGCGCCATGGTCATCAGAATCATGTGGTCGGCACCGAACAGCACCCCGAACCCCACGCACAAACCGGTGGCAAACACCCCGCCGATTACCAGCGTAGTCAAGACCGGCCAGAACAACTGGCGGATCCGTCGCATATTCAAATAGAGCGGGACCGCCAGCGCAACGGTTGCAGGCCCCAGCAGCGTGCCCAGAATCTCGGTGCTTTTGCGGTACTCGGTGTATTCAAGGTCGCAGAACAGCACGATCCCGATCACCACCACCATCGAGACCAGCACAGGCTGCAGAAACAGCCAGCGGGTTCTTTCATAGGCGGCCATCGCCAATTGGTAGGCACTCAGGGTGATCGCGATGCCGAAAAGCGGGTGATGAATCACCGACAGCCATGCACCGTGCCAGTCAAGACTCATGGCAACTCCCGGCGCTGGGCCTGACGCTTGATCAATGACTGCATCAGCCAGCCGACAAAGACCACGGAAATCATCAGCGACAGGGTCAGGGTGCCAAAGATCGCCCAGAAGTCTTCGGCAATGGCCGACGCGTACACCATCACCCCGACCGCAGGCGGCACCAGCAGCAACGGCAGATAGCGCAGCAGACTGCTGGCCGCCATGCTGATCGGCTCGCTGACTTCACCGCGCCACATCAAATACGCCATAAGCAGCACAAGGCCGATGATCGGCCCTGGCAAAATCGACAGAAACAGGTGGTTGAGCGCGGTCCCCAGCAGTTGGAACAGCACCAGCCATGTCAAACCCCTTAACAGCATGAAGACTCCAGCAGATAAACGAACCCGGCGAACGATCGGCGTCATTATAAACACGCTGCGCCAGAGGTCATGAGTGGGTATTCGCATTGCTGCAGTTGCTTGACCGGCCAGCTCCCCTCTGCTGATCTGGTGATTCGCCTGCACGCATTGGCTGCTGCGGGCAGTGGCCGTTCAGTACACCCTCATCAGACAAGGAGAGCAGTATGCCTTCCGTACCCGTCACAGAACTCAGGCAGTACATCGGCAAGGACGCAGGCTATTCAGACTGGCTGACTATCGACCAGCAGCGTATCAACCTGTTCGCCGACGCCACAGGGGATTTCCAGTTCATCCATGTCGACCCGGTCAAAGCGGCGCAGACGCCGTTCGGCGCGACCATCGCACATGGCTTCCTGTCGTTGTCGCTGATTCCCAAGCTCATGGAGGGCATCATGGTACTGCCCGAAGGCTTGAAGATGGCGGTCAATTACGGGATGGACAGTGTGCGCTTCGTTCAACCGGTGACGGTCAACTCGCGGGTGCGTCTCAAGGTCCAGCTGACCGACGTGAGCGAGAAAAAACCCGGCCAGTGGTTGCTCAAGGCAACGGCCACGCTGGAGATCGAAGGTCAGGAAAAACCCGCTTTTGTGGCCGAACCTTTAACGTTGTGTTTCGTATAAAGCGTTTAAAACATGAAACAGTCGTAACAGACTGTTTCATCCCGTTGACTCGCTGCGGCATACTCCCCTGCGGTCGTGCCCCCTAACATCTGCTCAAGCGGAGCCGGGCTCGCCCCTGAATCATTCTTCCGGGATCTCACATGCGCGCGCTCGCTCCATTGGCTTTGACACTCTTGATCGCAGGCTGCGGTGATGGCGAATCAATTTTGCCACCCGACGGTCGCCTGCCCGACGGCGGACGCTACCGGGGCGATCTGGTCAACGGCGTCCTGCAGGGCCAGGGCCGCATCGATTACCCCAACGGCAGCTGGTTCGCAGGTCAGTTCGAAAACGGCCTGCGGCAGGGTCAGGGCGAATGGCACGCCAGCAATGGCGACGTCTACAAGGGCGGCTTCGAGCAAGGTCTGTTCAATGGCCAGGGCCGACTGACCACCCGCGCTGGCGCGAGTTATGTCGGCAGCTTCAAACTTGGCATGCGTGACGGCGAAGGCACCCAGAAAGACAAGGGCGTGCTTTATCGTGGCCAGTTCAAGGCCGGTGTATACGACGGCCCCGGTCGCCTGGAACTGGAAGACGGCAGCCAGCATCAAGGCATGTTCGCCAATGGCAAGGCCAACGGCGAGGGGTCGCGCAGTGACGCCAGCGGCAACCAGTACAGTGGCAACTTCATCGACGGTCAATTGCAGGGCACCGGCAGCTTCACCAGTGCTGAAGGCGATCAATACGTCGGCAATTTCCGCAACGGCCAGCTGGACGGCAAGGGGCGCTATGAAAACAGCGACGGTGACGTCTGGAGCGGTGAGTTCAAGGAAGGCGCGCTGACCGGCAAAGGCGAGTTGATCGGTTCTGACGGCAGCCGCTATCAGGGTGATTTCGACAACTGGCGCTTCATGGGTCAGGGCCAGTTGCTGTTGGCCGATGGCAGCCGCTACATCGGCCAGTTCGCCGATGACACCTACCAGGGCGACGGCGTGCTGATTTCTCCGGATGGCAAGGAGCAGCGCGGCATCTGGGCCAACGGCGAGCGAATCCGTGATGCCAAAGGCAAATTGCTCCCGGACCCACTCGAAGCCGGGCTGCTGGTCCAGGGTTCGCTGCTGGACAAGGCACTGGCAGGAGTGCCGGCGTCGACACCGGCCACCGAGCTGTACACGCTGGTCGTGGGTGGCGACGGCAAGCAGAGCGTGTTCATGCGCGAAGCGGACTACGTGAGCAATCTGCTCAAGTCGCGCTTCGGTGCCGTCGGGCAAGTCAGCCTGGTCAATCATCGCGATCACATGGATGACCGGCCGATGGCGACGCGTGAAACCATCACCCGCGCAGTGCAGACACTCGCCCAGCGCACCGGCCCGGAAGACCTGGTGTTCATTTACCTGACCAGCCACGGCACTCAGGATCATGAACTGGTGCTCGACCAGCCGCGCCTGTCGCTGGCAGACCTGCCCGCCGACGCATTGGCCGCGGCCCTCGCGCCACTGAAGAACCGTGACAAGGTTGTGGTGATTTCAGCCTGTTATTCCGGCGGCTTCATTCCCGACCTGAAAGATGAACGCACGCTGATCATGACCGCCTCGCGCGCCGACCGCGTCTCGTTCGGCTGCTCGGAAGAGGCCGACTTCACTTATTTTGGCGATGCACTATTTGCCAGGGCATTGGTCGAAACCGATGACCTGCAACACGCTTTCAACGAAGCGAAGGCCTATGTTGCGCAACGTGAGACCGAAGACAACTTCGAGGCCTCCGAACCGCAGATATGGGCACCCAAAGGAGTCCTGGCGCGCTGGCAGCAGTTGCGCAAGAGCCAGGCCGAACGCGCGTTGAGCACGGCGTTGAACCGCACGGAAGCGAAGACTTCGACTAGCCGCTAGGCTTAGCAGTATCAAGGAGAACGATATGTACCTGACGCCGCAACACATCCTGCTCGCAGGAGCCACGGGCCTTACAGGCGAGCATTTGCTGGACCGGCTGCTCAGCGAGCCGACCGTCACCCGCGTGCTGGCACCGACGCGCAAGCCGCTGGCCGAACACTCGCACCTGGAAAATCCGGTCGGCGAGCTGGCGACGCTGCTGCCAACGCTGTCTGGCCGGGTGGACATCGCATTCTGCTGCCTGGGCACCACGATCAAACAGGCGGGCTCGCAGGACGCCTTCAAGGCGGTCGATCTGGACATGGTCACAGCGTTCGCCAGCCGCGCCCGCGAGCTCGGCGCTCGCCATTTGCTGGTGATCAGCGCAGTCGGCGCAGATCCGCAGTCCAGCACCTTCTACAACCGCGTCAAAGGCGAAATGGAACAGGCGCTTCGTGCCCAGGGCTGGCCGCAACTGACCATCGCCCGCCCTTCCCTGCTGGTGGGCAGCCGTCCTGAAACCCGTTGGGTCGAGCAACTGGCGGCACCTATCGCCAAACTGATCCCCGGCAAATACGGCGCCATCGAAGCCTGCCACCTGGCCCGCGCCCTGTGGCGGCTGGCGCTGGAAGAGCAGAACGGCGAACGGATCGTCGAATCGGATGAGCTGCGCAAGCTGGGCAAGTAGGTTCGCCGAGGCTCAGCGATGATCGTCCCCACGCTCCGCGCTCATCTTTAAACACAAGTCCGATTTTGATTCTGGCCGGAGGCCGTAGGAGCGAACTTGTTCGCGAATGCGATGTTTCAGACGGTACATTTTCGGCGATCATACCGCCCCTTTCGCGAACAAGCGAAGCGTCGCCCGGTTCGCTCCTACGGCCTGCGGCCAGAATCAAAAGCAGATTTGTATATAACGATCAGCTCCGCGTGGGAATGATCTGCGTCACATTAAAGCCCGCCCGTAGCCTGAACCCCCAGTCCCGCGGCCGTCAGCAATGACAGTGGCAGCAGCAGGGTGTCGAGCAGCGCACTGCCCGGCAGGTCAAGGCCAGGGTAGCTGGGAGCTTGTGCACCGAATCGGTCGGCGGCACAGCAACCACCCTGCAGCGCATACATATTCAAGCGCGTACCGGCATACACCACCGGCGCGCCAGGTTTGGCCGCATTGAGCGTGCGTGCCGTCGCGCAGCCGGTCAGCGCCAGCGCAAGCGCTACCATCAGCAGCTTATTCATCGCCGCCAATATGGTGCTCGCCCCAGCGCGGCAACATGTCCTGAGGGATGTTCAGCAGATTGAGGATCCGCGCGACGACAAAGTCCACCAGGTCGTCGATGGTCTGCGGCTGGTGATAAAAGCCGGGAGACGCCGGCAAAATCACTGCACCCATGTTCGACAGCTTGAGCATGTGTTCCAGATGAATGCTGGAATACGGCGCTTCGCGCGGCACCAGAATCAATTGGCGCCGCTCCTTCAGCGTCACGTCAGCGGCGCGCTCGATCAGATTGTTGCAGGCCCCGGTGGCAATCGCCGACAGCGAACCGGTGGAACACGGCACCACCACCATCGCGCTCGGCGCACCCGAGCCGGAGGCCACTGGCGACATCCAGTCATCGCGCCCATAGACACGAATCTGCCCGGCAGACGCACCGGTGTACTCCGTCAGAAACGCCTGCATCATCATCGCCTTGGGCGGCAGGCGTACGTCGGTCTCGGTGGCCATCACCAGTTGCGCCGCCTTGGAGATCAGGAAGTGCACTTCCCGATCCTCACGCACCAGACAATCCAGCAGGCGCAGGCCATATGGCGCGCCGGAAGCGCCGGTCATGGCAACCGTAACGCGCTCCGGGCCGCTCATTGCAACGCCTCGGCCAGTTTGCCATGTAAGCCGCCAAAGCCGCCGTTGCTCATGATCACGATGTGCGTGCCGGGCTGCGCCTGGCTTTTGACCTGGGCGATGATTGCCTCAAGGGAATCACAGACCAACGCAGGCACAGTGCCTCCCGCGACTGTTGCCGCCAGGTCCCAGCCCAGATTGGGCGGAGCGTACCAGACCACCTGATCCGCCTGACCCACGCTTTCCCGCAGGCCGTCGCGATGCGCGCCAAGCTTCATCGAGTTGGAGCGCGGCTCGATGACCGCAATGATCGACGCATCACCGACCTTCTTGCGCAGGCCGTCCAGTGTGGTGGCGATAGCCGTGGGGTGATGGGCGAAGTCATCATAAATAGTGATGCCGCGCACGTCGGCGACCTTTTCCATGCGCCGCTTGACGCTCTTGAACGCACTGAGCGCCTGCACCCCCAGCAACGGCACGACGCCCACATGGCGAGCGGCTGCCAGTGTCGCCAGGGCGTTGGCCACGTTGTGCTGACCGGTCATGTCCCAGTCGACGGCGCCCTGAAGTTCGCCTTCGAACAGCACTTCAAAGCGCGAGCCGTCTTCGCTCAACAGCCGTGCCTGCCACTGACCGTTCTGGCCCGTGGTCTGTACCGGCGTCCAGCAGCCCATCTCGATGACCCGCGACAACGCCGGCTCGGTCGTCGGATGGATCACCAGGCCTTCGCTCGGAATGGTACGCACCAGATGGTGAAACTGACGTTCGATGGCCGGCAGGTCGGGGAAGATGTCGGCATGATCGAACTCAAGATTGTTGAGAATCGCTGTCCGCGGACGGTAGTGGACGAACTTGGAGCGTTTGTCGAAGAACGCGCTGTCGTATTCATCGGCCTCGACCACAAAGAACGGGGTCTCGCCCAGACGTGCCGACACGGCGAAGTTCTGCGGGATGCCACCGATCAGGAAGCCGGGGCTCATGCCCGCGTGTTCCAGCACCCAGGCCAGCATGCTGCTGGTGGTGGTCTTGCCGTGCGTGCCGGCCACGGCCAGTACCCAGCGGCCTTGCAGCACATGGTCCGCCAGCCACTGCGGGCCAGACACATACGGCAAACCTGTGTTGAGCACATATTCAACCGCCGGGTTGCCACGCGACAGCGCGTTGCCGACCACTACCAGGTCCGGCGCGGGGATCAGTTGCACGGGATCATAGCCTTGGGTCAGCTCGATGCCCTGCGCCTGCAACTGGGTGCTCATCGGTGGGTAGACGTTGGCGTCGGAGCCCGTGACCCGGTGCCCTAACTCTTTGGCGAGCACCGCCAGAGACCCCATGAACGTGCCGCAGATACCAAGGATATGAATATGCATGACCAACCTCTCAGAACATCTGCGCAGGTTAACGTAGGGACGGTGAAATGGCACCCTGAGTTTGTCCGTCGTCTTGCGCGCACGGCCCATTTCAATGCCCGGCAGATAAGCCTAAAGTCCTAGCCACGGCCGAATGCAAATGGCCTATTCTTGAACGCTCGTTGCCAGATACCCGAAAGCAGAATCGACACAGACTCCCTCACAACAAGAACCAGGAGACATACCATGCGTTACGCTCATCCCGGTACCGAAGGCGCCATCGTCAACTTCAAGGAACGCTACGGTAACTACATCGGCGGCGAGTTCGTCGCGCCGGTCAAAGGCCAGTACTTCACCAACACCTCGCCGGTCACCGGCAAGGCCATCGCAGAATTTCCGCGCTCCACCGCCGAAGACATCGACAAGGCACTCGACGCTGCGCACGCCGCCGCTGCAGCCTGGGGCTCGACCTCGGTACAGGCCCGCTCGCTGGTGCTGCTGAAGATTGCCGATCGCATCGAAGCCAATCTGGAAGTCCTGGCCATCACCGAAACCTGGGACAACGGCAAAGCGATCCGCGAAACCCTCAACGCCGATATCCCGCTGGCCGCCGACCATTTCCGCTACTTCGCCGGCGTGCTGCGCGCGCAGGAAGGCAGCGCCGCCGAAATCGACGGCAATACCGTGGCCTATCACATTCATGAGCCGCTGGGCGTGGTCGGGCAGATCATCCCGTGGAACTTCCCGCTCCTGATGGCGGCCTGGAAACTCGCCCCTGCGCTGGCGGCCGGTAATTGCATCGTGCTCAAACCTGCCGAGCAGACGCCGCTGGGCATCAGCGTGCTGATCGAACTGATCGGCGACCTGCTGCCTCCCGGCGTGCTGAACATCGTGCAGGGTTATGGCCGCGAGGCGGGTGAAGCGCTGGCCAGCAGCAAACGCATCGCCAAAATCGCCTTCACCGGCTCGACACCGGTCGGCTCGCACATCATGAAACTGGCGGCGGACAACATCATCCCGTCCACCGTGGAACTGGGCGGCAAGTCGCCGAACATCTTCTTCGAAGACATCATGAGTGCCGAGCCGGAGTTCATCGACAAGGCCGCTGAAGGCCTGGTCCTGGCGTTCTTCAATCAGGGCGAAGTCTGCACCTGCCCGTCCCGCGCGCTGGTGCAGGAGTCGATCTATCCACAGTTCATGGAAGCGGTGCTGCGCAAGGTCGAGAAGATCAAACGCGGCGACCCGCTGGACACCGATACCATGGTCGGCGCCCAGGCATCCGAGCAACAGTTCGACAAGATTCTTTCGTACCTGGACATCGCCAAGGGCGAAGGCGCCGAACTGTTGACCGGCGGCAAAGTGGAGAAGCTGGAGGGCAGCCTGTCCACCGGCTACTACATCCAGCCGACGCTGCTCAAAGGCAACAACAAGATGCGCGTGTTCCAGGAGGAGATCTTCGGTCCGGTGGTCAGCGTCACGACCTTCAAGGACGAAGCCGAAGCCGTGGCCATCGCCAACGATACCGAGTTCGGCCTGGGCGCAGGCCTGTGGACCCGCGACATCAACCGCGCCTACCGCGTGGGCCGGGCGATCAAGGCCGGACGCGTGTGGACCAACTGCTACCACCTGTACCCGGCACACGCCGCGTTCGGTGGCTACAAGAAATCCGGCGTCGGCCGCGAAACCCATAAAATCGCGCTTGAGCATTATCAGCAGACCAAAAACCTGCTGGTGAGCTACGACACCAACCCGCTGGGTTTCTTCTAGGTATTTAGGTCCGCTGCTCAGGTTGGAACACGCCCCCTGTAGGAGCGGACCGGGCGACGCTTCGCTTGTCCGCGAAGACAGTAGTTCAGACGATACCTTCCCGGAGAATGTACTGGCCCTTTCGCGAACAAGTTCGCTCCCACGGCCTTCGGCCAGAATCAAAAGCGGACTTGTGTATAGCACCGAGCCCTATTGCGCGGTAACAAGAAACACATCACGCACCAACCCTGTGCATCACGCCCCGGCTTAACGCTGCGGCGTGATGTATCCTGCCCTGGACTAATCCGCTTACGCCTGCAAACTCGCACTCCCGGTCGGGATGGAGTATTAATTGCTTACGTTGCTTCCCATAGTCGTTTGAACCGGGACGTCACCGGTTCGACCGAAAGACTACGTCCGACGCGAACAGCGCGACGTCATGGAGAATCTGTATGGCGAGCTTTTCCCATTCTGTCGGTGCGCAGACGTACCGCTTCGACAGCCTCAAAGAAGTCATGGCCAAGGCCAGTCCTGCGCGCTCCGGTGATTACCTGGCCGAAGTCGCTGCGCAGAACGACGGCGAACGGGTCGCCGCGCAAATGGCGCTGGCGAATATTCCGCTCAAGCACTTTCTTGAAGAAGCCCTGATTCCCTATGAACAGGACGAAGTCACCCGGCTGATCATTGATACCCACGACAAACTGGCGTTCGCCCCGGTCAGTCATCTGACAGTCGGCGGCTTTCGCGACTGGCTGCTCAGCGACAAGGCCGACGAAACCAGTCTCCGCGCGCTGGCCCCAGGTCTGACCCCGGAAATGGCCGCAGCCGTTTCAAAGATCATGCGCGTGCAGGATCTGGTGCTGGTGGCGCAGAAAATCCGCGTGGTCACGCGCTTCCGTAACACCATGGGCCTGCGCGGCCGGCTGTCGACACGCCTGCAACCCAATCACCCGACCGACGACCCGTCCGGCATTGCCGCCAGCGTGCTCGATGGTCTGCTGTACGGCAATGGCGATGCCATGATCGGCATCAACCCGGCCACCGACAGCACCTCGTCCATCGTCGCCCTGCTGGAAATGCTCGACGCCATCGTCCAGCGCTATGAAATACCGACCCAGTCCTGCGTACTGACCCACGTCACCACCTCCATTGAAGTGATCAACCGTGGCGTGCCGGTCGATCTGGTGTTTCAGTCGATCACCGGCACTGAGGCCGCCAACGCCAGCTTCGGCATCAGCCTCAAGCTGTTGCAGGAAGGCTATGAAGCGGGCCTGAGCCTGAACCGCGGCACCCTCGGGCAAAACCTGATGTATTTCGAGACCGGACAAGGCAGCGCGCTGTCGGCCAACGCGCATCATGGCGTCGACCAGCAGACCTGCGAGACCCGCGCCTACGCCGTCGCCCGGCATTTCAACCCGTTTCTGGTCAACACCGTGGTCGGTTTCATCGGCCCCGAGTACCTGTACAACGGCAAACAGATCATCCGCGCCGGTCTGGAGGATCACTTCTGCGGCAAGCTGCTGGGCGTGCCGATGGGCTGTGACATCTGCTACACCAACCACGCAGAGGCCGATCAGGACGACATGGACACCCTGCTGACCCTGCTGGGCGTCGCGGGGATCAACTTCATCATGGGCATCCCCGGCTCCGACGACATCATGCTCAACTACCAGACCACCTCGTTCCACGACGCGCTGTACGCCAGGCAAAGCCTGGGCCTGCGTCCTGCGCCGGAATACGAAGCCTGGCTGGAAAAAATGGGCATCTTCACCCAGGCCGACGGCCGTGTGCGCTTCGGCGACAGCCTGCCGCCAGCCTTCCGTCAGGCGCTGGCGCATCTAGCATGAGTGACGAGCCGATGAACGAACTACAAGACAGCGCCGCCCCCGCCAATCCATGGCTGGAACTGCGCCGCCTGACCCCTGCGCGTATTGCGCTGGGGCGTACCGGCACCAGCCTGCCGACCTCTGCGCAGCTGGACTTTCAAGCCGCCCATGCGCAGGCACGCGACGCGGTGCATCTGGCTTTCGACCATGCCGCGATCAGCGCACAACTGACGGAAAAGAGTCGTGAAACCCTGCTGCTGCACAGCGCCGCCGCCGACCGGGACAGCTACCTGCAGCGCCCGGACCTGGGCCGTCGCCTTAATGACGAATCAGCGCAGACGTTGCGCGACTACGCCGAAGCTCATCCGGGCGGTCTCGATCTGGCGGTAGTGGTCGCCGACGGTCTGTCCGCCCTGGCGGTGCATCGGCATGCGGTGCCTTTCCTCATTCGCCTGGAAGAACAGGCCAGCGCCGAAGGCTGGTCGCTGTCGCCAGTGATCATGGTCGAGCAGGGCCGCGTCGCCGTGGCCGATGAGGTCGGTGAACTGCTCGGTGCGAAGATGGTGGTCATTCTGATCGGCGAGCGCCCCGGTCTAAGCTCCCCCGACAGCCTGGGCCTGTACTTCACCTACGCGCCGAAGGTCGGGCTGAACGATGCGCACCGCAACTGTATTTCCAATGTTCGCCTGGAAGGCTTGAGCTACGGCATGGCCGCTCATCGGCTGCTGTACCTGATGCGCGAGGCCTGCAGGCGGCAGATTTCCGGGGTCAACCTGAAAGACGAAGCCGAACTGCAGACTCTGGAATCAGGCGGCACTGACGATCATTCAGACAAACCCATCGGCAACTTCCTGCTCGACGGCCCTGCCGCGCCACACTAGGCGCCACACTGGCTTATGCCGTTCACAGCCGCCGGGCAGATTCGCGTAACCCTCCCGGCTTGCGGCATAAGCCCGGATGAACATTGCGGCCTGCTCTTCCCTCCTCAAGGCTGTACTGCTCCCTCCCGTTCAACCCCGCCGTTTATTCCAAAACCCCTTCTGCGCATTCTGCTTCTATAATGCCGCGCAGTCGTTTCTTCCGCATGCGACCCCGGACAGGGTTCTCGCCTCAGGTGCCTTAATGGAATTCAACCCGCTCGACCTTATTCTGCATCTCGACGTTTACCTTGACCTGTTGGTGACCAACTACGGTACATGGGTCTATGCGATTCTGTTTCTGGTGATTTTCTGCGAGACCGGACTGGTGATCATGCCCTTCCTGCCGGGCGACTCGCTGCTGTTCATCGCTGGCGCCGTGGCTGCTGGCGGCGGCATGGACCCGGTCCTGCTGGCCGGGTTGCTGATGCTCGCAGCGATTCTGGGCGACAGCACCAACTACGTGATTGGCCGCACGGTCGGCGAAAAACTGTTCAGCAATTCGTCATCGCGAATCTTCCGCCGCGACTACCTGCTGCGCACCCAGAATTTCTACGCACGCCACGGCGGCAAGACCGTCACGCTGGCGCGCTTCCTGCCGATTATCCGCACCTTCGCGCCCTTCGTCGCGGGCGTCGGCAGAATGTCCTATCCGCGCTTCGTGGGCTTCAGCGTGCTGGGCTCGGTGCTGTGGGTCGGCAGCCTGGTGACACTGGGCTTCTTCTTCGGCAACGTGCCATTCATCAAGCACAACCTGACCTTTCTGGTACTGGCAATCATCCTGCTGTCACTGGTGCCGATGGTCATTGGCGTGGTGCGCAGCCGCAGCGCGCGTCCGGTCGACGCGCGCTGAATCATGTGGTCATTCAGCCACTGGCGCAGGCAGCGCACGCTGGCCCGACACCCGGTTGCTGAAGAGCTATGGCAGAACGTCTGCGCACGTCTGCCGATCCTTGATGGCCTGAGCAACGGGCAGCACGCGCAACTGCGTGACGCCTGCGTGCTGTTTCTGCATGACAAACACCTCAGCGCGCTGCCGGGCGTTGATCTGGATGACGAGCAGCGGCTGTTTCTCGCCGCCCAGGCGCAGCTGCCGCTGCTGAACCTCGGCGAACTGAACTGGTATCAGGGTTTTCACGAAATCGTGTTGTACCCCGACGACTTCGTCAGCCCGCAGCGCCATCGCGATGCCAGCGGCGTCGAACACGAGTGGGATGGCGAGCACAGCGGCGAAGCCTGGCTGCAGGGCCCGGTGATTCTGGCCTGGCCCGGCGTATTGAGCAGCGGCGGCTGGGATGGCTACAACCTGGTGATCCATGAACTGGCGCACAAGCTCGACATGCTCAACGGCGACGCCAATGGCCTGCCGCCGCTGCACAGCGACATGCAGGTGACCGAGTGGGCCCGCGTCATGCAAAGCGCGTTCGATGATCTCAACCGGCAACTGGACCACAACCCCGACGCAGAACCCGCCATCGACCCCTATGCCGCCGAAGACCCGGCCGAGTTCTTCGCCGTGACCAGCGAATACTTCTTCAGCGCGCCCGACCTGCTGCACGGCAGTTACCCGGCCGTCTACGAACAACTGAAAGCGTTCTACCGTCAGGACACCCTGGCGCGGCTCGACCTGCTGCGTCAACAGGACCCGGCTTACCGGGACAGCTGACGGCCTCCAAGGCCATGCGTGGCAACCAAAACAGAATATGCCTATAATCCGGACCACTTTATGGCGGTTCGCGCCACAATCTGTCTGTTCAACCAGGGGGGCAATGCCCAATGAGCTACAGCAAGATTCCGGCTGGTAAAGACCTGCCGAACGACATCTACGTCGCCATCGAAATCCCGGCCAACCACGCGCCGATCAAATACGAAATCGACAAAGATTCCGATTGCCTGTTCGTTGACCGTTTCATGGCCACCCCGATGTTCTACCCGGCCAACTATGGTTTCATCCCCAACACCCTGGCTGACGACGGCGACCCGCTGGACGTGCTCGTGGTAACGCCATACCCGGTTACCCCTGGCTCGGTTATCCGCGCACGCCCGGTCGGCATCCTGCACATGACTGACGACGGCGGCGGCGATGCCAAAGTTATCGCAGTGCCACACGACAAGCTGTCCCAGCTGTACGTCGACGTGAAAGAGTACACCGACCTGCCGCCGCTGCTGCTCGAGCAGATCAAGCACTTCTTCGAGAACTACAAGGATCTCGAAAAAGGCAAATGGGTGAAGATCGAAGGTTGGGGCAACGCTGACGCTGCCCGTGCCGAGATCACCAAATCGGTTGCAGCGTACAAAGGCTGATCATCGATTGGCGTTTCAGGGCACGCCACACCCGTGCCCTGAAACACGCGTCCCCCTCCTCGCTGTACCTCCCCGAACACCTCGCTCGCCGAAACACAATCCATCTTTTTTGCAACTCGCACGTTTAAAAATGCGCCCGGCTTTTAGACATTCAATGAACAGTTCGTTAAGGCCCGTATAGCGGGGGTAAACGCGCAATACCTCGTTTAGCGCCAAAAGAGCTATTACGGAATCCACCTACACGACATTCATTCCATCCGTAGTCCGGATAGCCACGCCCACCCTGGGATAACGTCGACGTCAACACCTCGTTCATTTAAACGCCCAGGCGACGCCCGTAGACTTCGCCACTATGAATACATCAGGTGATCGACTCCGCATCCTCCTTCGGGAGTGCCATCTCACAGCGACTGATTTTGCCGCCAACCGCAAAATCACGCCGCAACACGTCAATAACTGGTTCAAGCGCGGCGTGCCCATGGCGCGGATTGACGAGGTGGCTGAACTGTTGACCGTCAACGCCCGCTGGCTGCGCACCGGCGAAGGCCCCAAACACCCTAACGAATGCGCCAATGAAAACACCGGCGGCGATACCCGCGTCATCATTCATCAGGCCAGAAACGTGTCGCGCGGCGATGTGGAAATCCAGATCTTCATGGAAGCCGAATCCACCCACGGCGTCGGCAAGACCGTCCTCGCCGAAGCCCCCGGACAGAAAATCCGCCTGCCCCTGCAAGTCCTGCAGAACATGGGCATCGACCCGAAAAACTGCATGTGTGTGGCCATGGTCGGCAACAGTATGGCCGACAAGATCCAGGACGGCTCGATCCTCGGCGTCGACCGCGAGCTGACCCAGGTCATCGACGGCGAAATCTACGCCCTCGAACACGGCGGCATCCTGCGCGTCCGCTACCTCTACCGCCTGCCCAACGGCGGCCTGCGCCTGCGCAGCCATAACGATGCCGAATACCCGGACGAACTGTTCAGCGCCGAAGACATCGACCGGGAAAAAATACGGATTCTGGGCTGGATATTCTGGTGGTCGACCCTGAACAGCCGACGCAATGCCATGCTGCTGTTATGAGGTGTTTACGGCTGAAAGGCATTCGGGCTGGGCATGGAAGGCGAAGTTCAGTATCCTGTTCGCCATCCAGAGCACCTGACGCAGTCATGCGATGCGGTGTTTGAACGGGGCATGTGATCCGTTTGCCCTGTTGCCTATTCGCGCTTCTTCAAGAGGTGCATCTGTTGAAGGCGATTGCGGTCTATCAAAAATAGATCAGAACCGCCTACGAGAAGCCGGCCACAAGCCGGCTTTTTAATGTCTGCTGCTTTCTTCTTGCGGCTGGACAGTGGATATTCGCTATCTTAAGCAACATGAATCTCCGCCAGCACAAGGAAGGGTTCAGCGCAGCAGCGCCTGACCTTCAATTTGCCGTGATCACGATTCATCGAAACTTCGCGCTCAAAAACCGCTGGAAGATCATCCCTCAACACCCACTAGCTAATCATGCCATTCAGCTACTCGACTATGCCGAAGGCTTCGAAGCTATCAATTGGGCCGTCATGAATGTAAGGGACTATCATGATGCCGAATGTAAAAGCGTCTGCATGGCAGAGTGCCTATCGCCCAATATTGTTTCCCCTCAAGATTTCTTCAAGATTTTTGTTTCGAATGCCGAGATTGAGGCCTTCTGCGGGGCTAAAATGCGCGACGCTGGTTTTAATGTGCAGCTCGGGGTGAACAGGGGAATGTTTCTTAGATGATTTATCGCAGTCTGAATCCAGAAAAAGCTCTGATTTGGCGGATCGTCCATCGCGATAATCTGCCCTGGATTCTGGATAACGGCCTACATTGCGCCAGCTCCGACGTGCAGGCACCGTATTATGTGAACATCGGCAACACCGACCTGATCGACAAACGCCGCAACCGCGTTGTTCCCATTGCTCCCGGGGGCGTATTGTCTGACTACGTGCCGTTCTACTTCACACCTTTCTCTGTGATGATGAAAAACATCCAGTCCGGGTGGAGCGTTCAGCAGCGTAGCAATGAAGAGATAGTGATTCTGGTCTCAAGCCTTCCCCGCGCCGAACATCTCGGTCTCGCTTTCGTCTTCACCAACGCACATGCCTATCCCGACTGGACCGACTACTACAGCGATCTGGCAGATCTTGACCGGGTCGACTGGTCTATAATCCAGCGACGCGATTTCAAGCGCGATGCTGATGATCCACGTAGGATGGAGCGTTATCAGGCCGAAGCGCTCATTCACCATCACCTACCGATCACAGGACTCCTTGGCATCATGTGCTACGACGATGCAACGAAAGAACGTATTGAGCAAGACGTTGCCGCCAGAGGTCTGACCTTGCCTGTCCACGCGCGCCCGGGATGGTATTTCCAATGATCAGATTCACCCAAGGCAATCTGCTGGAAGCAGATACCGAAGCTCTCGTGAACACGGTGAACACGGTAGGCGTGATGGGAAAAGGCATTGCACTGATGTTCAAGGAGCGCTTTACCGAAAACTACCGCCTCTATTCGGCGGCGTGCAAGGCTGGTGAGGTAGAGACCGGAAAGGTTCACGTAACGGCAGTCAACGAACTGGACGGGCCGCGCTGGATAGTGAATTTTCCTACCAAGCGTCACTGGCGTTCCCCCTCGCAGATGGCATGGATAACTGAAGGCTTACGGGACCTGCGCCGCTTTTTGATCGATAACCAAGTCAAATCCGTAGCAGTTCCACCTCTCGGTGCTGGTAATGGCGGTTTGAAATGGGTAGAGGTCCGTGAGCAGATTGTTGATGTCTTGAGTGATCTGGATGTCGATGTACTTGTCTTTGAACCCACCGATCAATATCTGAATGTCGCGAAGCGCAGCGGTGTCGAGAAGCTGACGCCTGCACGTGCACTCATCGCCGAACTCGTTCGGCGTTACTGGGTTTTGGGCATGGAATGTAGCCTGCTTGAAATTCAGAAGCTCGCTTGGTTTCTGGAGCGTTCGATAGAACAATTGCCAAGCGCAAAGAACCCCTTGGATCTCAAATTTGTAGCCCACAAATATGGGCCATACGCCAATCGTCTTGAGCATCTGCTCGACAATCTCGATGGCAGCTACCTGCATTGCGATAAACGCATCACCGACGCAGGTATTAATGACGTGATCTGGTTTGACGAGGGCCGTAAGGCTTTTCTGCAAACCTATCTGAAAACAGAGGCCAAGGAATATTCCCAAGCTCTGGAGCGCACCGCAGAGCTGATTGACGGCTTTGAGTCGCCTTTCGGCATGGAGCTGTTGGCGACGGTTGACTGGTTATTGAGTAAGTCGGGAGTTTCTCCAACGGTTCCGGCAGTGCGTGAAGCATTGAAACATTGGGATGGGGGCGCAGGTGCGGCTGCTCGGAAAAGCAGGCTGTTCGATGATCAAGCTCTCGGCATTGCGTTAAAGCGGTTGACTGCCAGCAATCTCAGTACAGAGATAGCCGCACCCTAGGTCTCATCTACTCTGTGTTTTGACTATCAAAATAGCAGTCCACTGCGAAGACAACGCTCATTTCAACTGCTAGGTTCGTGACGTTTTGCCCCAGCGTGCTGCAGCAGAGCAAAACAGTCTGCCAGGCATAGCTATCGCGTTCGAAGGCGCTGTTCAGTTTGGTCATCAGCTCGCTGACCAAATCGAAGATCCAGGCAATGCGGCGCAAAAGAAGTGCGGGTATTTGAGATTGCTGGTTGACCAGTCCCTCAGGTTCGGGAATAAGTCGTTGAGATCTTGCGTTCGGCGCTCAATCACTTTCCCTCCCCCAAACGCCTCCGCCGCGCCACCAGCGCCCTGCGCAGGGAAACATCCGCATACTCCATAAACAGCGTTGCCAATCGATTCAGCGCTGCCTCTTCCTCTTCACCGCCCACGATTGAATCGAAGCCAAGCGCACGCTTGTTCTGTTCGGGCAGTTCTTCCCAGCTGGTCATGAGATAGGCATACATTGCGCTGACGATTTGGCACTGGGTCATGACATCAGGTACTGGGGCGGATGAGGTGGCGTTAGAGCGTTGCTTTAGCGCACGACATTGTGGACATAGGTTTCGCGTAAGCGACAAGCCAAGGTAAAGACGCCTACGGCGCAGCAACTGGGCTTTTCTGATTTTCATAAGACCTCCTTGAACGTGTGCGTACATCCTTGAGGTACATATCTTAATCGAAAAACCTATTTTGGGATAATCCCAAATCGGGTTTATTTAGGTAGCCGGACTATTCAGACGGCGTGCCCAAGTGAAAACCATCCATAATGCTCGCTACCAGGCGTTGCTTGATCTTTTGCTGGAAGCGCGCAATGCAGCCGGTATGACGCAAAAAGAATTAGCCGTCAGGCTAGGGCGACCGCAGTCGTTTGTCTCGAAGACGGAGAATGCCGAGCGCAGGCTCGATGTCATCGAGTTCATGGATGTCTGTCGGGGGATCGGGACTGATCCATATGCGTTGCTCAGCAAGCTGGATGAACGCTTGCGCAACGCATGACGTGTTTTCGATACCTGCCCACGCCCAGCCCTCAAACCCGATAAGACTCCGCATGCGCGACCTTCCTCAGCGTGCGCCAATACGAACGGATGCGCTTGGCAAGGGTTGGCGAAGTGCTGAACAGTACGATGGTCGCAAAGGACACCCACCAGCCGGGGCGCAGGCAGGTCAGCAGGTATTGATTGAGCCAGATGCGCGCAATTCTCAGCCTGTAGCCCTGCGGGTCGAGCCTTTGCAATTGCTCTATCGCAGAAGCTTTGTAGAGCGTCGTCAGTACGCGGCGGCTGGTCAGAAAGCGTTCCGGGAAGTCGACGCCAGCCTCGCAGTGGTTGAGGACTCTGAAGTTGCGTCTCAAGACGTTGTCCCATAATTTCAGGTTGCTCAGCCCTACTTCGCAGGGTCGTGCGAGCCGGGCGTCGATGCCCTTCCTGTGCATGACACCCAGCATCAGTGCCTGTTCGCTGACCAGGCGCGCGGACGTGTAGCCAATGAAGTTGCCAAACGGGTTGCGAGACGGCCGGTCGTTGAAAAGCTCGTCCCTTTCGAACAGGGGTTGCTCCCACATGGCGAGCATCGCATTGCGCGTGCCGAATTGAACGAGATCCGATATATGGAACAACATCGGCAACCGTTCAGGGTCGCGAATATAAAGCGTCGTGGTAGTGATGGGCGTGTCGAACAGTTGTGTCTCGCCCGGCTCGGTATCATCAGACTGGCCTATGACGGCCAGTGCAGCGCTGGTCAGGTTGTGATCGGCGCGCATTTTCATGACATAGGGTCTTGAAGCGCTCTGAATACCGCATAACGTCGATCGCAGCATGCGATTGATGTTGATCTGATTACCGGCGTCATCGACGAAGGCACCCGGATCATCCGACATGACGATCTGGTCCGCCTTCACACCGGACGTATCTTCATGACGCCAGGTCGAAACGATGATTTCGGCCTGTGGCAGGTGCGTCCGGATCGACGCGATGCAGGCGAAGATGTTTCGTTTGGAACTCAGGTTGCGATACAGGGGGCCCTGAATAACCACGCTGATTTTTCTGGAATCGACGGCCACAAGATGAGGCATGTGTTTAACCTTGTAATGAGAAGCGCCTGCTACCGACGGCTAGCGGCAGATCGGTCAATGGGATCTTGCAACACGCCGAAAGACGCGCAGAGCAACACGCCGTATTCGACGCAGAATGCCTGCCAGCAATGGAAGACTTATCAGTACTCGCTCAAGACGAGTGACCATCAATAACCTTCTAATCTGAACGGAACGGGCTGAGGCGGTTGTGCTTGCCGGCAAATTGTTGAACGACGCATTGAGGGTTCGCGAATAAATGCCCAGATGCATGGAGGGCACCATGATCACGAGGTTTCGCTTTCGCAGCCTGGCGCTCAGATAGTTGTAACGAGCAATTTTCTGGATGAAGTCCATGCAGGTAGCCGAGTCATGCTGGCCAAAATCAATCAGCACCCAGTCGCTTTCGACTTTATCCATGTGCTGGGCAATTCTGTTCGCCACAATGCCGCTCAGACCATTGTCGTGAAGAAAATCCTCCAGGCTGAACAGGGCGTGTTCCGTCGGTAGATCGCTGACGGGCAGTTCGCTCAGGTTGTAGCGGTCATCAATCACAAGCACGGGAACGGTCTTTCTGTGCTCGTGCTGAATGTGCGCCAGCTGACAGATCAACTGATGACTGGAGGGGCTGGGGCTCAGATGAGAAACGACGAATACCTTCACTTCGCCCCCTGGATGTAGGACTTGAAAGGTGTGGAGTTGTAGACCGCCCTCACGGCAGCCCACAGGCTTTCAAAATAGAAGATTTTCCCGTTATTTCTGTACACACGAATCGCAGAAATCAGAATGCCGGGGAGCGAAAGAAGATTGTGGTGAAAGTAGTCATCCTGCTGGCGGACGAACCAGGTCTGCGTACTGCGTTGACGCAACATATTGCGCACCTCACAGCTTTGCGTGATCAGTGTCTGTTTGGCCAGCACAGGGTCTGTGAGGAAGCGATTGACCAGAAACTCCTGACGGGTTTCTGTCAATTGGTCGAACAGCATGAGCCTCTCGAAGTCGGCGAGAAATTCTCTGACTGCGTCGATATCATTTCTGAAGCTGGACTGCTGGGCCACGCGATCGATCAGTTCGACCCAGGCTCGAACAGAGATGCGATCAAGACCGGTAGGAATGACAACCGCCGATGGATTGGCCAGGTATTTGTCCCCGAACTGTTGCAGTCTGGCCAATGCGGCCTCGGCAGACAGATTGAAAAGAGGTTTCTTTTGAAGCAGGGACACATAGCAAGGCCCGGACACCTCAAGGCGCCCGTTAGCCGATTCGACTGAGCCCTTGCCACCCAGCAGCGCCCGGGAGGTCACCGACTGAGTGATACCAAAAGGGTTGATCCGATTTGGAATACCTGCCCGGGATGCGCGTAGTGCATGCTCGATGTCTTCGTATTCCACCCAGTGCAGGGACTCGTCCAGCGGGCAGGCATTCCAGACATCCTTGCGACAAATGTAGAGGCTGCCTGTCGGGTAGCTGGCGTCGCTGTTGTAGCGCATCGGGCTGGCGAAACAGAACCCGGTCCGGTCGACGTCCGGGAATATTGACGGCGCAATGGACTGAGCATTACCGCTGGTGCGGTGCAGCCCCAGCAGACCCTGAGCGACCTCGTCCATGGCCATGCCGTAATCCGAGTAGCGACGCGGGTGCATGCTGATTCGGTTATCGAAGAACATGCTTTGCAAGGTCATCAATGGATAGCGCGGACCAAAGCGGCGGACAACTTCCCCGAAATGTTTTGGCAAAAAAACGCGATCATGCAGGATCACCAGATTGCTGTGTCTGGCCTCCAGCGCGAGACGGTTTTTCTTCTTGCAGATCTGCACAGGCGGGGCAGTGATGTCCTCACCCACGATGCGGACTTTGTCGAAATAGGCGAAGTTACTTCCCGGCGTGCCGCACAGCAGTATCTCCTTGTGCGGGATGTCAATTTCCAGAATGCGCTTCACGACGGCATTGAGAACGGTGGCGTCGCCTGGACCGACAGGGATGCCGAAGGTCCAGCTGTCGAGATCGTCGTTAGATTCCGCAGTCAGCCTGGATACTTTCTTGTAAGTGACCGAGTTGGCCGAACGCGCAATGACCTTGAGCGATCCCGCGAAGTAATCACGATCCAGATAACACTCGATAGGCGTGTCTTCGATGACCGTTATTTTTTCGCCAACATTCAGAAAGTGCGCACCGTCCCACAGCAGCAGGGGTGCCAGCGGTGAATCACTCTGGACACCATAAAAACAGTAGCTACCCGACCCATACAGACACAACGGACGCTGTGCGGCATGCAGTTTCCTGATCACCCGCTCAGGCTTGCGAAACGGATGCGCGCGGAACGAGATGAAGCTGGAACACTCATGGGGCAGCAGTAGCCCTACCGGGAGGCTGCGCAGACTGCCAGCCGCTATGTAACCGAGGCTTGGGTGATGCTGCAGATGGGTCGTTTTCATGGTCAGACGACGTACTTGTCAGCAAGCGCACCCGGCACCTTCACGACAACGGTGGTCGCATCGGTGAGCGCTTCGAACGCCGTGATGTCGCCCGGTTCCAGAACGATGATGTCGCCGGCATGCCAGACCTGATCGCGCATGTTGACCGACCCGGCAATGAGCAAGGTTATTTCGGTGGCGACCTTGTGGTAATGAGCCGCTTCCTTTTCACCTGCCTTGTAGGTCTTGACCCCGACCTCACAGGACTCGGTACTGAAAACTGCAGGTTCGAATCCGCCCACGAACCAGCCTTTGACCATGTCTTCCAGTCTGGCCGTTTTCATCGCATTTCTCCTGCTTCGAAAGCGTGGAGCTGACTGTCGGTTTTCAGTGGCCGGTACTGATTGGGTTCGATCCGGTAGGCGCCGATCCTCTTCTGCAACAGCACCAGCTCATTGAGGGCGGGAGCTATGTAGAAATTGTCGTTGACCCTGGCGTCCTTGCGAATCATCTCCTTGGCCGCCGATACGAACAGCGAGCCGGACTTGAACCAGTACACACCTGCAATGGCGTTTGAGCTGATCGGATTTTTTTCGGCAGCTTCTATAACCCGGCAGTCGCTATCCAGGCGCGCGAATGAATAACGAGGGTGCAGAGAATTGAAGATGACCACTCCGGCATCCTCATGGCTTTGCCGAAACGTGCGCACTACATCCTGCAGCTCGATATCCAGGAAGTCGCTGACACTGAGAATCAGCAATTCGTCATCGTTGTCGATTTCTTCGCTCGCCAGAAGCGCCGTGCACGCCGCGCCCCGGGTGACGTTGTGAACCGCTAGAACACTGGCCGACGGGTGCATCTGCGGGAGCATGCTGCGAAGGTGCAGCCGGGCGATATCGTGGTTCGAGAATGTGCAGATCATCCTGCGCGGCTGAAGTACCCCACAGTTGTCTATCAGTGTATGAATCAGTGGCTTGCCGTTGTATTCGCACAGGTAGTGCGGGTACTCGCCCTCATCGTGCAGCGCCTCTGACTGCCTGCCGGTCAGAAGGATGATATTCAACGCGCTCACAGGACAGCCGCCTTGTCGAAGTTGATCTGTTCGACTTTGCCAAGAATGTTATTGAGGTTTACGTCGCAGGTTTCAGCCACGACCAGAACATGTGCGCCTGAGTCTCTGGCGGCCTTGATGCCATTCTCGTTGTCCTCGACGATGAGGCATTCTTCAGGCCGAAGACCCAGTTGGCTGATGGCCTTGGTATAAATGTCCGGCGCTGGCTTGGCATGCCTGACGTCTTCATTGGAGAGGCGCAGATCGAGGTATTGGTCGAGATCTGCCCTGTTCATCATGACCTCCACGGTGTTGCGGATGGAGTTGGACGCCACTGCCAGCTTGTAACCCAGCGTTTTCAGTGACGACAACGCGTACTGATGCACAAAGGTCGGTTTGCACTGGGCGTAAACGATCTCCATGGTGTACTGCTGCTTCATCTCGTTGATGAAGGCGTGCAAGGCAACCGGCAGGTCGCGTTCGACACTCAGCATGTCGAGTTTGCGCGAGGTGGGCAGACCGTCGTAGGCGGTGAGGTGTTCGTGGCGACTGATGTTGTAACCGAACAGGCTGAGCGCTTTGTTCAGTGCGTCGTAATGCCATTCTTTGGCGTCGATAAGGACACCGTCCATATCGAAAATCACTGCCTTGATCATGATTGCCTCACGTGAAGAAAGTGGCTGCGTCTGCGGGAAAGTCAGTACACAGCGTCAAACGGTCCTGCGACCTGAACTCGAGCAATTGCTGCCACAGGGCGTCATGACCACGCCCGTGCAATTCGGGTGACACCACACAAATTCGCTTGCCCAGGGAAAGAAGATCGCCAATGACCTGGTTGGAGAACCACTCACCCTCAAAACCGTCAAGCCAGACGCCGGCTGCCTGTTCGAGCCAGGCTGGCGACGGCTCAACATCGCTGAGACGGGTGTAAGTGGTGAGGTTGGCGTTGAGGTAACTGCGCATGTCCGGCACCGCCATATCGAAGGTGAACCAGTTGGTATGGCCGTAACGGGCGAAGGTTGCAGCGAGAGCCTGTGCCAGGCCATCCGCCTTGACGTTGATGGCCAGAGGCAGGTTGCGGCCTGCCATGATGTCGAGCAGGCCGTTCAGGGTCAGCTCGCCGCCCGCGGGCATGTCGTGGGAAATGACCAGCTGGCCCGCCACATCACGGACATCGGTTTCGGTGCCGAAGCCAAGGTCGAATGATCGATGAAAGGCTTCGGGCAGATTTCGCTCCGGCTTTTGCAACCAATAGCCGCGATGGCTGATGATCTGCATCTCAGGCCTCTTTTCCCGAAGCTGCCTGCCTGCTCAGCGGCAGCGACAGAAACTGGTTGAGGTCTGCCGGGATGCCCAGGCCATACATGCCATGACCTTCTGCGCCAATGCTGTAATGAATGACCCTGGCGCCCTGCCCGATGAGCTCGTTGTAAACCGGTGCGACATAGAATTCGCCATTGACGCGAAGATCTTTCGCGATCATCGCCTCGATGGCCGATATCAGTTGATCTGCGCGGCGAAAGTTATAGATGCCGACGGTGGCCTCGTCAGAGATAACCTCTTTTTCCACCACACGGTCGATCAGGCCTGCTGCACTGAAACCCACGAACGACCACTTCGGATCGTCGGCTTTCATGGTCATGATCAAGCCTTCTGCATCATTCTCGTTCATTGCCTGCAGATAGGCGTTTATATCCACATCGACGTACTGGTCGCTGTTGGCGATCATCACTTGCTGGCTGTCGTCGAGCAGGTGCCTCGCGGCATACACCGAGCACGCAGCGCCCCCGGTCAGCCCGCCGAGTTCGACGATCTCGCAGCCGGGCGCCCAGGCATTCAGTTTTTCCCTCAGCCCGTAACGGGCGACCTGTTCCGCCTGACAGATAAAGATGAATCTGTGCGGGCACTCCGGCGTCAGGTTGTCGATCACGACCTTGATCATCGGTACACCATGTACAGGGATCAACGGTTTGGGATCGGTGTAGCCTGCAACCGCAAAGCGACTCCCGGCCCCGGCCATCGGAACGATAATTTGCAACATGGAAATCCCTTTATGAATTGAGTTATTGCTCAGTTGGCAGGACGCAGGGCATCGCGAAGCAGTGAATCAGTAATAACCGTGCTCGGTCATCCGGCCGCGCTCAAGCGTTAAATAACGCTGGCAAAACTTCTTGCCTTCGTCTATTTCGTGGGTAACAAGAATCAAGGCCATCCCGTCATCCTGCATTATTCGAATTCGTTCGTGGCATTTGCGCTTGAACTCTTCGTCACCTACCGCCAGTACTTCGTCAGCCAGTAATGTCTGAGGCTCGACATGAACGGCGACTGAAAAACCCAGCCTCATGTACATGCCAGACGAATAGTTCTTTACCGGTGTATCGATGAAGTTTCCCAACCCGGAAAAATCGACAATTTCATTGAAGCGCGAACGCACTTCCTTGTTACTCAATCCAAACAGACTGGCATTGAGGTAGATATTTTCCTCGCCGGTCAGTTCAGGGTGAAAACCCACCCCTATTTCGATTAGCGGTGCTACCCGGCCCACGCTGGTCAGACGCCCACTGGTCGGCAAAAGAATGCGTGAAACCAGTTGCAACAAGGTACTTTTACCTGAACCGTTATGCCCCACCAGTGCAAGCGACTCGCCTTTGTGCAAGGTGAACGATACATCGCTGACTGCCGTGAATGTTTCGGCACGTTCACGATATCGAGCGTCAAACAGCCCGAGAAACTTCTTCTTCAAACCGCCCCTGTTGTGGCGCAGAACAAACTGTTTGGTGAGGTTTTCTGCCTTGATGACGACGCGACTCATAAATACTCCACCACGCTGTCCACCTTCCTGAACATGAACAACCCCACCAGCAGCGACGCGGCGCCCATGAACACGCACAGCAGCAGATCACGGGGCTCTGGAACGACTCCGGCATGCAGAATGCTGGTAAAGCTGTTGAAGTACAGACCTATCGGGTTATAGGCCGCAATGTTGGCGATACCGACGGGCAGCGATGAGCTCACCCATACAATGGGTGTGAGCCAGAACAACAAGGGTAGAAACACGTCGATGAAGTGCTTGGCATCCCGTACGGTGACCTGGATGACACTGAGTGCCAGACCAACGCCCATGATCAATGCCATGAACGCGATCAGCACAATCGGATAAAACAACAGCGCACGCGAAAAGACGCCGCCGAGCACGGCAAATAATGATGCATAGACGAGCATGCAGCCGGCCCAGAAAACAACGATTGCCAGTGCCCCGGAAATGGGTAGCAACAGACGGGGAAACCGCAACTTTCGAATGAGGTTGCCGTTATTGATCAGCCACTCTCCGCTTTGCGAAACAATTTGTGCCAGAAGCATCCAGTGGACGATACCTGTCACCAGGTGCAGCGCAAAGCGGTCCTGACTACTGGGCAGAATATACGTGAACACCGTGTAATACGTGAGCGTGACAACCAGCGGATTGCCCAATGACCAGATAAAGCCCAATGTTGCGCCCATGTAGCGGATTTTTATTTCCTTGATGACAAGATTAATGATCAGGTCGCGCCACTTCATCACGCCAGGGCTGCAAAAAGACGGCATACGGTATCCAGCTATTAATGGGAAAATCAGAGAGAGCAACTTTGACAACCAGGATCATGAATGGATAACCTTATGATCCTCGTGCTGCGAACACATATTCTCTTCTTTTACCTGGCTACAGCTATAGGACGACGCCTTAGTTGCCGTAGGAATATTCCACAAACGCCCAAAGGTAGCGAAATGGGCCACTCGCTGCCTCGCTACACTCGTTCACGATCGCAAGGCACTTCCCAGCCCGTACGTTGATCTATAACGTCTATGGTTCTTTGCAACACGACCGGTCCAGCGAACACCCTTGAACAAGCGAGGCTCCTCATGACCCAAACGTCCTACACCCCGCCGAAGGTCTGGCAGCAGGAAACAAAGGCGGGCGGCACGTTCGCCAGCATCAACCGGCCCGTCGCCGGCCCCACGCACGACAAGGCGCTGCCGGTCGGCAAGCACCCGCTGCAGCTTTATTCACTGGCCACCCCCAACGGTGTGAAAGTCACGATCATGCTCGAAGAGCTGCTGGCGCTCGGGCACAGCGGTGCGGAATACGATGCCTGGCTGATCCGTATCTCCGAGGGCGATCAGTTCTCCAGCGGTTTTGTCGAGATCAATCCCAATTCCAAGATCCCGGCATTGCTGGATCGAAGCCATGAAACACCTGTTCGGGTATTCGAGTCCGGCTCTATCCTGCTGTACCTGGCCGAAAAGTTTTCCAGCTTCCTGCCCGCCGACCCGGCAGGCCGAACCGAAACGCTGAACTGGCTGTTCTGGCAGATGGGCGCTGCGCCGTATCTGGGCGGCGGTTTCGGGCATTTCTATGCCTACGCGCCGGAGAAACTCGAATACCCCATCAATCGGTTCGCGATGGAGGCCAAGCGCCAACTCGATGTGCTGAACCGTCGCCTGGGCGAGCACCGCTACCTGGCCGGCGACACCTACACGATTGCCGATATCGCGGTCTGGCCATGGTATGGCGCACTGGTGCAGAACAAGGTGTACTCGGCTGCCGAATTCCTCTCGGTACACGAATACCCGCACCTGATTCGCTGGACAGAAGAAATCGCCGCACGCCCTGCCGTCATCAGAGGCCAGAAGGTCAACCGCACCTGGGGCGAAGAAGCCGATCAGGTTCCGGAGCGGCATCAGGCGTCCGATCTGGATAAATAAGGCACACGTCAAGTCCTTCGCGGACAGAAACCTGATGCTACAAACCCACAGGAAACTCTGGAACAGAACGTCCTGATCTGCACGTAAAGTAGCCGACCTTAGCCACCGCCCAAGGACGCGCCTTTATGAGCCGAACAACTGTTCTTCCAGACTTTCGCTTGCAATCGCCCATCAGGTTGCCACGCAGTGGAGTACTTTCAGTATGAGTACTCCCAACACACCGCATACGCCTGTACATGATCGCTTTGATGAAGTGCTCGCCATGATACGGAGCGCTCGACAGCAGGCCGCACAGGCGGTGAACACCCAATTGATCGAGCTTTACTGGCAAGTCGGCGCCTACATCAGTCGCAAGCTTGAAAACGCTGAATGGGGTGACGCGGTGGTCACCCAGCTTGCCGAGCATCTGGCCACCACCCAGCCAGGGCTGCGTGGTTTTACGCGCAGCAACCTCTTTCGCATGCGTCAATTCTATGAGATTTACCGTGCAGAAGAGAAAGTCGCGCCACTGGCGCGACAATTATCCTGGTCACATAACCTGATCATTTTCAGCCAGAGCAAGCGTCCTGAAGAACGCGAGTTCTACTTGAAAATGGCAACTCAGGAAAGGTGGTCAAAACGCGAACTTGAACGCCAATTCAAGAACGCTCTATTCGAGCGCACTGTCACCCAGCCAGCCAAAGCCTCGGCGATGCTCAAGGAAACCCGGCCGGCCGCACTGGATATATTCCGTGATGCCTATATGGTGGAGTTTCTGGAGCTGCCACCGGGGCACGCCGAAGCGGACCTGCATGGCGGCTTGTTGAAACGCCTGAGGGACTTTCTGATCGAGCTAGGCCGCGATTTCTGTTTTGTCGGCTCCGAGTACGCGTTGCAGGTCGGCAGCCAGGACTTTGCTCTGGATCTGCTGTTTTTCCATCGAGGCCTCAATTGCCTCGTTGCCATTGAACTCAAGGTCGGCCGCTTTGAGCCCGAATACCTCGGCAAACTGGACTTCTACCTGGAAGCGCTGGACCGCAATGAACGCAAACCCCATGAAAACCCGGCCATTGGCGTCTTACTCTGCGCCAGCAAAAACGACGAAGTCGTCGAGTACGCTCTGAACCGCTCGCTTTCACCCGCGTTGATTGCCGAGTACCAGACCCGCCTGCCGGACAGACAGTTACTGCAAGCGAAACTGCATGAGTTCTACGCGAGCGCTGTGTTGAACGATCAGTGATACCTGCCAGGCGCACGATGCATTACGCTTGCGGGTACCTGAGCCGCAGCCTGCAAGCCTTTTCCACCCGGAGCCTCCAATGCCGCAAGACAAAGACCCTCGTGCCCACACCGCCCTGTCGCAACGCGGCCGCAGCGCCGGCAGCGGGCCCGGGATTGCGGTCAACCCACCCGTCGTGCGCCTCAGTACGGTGCTGTTCGACAGTCTGGAAAGCTTGCGGCAGGCGGAAATTCGCACCACGGGGCCTGAGCGCTCGTTGACTTACGGCGCCAACGGCAACCCGACTGCGTTTGCCTTGCAGGACCTGATCTCCGAGCTCGAAGGCGCACACGGCACCTGCCTGTACCCGACCGGGCTGGCCGCAGTGGCACAAATGTTTCAATCGTTTCTGCGCCCAGGCGATCATGTCCTGATCACCGAATCGGTCTATGGCCCTGTTCGACGGCTGGCGAAAACCATGCTGACCGCCTTCGACATCCAGTTCGACTTCTACGCGGCCGACGGCAGTAACGTGGAATCGCTGCTCAAGGCCAACACCCGGATGATCTATGCCGAGGTGCCCGGCTCGCTGACATTCGACATGTGTGACCTGCCCGCTCTGTCGCAGCTGTGCAAAGCAAGGAATCTGCTGCTGGCTGTGGATAACTCTTGGGGCTCGGGGGTGCTGTACAAGCCGCTGGAGCTGGGCGCGGACATTTCGCTGATGGCCCTGACCAAGTACGTGGCCGGGCATTCCGACGTGATGATGGGCAGCGTCAGCACCACCGAAGCGCATTGGCATACCCTGAAAACCATGAACACCGCCGTGGGCAATACCGTCAGCCCCGACGATGCCTATCTGGTGCTGCGTGGTGCCCGCAGCCTGGCGGCGCGCATGGCCATGCATGAGCGCCATGCGCTGCAGATCGCACAATGGCTGCAGGCCCAGCCTCAGGTTGCCCGCGTGCTCTATCCCGCTTTGCCGGACGATCCGGGCCACGCCATCTGGAAGCGCGATTTCCATGGCTGCAACGGCTTGCTCAGTTTCGAATTCAACACCGCTGACCGGCAAGTGCTGGATCGCTTTACCGGCGCGTTGGAACTGTTCGGCATCGGCTATTCCTGGGGTGGTTTTGAAAGCCTGATCACGGAAGTGGAACAACACGGTCCCGAGCGCGGTGCAGGGCCGATGCTGCGGCTGCAGGTCGGCCTGGAAAGCCCGGAAGACCTGATCGCAGACCTGCGCAACGGATTCGCGGCAGAGTGACCCCGGCAACCGCTTGAAGAGCGCGGCTCCGTCGCCGCAATTTGCCCAGACGCCATCGCTCTGCTAGTGTCGCGCGGTTTAACCTCTACCGGAAATTCCCTCATGGCCCGCAAGAAAGCTGCACTGGATTTCGAACAGTCACTCGCTGATCTGCAAGCGCTGGTAGAGCGGCTGGAGAATGGCGAGTTGTCGCTGGAAGACTCCCTGACCGCCTTCGAGCAAGGTGTACGCCTGACCCGCGACTGCCAGAGCGCCCTCACCCAGGCCGAGCAGAAGGTTCAGGTGCTGCTGGAGCGCGATGGCGAGCTGAGCGAAGAGCCGTTCGACGATGCGGAACTCCCCGAATGATCGCGAGCTATCAAGCGCAAAGCCAGACTCGCGTCAACGCAGCACTCGACGGGCTGTTCAAGGCTCCGGGCCCTGAGCTCGAACGCCTCTACCAAGCCATGCGCTACAGCGTGATGAACGGCGGCAAGCGCGTGCGCCCGCTGCTCGCGTATGCCGCCTGCGAAGCACTGGGCGGTGTAGCCGAGGATGCCAACGGCGCCGCCTGTGCCGTTGAACTGATTCATGCCTATTCGCTGGTACATGACGATTTGCCGGCAATGGACGACGACGACCTGCGTCGCGGTCAGCCGACCACGCACAAGGCCTTCGATGAAGCCTGCGCGATCCTCGCCGGTGACGGCCTGCAAAGCCTGGCTTTCACGGCCCTGCTCGCCCCTCACCTGACGTCACGCGATGCCGAGACGCGTCTGCAGATGGTCACGGCCCTCGCGACTGCGGCCGGACCGGCGGGCATGGTGGGTGGTCAGGCTATCGATCTGGGTTCAGTGGGGCTGAAGCTCGATCAGGCCGCGCTGGAATACATGCATCGCCACAAGACCGGCGCATTGATCGAAGCCAGCGTCCGGCTTGGCGCACTGGCCAGCGGTCACGCCGATCAGCCGCGCCTTGATGCTCTGCAGGTCTACGCGCGTGCAATCGGCCTGGCGTTTCAGGTTCAGGACGACATTCTCGATGTCGAAAGCGATACCGCGACCCTCGGCAAGCGCCAGGGTGCCGACATCGCCCGCGACAAGCCGACCTACCCGGCGCTGCTGGGCCTGGAAGCGGCCAAACACTACGCACTGGAACTGCGTGATCAGGCGCTTCTGGCGCTGAGCCCGTTCGATGCTGCCGCAGAGCCGTTGCGCCAGCTGGCACGCTACATCGTCGAACGTCGCCACTGATCACTGTCACCGGACCGGAAAATCCGCTGAATCAACCACGCTTCATCGTGGTCTCAGTCATTACACATGTCAGTCGGCAGATCATCCGCCGACTCACTTCATGGGCAGCGTACGATGCATAAGGTAAACTGCCGCCTCTTTTACTTATAACGATTCGCCTGATGCCCACGACGTTCAAAGAGATCCCCCGCGAGCGCCCGGTCACGCCGTTGCTCGACCGAGCCGATACCCCGCACGGCCTGCGCCGTCTGGGCGAAGCCGAGCTGGAAACCCTGGCCGATGAACTGCGCCTGGAATTGCTGTATTCCGTTGGCCAGACCGGAGGGCATTTTGGTGCCGGCCTCGGGGTCATCGAGCTGACCATCGCGCTGCATTACGTTTTCGACACCCCGGACGACCGTCTGGTGTGGGACGTGGGTCATCAAGCCTATCCGCACAAGATCCTCACCGGCCGTCGTGCGCGCATGTCCACCCTGCGCCAGAAGGAAGGGGTTGCCGCCTTTCCGCGTCGCAGCGAAAGCGAGTACGACACCTTTGGTGTCGGGCACTCCAGCACCTCGATCAGCGCCGCGCTGGGCATGGCGATTGCATCGCGCCTGCAGGGCAGCGAGCGCAAATCGATTGCCGTGATCGGCGACGGCGCGCTGACTGCCGGTATGGCCTTCGAAGCGCTGAACCACGCGCCGGAAGTGGCCGCCGACATGCTGGTCATTCTCAACGACAACGACATGTCGATCTCGCGCAATGTCGGCGGGCTGTCGAACTACCTGGCCAAGATTCTTTCCAGCCGCACCTACAGCAGCATGCGTGAAGGCAGCAAAAAGGTGCTTTCGCGCCTGCCCGGAGCATGGGAAATCGCGCGGCGCACCGAAGAGTACGCCAAAGGCATGCTGGTCCCGGGCACGCTTTTCGAAGAGCTGGGCTGGAACTACATCGGCCCTATCGACGGCCACGACCTGCCGACCCTGATCGCCACCCTGCGCAACATGCGTGACCTGAAGGGCCCGCAGTTTCTGCATGTGGTGACCAAGAAGGGCAAGGGGTTTGCGCCGGCCGAAGTCGATCCGATCGGCTATCACGCCATTACCAAGCTCGAGCCGCTGAATGCGCCTGCCGCGCAGAAAAAGATCAGCGCACCGAAATACTCCGGCGTGTTCGGCCAGTGGATCTGTGACATGGCCGACGCTGACGCACGGTTGGTCGGCATCACGCCTGCAATGAAGGAAGGTTCGGATCTGGTCGCGTTCAGCGAACGCTTCCCCGAGCGCTACTTCGACGTGGCCATCGCCGAACAACACGCAGTGACCCTGGCGGCCGGTATGGCGTGCGAAGGCAGCAAGCCGGTGGTGGCGATCTATTCGACCTTCCTGCAGCGTGGCTACGATCAGCTGATTCACGACGTCGCGGTACAGAACCTCGACGTGCTGTTCGCCATCGACCGCGCCGGGCTGGTGGGCGAAGACGGCCCGACTCACGCGGGCAGCTTCGACCTCTCCTACCTGCGCTGCATCCCCGGCATGCTGGTGATGACACCTAGCGATGAAAACGAACTGCGCAAACTGCTCAGCACCGGTTACCTGCATACCGGTCCTGCAGCAGTGCGCTATCCGCGCGGCACCGGCCCTAACGCGGTGATCGAGGCCAGTCTTGACCCGGTCGAGATCGGCAAGGGCATTGTGCGGCGTCAGGGCCAGGGCGTTGCGATACTGGCGTTCGGCGTGCAGCTGGCCGAGGCGCTGGTGGTGGCCGAGAAGCTCGACGCAACGGTGATCGACATGCGTTTCGTCAAGCCACTGGACGAAGCCCTGGTCAGCGAAGCTGCCGCCAATCACGAGTTGCTGGTCACACTGGAAGAAAACGCCGTCATGGGCGGTGCCGGTGCTGCGGTCAGCGAGTTCCTGGCACGCGCCAATATCCTCAAGTCGGTATTGCACCTGGGTCTGCCGGATGTCTACGTCGAGCATGCCAAGCCTGCGCAGATGCTCACCGAGTGCGGCCTGGATGCCCAAGGGATCGAAGCCGCGATCAATGAGCGACTGGCGCTGATTGGCTGACTGCCAGAGCTTCCTCACGCGCCTGGCGTGAGGAACGATCAGCACCCGCCCTCGTGCAGCAATCCTGATAACATGCTGCGCACCTCGACACTGCCGCGATGCCAGCCGATGCCTCATGTGACCCGCTCCGCCTCCACGCCTGAATTGACCTCGCTGTTCGCCGCCCTGCAGCAGCACTTCATGCAGGTCGTCGTTCCGCTGTGGCAGGGTCCTGGCTGGAACGCACAACTGGCATTGCCCTACGAAGCACTCGACGCCAGTGATCAACCGTTACCGCCGCAACGCTATCGCGCCATGGCCTGTGCGCGTCAGCTGTTTCTGTTTTCCAGCCTCATCGATCACGCGCAAGTGCCAGATGCACGGGCGCGGGCCGGTGAATTGTTCCGTTCCCTGCAACAGCACTTCCACGATGCCGAGCATGGCGGCTGGTTTTACAGCATCGATCCACAGGGCAAGCCGCTGGATCGCCGCAAGGACCTCTACACCCACGCCTTCATTATCTTTGCCTGCGCCCACTACTGGGCGCACGTGCAGGACCCGCTGGCAGAGTCGGTGCTCAACGCAGCGCTCAACGTTGTGGCAGAACGCTTTGCCGACGACGACGGGCTGTACGAGGCGCAGCTCGCTGAGGACTGGTCGGTATTGGGTACCGGACCGTTGCAAAACCCCTTGATGCATCTGGCAGAGGCGTTTCTGGCTGCCCTGTCGGTGCGTGCCGACCCTGCCACGCAGGCGGCACTGGACGCACTGGTTATCCACATGCAGCGCCGTTTCGTCGATACCGCAACCGGCGTGATGCTGGAGAAGCCTCTGGGCGCTGTGGATAACTGGTACGAGCCAGGGCATCAGTTCGAATGGTTCTTTCTGCTGCAATCGTCGCCGGAACTGCACGGGCGCGAGCTGCATGAATCCATGACCCGCGCGTTCGCCTACGCTCAGGCGCAGGGCGTCGATCCACACAGCGGCGCTGTGACGGCGATGCTGGCGCTCGATGGTACGGTACGCGATGCCACCCAGCGTATCTGGGCCCAGGCGGAATACCTGCGGGCCATGGCCCTGCGCCCGGACTGCGAAGCGGCCTTGACCCAGCAGTTGTCGGCCTTCGAGCAGCGCTTTCTGCATGCCAGGGGCTGGAACGAGTGCGTCGAGCCCGATGGCAGGGTCAGCCGCAGCGACATGCCGTCGACCACGCCCTACCACCTGGCGACCTGCTACATCGGCCTGGCAGATTTCGTCGAAAATCGCTTCGTCAGTGCATTCCCGCCGCCAACACCCGCAGACAGCTGATCGGGCCGCAGCTGCGCGGCCCGATCAGCAATCAATCAACCGCGGTTGCGATCAATCGCAAAGCCGGCCCAGGTCTGGCTGACAGGCATCAGTTCCAGGCTGTTGATGTTGACGTGCGCGGGTGTGTTCATGATCCAGAAGATGGTGTCGGCGATGTCCTGAGGCTGAATCGGCTCGGCACCTGCGTAGGTGGCGTCGTACTTGGCCTGATCACCGCCGAAACGCACCAGCGAAAACTCGCTCTCGCACAGCCCCGGCTCAAGGTTGGTGACGCGCACGCCGGTGCCGATCAGGTCGTTGCGCAGGTTCAGCGAGAACTGCCCGACAAAGGCCTTGGTGCCACCGTAGACGTTGCCGCCCGGATACGGGTAGTTACCGGCGACCGAACCCAGGTTGACGATGCTCGCGCCGCGACCGTGCGCGATCAGACGCGGCAGCAGCAGACGCGTGGTGTACACCAGACCTTTGACGTTGGTGTCGATCATGGTGTCCCAGTCATCCAGATCGCACTTGGGCGCAGGATCGATTCCCAGCGCCAGACCGGCATTGTTGATCAGCCCGCGAATGCTGCCGAACTCTTCAGGCAAACCTGCGATGGCGCTCTCCATCGCCTTGCGGTCACGTACATCCAGCACCAGCGTATGCACCTTGGTCTGCTTCGACAGCTCGGCGCTCAAGGCATCCAGGCGGTCCTTGCGTCGACCGGTCAGCACCAGCGACCAGCCCGCCTCGGCGAAACGACGGGCACACGCCTCGCCAAAACCGGAAGTGGCGCCCGTGATGAATACAGTGGAAGTCATTTCATTCTCCTGACATGGCGCAAAAACAGCGCTGCCTGTTAATAAGTTTCTGGCAAGGGCAGCAGAATGCCCGTCAGCGGGACATCGATGCAACAACCGAGTGTATTTGTACAAAAAACAACCAACCCGGAGCGGGCCATGCGCTACGGGCCTCACAGGCACTTTTGCCCACCTTATCCACAGTCAGACCCACAATCTCTGGGGGCAAGTCAGGTACGCTGAACATCACGTGTTTCGGGGCCTGCAGCGTATCAGGCGAAGTTTTTTCCTTGACTTTGCCCGAGACCGCCAAGGGGTCGCCAAGCGTCAGAAAACAGTGATGGCCTGTAGCCCAGACCCCATAACGTCCGGGGCAGTCTTTCCAAGGCTTGTTAACAGACTTACCCACAGGCTGTTCGCCTGTAAAGCCTGTATGAACGACCAGCCCGGATGCTGTTGACAAATGCCCCGTCACGTCGGCCGAAAACCTCTGTACGAAATTTGATCATTCTTCTGCAGGCCTTATGCATAAAGGGCTGCAGGTAAATACTCCCAAGTTATTAACAGCCGGTTCCACAGTAAACCTGAACAAGTCAAAACGGTGACAAAACAACCCTTTGCAGCGGTTTTATGTCGCACTTATCAGACGCGCCAAAATTGTTTTCCACAATTGCAGACGACCGCGCCCCGGATGTTTGAGCATCCGGGGCGCGCGACGAAAACGGCAGGGTTTTGACGAACTCAGTGCCCGCCCAGATAAGCGTTCCTTACCTCTTCATTTACCAGCAATTCCTGCCCCGTGCCGGACAGGCGAATCTCGCCATTGACCATGACATAGGCCCGGTCGGACAGCTTGAGCGCATGGTTGGCGTTCTGCTCGACCAGAAATATCGTCATGCCCGTGGCTGCCAGTTCACGCAGGGTCGAGAAGATCTGTTTGACGATGATCGGGGCCAGACCCAGGCTTGGCTCATCGAGCAGCAGCAATTTCGGACGACTCATCAGCGCACGGGCGATGGCGAGCATTTGCTGCTCGCCTCCGGACATGGTCATGGCGCGCTGATTGCGGCGCTCCTTGAGCCTGGGGAACAGCTCGAACATGCGCTGCATGTCTTCGGCCGAATGCTTGTCGCCAATCGGAATGGTGCCCATCATCAGGTTTTCTTCGACCGACATGTCGGGAAAGACCCGCCGTCCCTCCGGCGACTGCGCAATGCCGTTGGAGGCGATGTAATGCGAGGACTTCTGGGTGATGTCGGTGCCCTGATAGATGATCTGCCCGCTGGCCGCGCGCGGCTGACCGAAGATCGACATCAGCAGCGTGGACTTGCCCGCGCCGTTGGAGCCGATCAGGCTCACCGTTTCACCCTCATTGATGTGCAGCGAGACTTTCTTCAGGGCCTGAATCGGCCCGTAAAACACATCGATCTCTTTCAGTTCGAGGATCGGCTTGCTCATACCAGCTCCTCTTCATCAGCGCCCAGATACGCAGCGATCACCTTCGGATCATTACGGATCTGTTCCGGCCCGCCCATCGCAATCACGTTGCCATGGTCGAGCACCACAATATCGTCGGAAATCCCCATGACCATGCCCATGTCGTGCTCGATCAGCACAATGGTCATGTCGTGCTCGTCACGCAGCAGGCGGATCATGCCGCTGAGTGCCTCGGTTTCCTGCGGGTTGAGACCGGCAGCCGGCTCATCCAGGCAGATCACCTGCGGCCGCGTGCACATGGCTCGCGCAATCTCCAGACGGCGCTGCTGCCCGTAGGACAACTCGCCAGCCAGACGGTTGGCGCAGTCCACCAGATCGACCACCTCCAGCCAGTAGAACGCGGTGTTCAGCGCATCCTCTTCGGCCTTGCGATAGCCCCTGGTATTCAGGATCCCGCTGATCAGGCTGCGGTTGACCCACATGTGCTGGGCGACCAGCAGGTTTTCGACGACCGACATTTCCTTGAACAGGCGAATGTTCTGGAACGTGCGCGCCAGCCCTGCCCTGTTGACCAGATGGGTGCCGCCGAACATCTTGTAGTACACCCGGCTGAGGAAGCTTTTCGGCGACACGAAGTCGGTCGCCTGGAACGGCTCGCCCAATAGCTTGATCACATTGGTGGTCTTGCCACGAGTGTGCAGTTCGATGCGTCCGCCAGTGGCCTTGTAGAAACCGGTCAGGCAGTTGAAGACCGTGGTCTTGCCCGCACCGTTGGGGCCGATCAGGGCGAAAATCGAATTGCGCCGGACCTTGAGGCTGACGTCGCTGAGGGCCTTGATGCCGCCAAAGTGCATCATCAGGTGCTCGACGGAGAGAATCACTTCAGTGCTCATCGCGCAGCCCTCTCTGTCACCAGCGCGCCCTTGCGCGGTTTTACCCCGGTGCGGCTGATGCGAATCAGGCCGCGTGGTCGCCAGATCATCATCAGCACCATCAGAATCCCGAACAGCAGCACGCGGTATTCGGAGAAGCTGCGCAGCAGTTCAGGCGCAACGGTCAGCACGAACGCGGCGATCACCACACCGACGGTCGAGCCCATGCCGCCCAGCACCACGATCGCCAGAATCAGCGCCGACTCGAAAAAGGTGAATGAGGTCGGGTTGACGAAGCCCTGATAGCTGGCGAAAAACACTCCGGCAAGGCCTGCGGTCGACGCACCGATGGTGAACGCCGACAGCTTGACCAGCACATGATTGAGGCCCATCGAACGACAGGCGATCTCGTCCTCGCGCAAGGCTTCCCAGGCACGCCCGATCGGCATGCGGGTCAGGCGATGCTTGATGAACAGCACCGCCAGCACGACCAGGAACAGCACGGTGTAGATGAAGATGAATTTCAGGTCCGGGTTGTAATCGAAGCCGAAATATTCATGGATCGGCACCCCGCCGTCCTTGGCGCGTCGGCCGAATTCCAGCCCGAGGAAGGTGGGCGCCGGCACCGGCACACCGTTCGGGCCGCCGGTGAACGACAGCCAGTTATTCAACACCAGGCGAATGATCTCGCCGAACCCGAGCGTCACGATGGCCAGATAGTCGCCATGCATGCGCAACACCGGGAAGCCAAGAATGCACCCGGCCAGCGCCGCCGCGATCGCCGCCAGCGGCAAGGCCGACCAGAAGCCCAGGCCCAGATACTGATAGCCCAGCGCCAGACCATAAGCACCGATGGCGTAAAACGCCACGTAGCCAAGATCGAGCAGCCCCGCCAGACCGACCACGATGTTCAGCCCCAGGCCCAGCAGCACGTAGATCAGACCGAGGATGACCACGGTCAGAATGTACTTGTTGGCGAAGATCGGGAACACGATGGCAATCACGATCAGCAGCGGAATGACCCAGTACAGGCTCGATCGATGATCCGGTTTGAGTACATGCACGCCGGAGTCGGAGCTTTCGAAGCTCTGGGAAACACGCAGGCCTCTGGGTGTTTGCAGAAACAGACTGATCAAAAAGCGACCGATCATGACCACGCCCACCAGCCAGGCCACGCGCGTCGGTTGCAGGTTGAAGCTGTAGCCATCGAGCACGATCCCGACAATGGGGCCGAATACGATCAGCGCCAGCAACCCGGCGACTACGGCATCGATCAGACTCTTCTTGATGTCGACAGGTTTGGAAACAGGAACAGCAACAGGAGCGGACATACTTATACCTTCGCCACGAGTGGGCGACCCAGAAGGCCTTGGGGACGGAAAATCAGGATCAGCACCAGCAGGCCGAAACTGAACACGTCTTTGTAATCGGAGTTGATCAGACCGGAGAACTGCGACTCGGCAACCCCCAGGATCAAGCCGCCCAGCATGGCACCCGGCAACGAGCCGATCCCGCCCAGCACGGCGGCAGTAAACGCCTTGATGCCGATGATGAAGCCGGCATAGAAGTCGAACGTGCCGTAATTCATGGTGATCAGCACACCGGCCAGTGCCGCCATGGCAGCGCCGATGATGAACACATAGGAAATGACCCGGTCGGTGTTGATGCCGAGGATCGAGGCCATCTTGCGGTCTTGCTGGGTGGCCCGGCACATGCGGCCCAGCTTGGTGTACTTGATGATGTAGGTCAGCACGCCCATGCCGACGAAGGCGGCAATGAGGATGAAGATCTTGGTGTAGGTGATCTGCACGAAGCCGCTGCCGACCTCGAAGCGCCACGCGCCTTCAAGCAGCGTAGGCACGCCTTGCTGGCGCGCGCCCTGGCTGATCTGTGCATAGTTCTGCAGGATCAGGGAAATGCCGATAGCGCTGATCAGCGGTGCCAGGCGGGTCGAGTTGCGCAGCGGCTTGTACGCCACACGCTCGATGACGAAGCCGTAAACCCCGGTGACCACAATGGTGAACACCAGCGTACCGAGAATCAGGAACGGAAAGGATTCCACGCCGAAGAACGACAGAACCGCGAGGCCGATGGCGGCCAGGTAGGCGGAAATCATGTACACGTCGCCATGGGCGAAGTTGATCATGCCGATGATGCCGTAGACCATCGTATAACCGATGGCGATGAGGCCGTAGACAGACCCGAGAGTGAGTCCGTTGACCATTTGTTGCAGGAAGATTCCATCCATCACGCACGCTCACACAAAAAGGCAGCTCAGCACCCCGCCAGTCACACCCTCGTGAGGCATGACCGACAGGTCCGAAAACGATAAAAGAGATGCAGGCTCGCTCATGGGCGAGCCCATCACCGGGTCAGCACCTGACGCGCAGGACTGACGCGAGGTCTATCTCACTTCTGTTTTTCGAGTTGCTTGTATTTGCCGGCGGCGTCCCACTGGTAAACCACGTAGTCGGAGACTTTCAGGTCACCCTTGGCATCCCAGGCTTTTTCACCCATGACGGTCTTGACCGGGTTGGCCTTGAGCCAGACGGCGGCTGCGTCACCCTTGTTGGACTTGGCGCCATTGAAACCGGCCGCCAGGGCCTGTACCGAAGCGTAAGCGTACAGCGTGTAACCTTCAGGCTCGTAACCGGCCTTGCGGAACTGGTCCACCACAGCCTTGCTGTCCGGCAATGCGCGCGGGTCAGCGCCGAAGGTCATGTACACGCCATCGACGTACTGTGCGCCACCTGCAGTGGTCACCAGCTCGTCGGTCACGACACCATCATCGGACATGAACTTGACGTCCTTGAGGCCTTGCTCGCGCATCTGCCGAACCAGTGGACCGGCTTCCGGGTGCAGACCGCCGAAGTACACGACGTCAGCGCCCACCGAACGAATCTTCGTGACCAGCGCACTGAAATCTTTCTCGCCACGGGTCAGACCCTCTTCGAGGATCGGCTCGACGCCACGCTTGGTCAACTGAGCGGCCGTTGCGTCCGCGAGGCCCTTGCCGTAGGTGTCCTTGTCATTGATAACGGCGACTTTCTTGCCCTTGAGCACGTCGACGATGTAGTCCCCCGCAACGACACCCTGCTGGTCATCGCGACCGCACATGCGGAACATATCTTTCAGACCACGCTCGGTCACTGTCGGGTTGGTCGAGCCGGGCGTAATGGCAATCACGCCTGCTTCGTCATAGATCTCAGACGCCGGGATGGTTGACGACGAGCAGAAGTGCCCGACCACGCCAATCACCTTGTCCTGATCCACCAGGCGGTTGGCAACTGCCACGGCCTGCTTGGGCTCACAAGCGTCATCGCCCGCGACCAGTACGATTTTCTCCCCGTTGACACCCCCTGCCGCATTGATCGCATCGGCTGCTGCCTGCGCGCCCTTCATGTACTGCTGACCAAACGACGCGTTCGCGCCGGTCATTGGGCCCGCTACGCCGATTTTCACGTCCGCCTGTGCAAACGAAGACACGCCCAATGCAGTAGCCACTGCGATTGCCAGAAAATCTTTCCTGTAAAACGTATGCGACATAAGTGGTGCTCCTGAGGGTATTTTTTTAGTTGGCACTTTCATGATCGAACAGATACAGAGTTGCTCAGAGCAAGGCGCGTGCCATCGCTTTTTGGTTGAGGGCGATGTCGTGTTTTTCGTGTCATTCCATCATTCAACGCCGCGCAACAGGGCACCGTGGTTACTTCAGACGCGCAAGGTGCAACCCCGGACGAAAAAAGAGCAACCCACGCGCACTCGAGTAGCAACCAGCACATGCCGGGATGGGCAACCCACCTGTAACAGCACACGTCACCGAATTGCACACGCCCGGTGCGTGAACGCTACGAGACGCACCATTTGAGGCTAGCGGATTAAACGAGACCTGCCGCAGCCATCGTCAGATTCTGAAAAGCGCGTCACGCGACGCCAGTAATAACCTCCCCGCATACACCCGACAAACGACCTTTAAGCGAGATATCATTCCGATTATTCATAATGCTTACGCCAGCCCGCGCGCGCCGCAGACAGAGAAGTCATCATGCTGAACAAACGTCATCTGCCCTCGATAGCCGCATTGCAATGCTTTGAGGCAGTGACCCGGCACCTGAGCTTCACGCGCGCAGCAGAAGAACTCAACCTGACCCAGAGCGCCGTCAGCAAGCAGGTCGCGCAACTCGAAGAGCTGGTTCAGCACCTGCTGTTTCAGCGCGTGCGCCGCCGTCTGCAACTGACGCCAGCCGGGGCGCTGTACCTGGCTGAAGTGCGCAAGATCCTGACCCAGATCGAGATGTCTACCCACTTCCTGCGCTCCTACGGCGGAGAAACCGAGGTGTTGCGCGTCTCCACACCGTCGACATTCGGCGCGCGCTGGCTGGTGCCGCGCCTCAAGGGCTGGCGCTTGCGTCACCCGCACATTCACCTGGACCTTATCAACGAACAGGAATCCGATGACCTGATCAAGGGCCGCTGTGACGTGTCGTTCTATTTCGGCCAGGCGGCCATGCCCGGCGCAGAAAGCGTGAAGCTGTTCGGTGAGGAACTGGTGCCGGTGTGCACCCCCGAAAGCCTGCCGGACGAGCCTCTCGCCGACCCGACCCAACTGAGTGAACTGGTCCTGTTGCAGAATGCCTTCCGCCCCGAAGCCTGGCATGAATGGTTCGAAAGCCAGGGCTATCACACCGACCACAGCTATCACGGGCCGCGCTTTGAAACCTTCTATATGTGCATCCGCGCGGCACAGGTCGGCTGCGGTGTCGCGCTGCTGCCACGCTTTCTGGTCGAGGAGGAACTGGCCGAGGGCAAGCTGGTGATTGCCTGGGATTACGCATTGCCCAGCACTAACAGCGCCTACTACCTGTCCTATCCGGAACATACCGCCGACGTGCCCAAAATCCGGGTTTTTCTACAGTGGATGCTGGAACAGTTGGATCAACCCCCCGCTTAAGGGCGACAATGCACACCCATCCGGCCGTGAGCCTTCCATGGTGACAGACAGGAAGTCACGCGCCCCACTTTATCCGGCTGCTCTGGAGAGCCTGATTCAATGAGCGAGAGCGCCTTTTCCAATCGCATCGTGCAAAGCCTGCTCGATACCGATTTCTACAAGCTGACCATGATGCAGGCCGTCCTGCACAACTACCCGAACGTGGACGTCGAGTGGGAATTCCGTTGCCGCAACGGGGAGGACCTTCGCCCCTACCTGGATGAAATCAAGCACCAGATCGAGCTGTTGTGCGAGCTGTCCCTGAGCCCCGAGCACCTGGCTTTTCTGGAACGCATCACCTTCATCAAACCGGATTTTCTGCGCTTTCTCGGGCTGTTCCGCTTCAATACCCGCTACGTGAAAACCACCATCGAGAATGACGAACTGTGCATTCGCCTGCACGGGCCGTGGCTGCACGTCATCCTGTTTGAAGTGCCGCTGCTGGCCATCGTCAGCGAAGTGCGCAACCGGCATCGCTACCCGGACACCCTGCTCAGCCAGGCGCGGGATCGTCTGTATGACAAGTTCGAATGGTTGACCACGCATGCCACGACGGATGAGCTGGCCGAGCTGAAAGTGGCGGACTTCGGCACGCGCCGGCGGTTTTCCTACCGCGTGCAGGAAGAAATGCTCGGCGTCCTGAAAAACGACTTTCCAGGCCAGTTCGTCGGCACCAGCAATGTGCATCTGGCCCGCCAGCTTGACCTCAAGCCCTTGGGCACCATGGCCCACGAATGGATCATGGCCCATCAGCAGCTGGGACCGCGTCTGATCGACAGTCAGATTGCCGCGCTCGATTGCTGGGTCCGTGAATATCGCGGCCTGCTGGGGATCGCGCTGACCGACTGCATCACCACCGATGCCTTCCTGAACGACTTCGATCTGTACTTCGCCAAGCTGTTCGACGGTTTGCGCCATGATTCGGGCGACCCGGTGAAGTGGGCCGAAAAATGCATCTCGCATTACCAGAAGCTCGGTATCGACCCGATGAGCAAGACCCTGGTGTTTTCCGATGGGCTGAACCTGCCCAAGGCGCTCGATATCTTTCGCGCGTTGCGCGGACGCATCAATGTCAGCTTCGGGATCGGCACCAACCTGACGGCCGACATCCCCGGCATTGCGCCGATGAACATGGTATTGAAAATGACGGCTTGCGCCGGTCAGGCCGTGGCGAAGATCTCTGACGAGCCCGGCAAGACGCAGTGCAAGGACCCGAACTTTGTCGCTTACCTGCGGCATGTGTTCAAGGTGCCGGATTTGCCGAGCCCGGAAAACCCGCTTGAATTGTCCTATCTACGAGGAGTGAATCATGCACGCCGTACAGCGCCAGATTGCTGAACAGCTCAAGGTCCAGCCACCTTTCGCGGACCAGAACGCGCTGCAGGCCGAGGTCGCCCGCCGCGTCAACTTCATCAAGGAGTGCCTGCAGAACGCACGGCTCAAGACTCTGGTGCTCGGCATCAGCGGCGGAGTCGACTCGCTGACGGCCGGCCTGCTCGCCCAACGCGCGGTCAAGGAACTGCGTGAAAGCACGGGTGACAACGCCTATCGCTTCATCGCCGTGCGCCTGCCTTATGTGGTGCAGGCCGATGAGCACGAAGCCCAGGCCTCTGTCGACTTCATCGAGCCGGACGAGCGCCATACCATCAACATCGGCAGCAGCGTCAAGGCCCTGGCCGCTGAGGTGAAGGCCTTCGACGGGCTTCCAGCGACTTCGGTGGATTTCGTGCTCGGCAACACCAAGGCGCGCATGCGCATGGTCGCGCAGTACACCGTCGCCGGCGCTTACCATGGCCTTGTGATCGGCACCGATCACGCGGCCGAAGCGGTGATGGGCTTCTTCACCAAGTTCGGCGACGGCGCATGCGACCTGGCACCGTTGAGCGGCCTGGTGAAAAACCAGGTACGCGCCATCGCCCGCCATTTCGGCGCACCTGAATCGCTGGTCGAGAAAGTGCCGACTGCGGACCTGGAAGACCTGTCACCCGGCAAACCGGACGAAGCTTCGCACGGCGTGACCTACGCCGAGATCGACGCCTTCCTGCACGGCGAACCGGTACGCGAGGAAGCGTTCCGGATCATTTGCGAAACCTACGCCAAGACCCAGCACAAGCGCGAACTGCCTTACGCGCCGTGAGTGAGTGCGGAACGAGAGCGCTGCAGCACTATCGTGCCCATGCTCCGCGTGGGTACGCCTTTCTGGACGCTCTGCGTCCGCTTCTGAATGCGCGGCGCGGCACAGATCTGTGACGCAGAGCGCCACGAACGGCATTCCCACGCGGAGCGTGAGGAACGATACTCTCAGACGCTCCGGAGACCTGCCGTTACTTCAGGGTCACAGCGCCTTTCATCATGCTGATGTGCCCGGGGAAGGTGCAGAAGAACTGGTATTCCTGGGCAGCGTCGAGCTTCGACACGTCAAACGTCACCGAGTCCTTTTCGCCAGCGCCGATGACTTTGGTGTGGGCGATAACGCGGCTGTCGTCCGGCTTCAAATACTCCTTGTCGATGCCAGCCGCCATGCCGTCGGTGACGATTGCCTGGGTGTCGGCTTTTTTGCCCAGCACCCAGTTATGGCCCATGACATTCTTCGGCAGGCTGCCGGAGTGAGTCAGGTTGACGGTGAATTCCTTGCAGCTCTTGTCGATCTCAATGGCTTTGGTGTCGTACATCATTTGATCGGTCGAATCGACTGTGACCGAGCACTCGGCAGCCAGCAATTGACCACTGGCCAGCGACAACAGCGAAATCGCTAAAAGCTTGCGAATCATTTGAATCTCCAGGGCAGGACTTGATTAACGTAAAACTGATGTAAGAAGAGAGTGCCCGATCAGGGCCAGGGTTCCAAGGACGTGCGTCAAATGGTCCCGCGGACGCTCGCGACAGAGCGCCCTTTGAAAGAACGATTCCCGGCAGCAGGTAATTAGCCGCTGACCGGCATCACCGTTACCCGCACATCCGGATCATGCGTGCCGCCGCCCAGAATCACACCACGCAACGGTGAGACATCGGAGAAATCGCGTCCCCAGGCCAGGCTGATGTGCTCCAGCGCAGGCTGCACATTGTTGGTGGGGTCGAAGTCGACCCAGCCAGAGGCCGGACAGAATACCGAGACCCAGGCGTGCGAGGCATCGGCACCGATCAGCCGCGGCTGCCCCGGTGGCGGCTGGGTGAGCAGATAGCCGCTCACATAGCGCGCCGCCAGGCCACGGGAGCGCAGACACGCCAGCATCAAATGGGCGAAGTCCTGACACACGCCGCGCCGCCGCTCCAGCACTTCCACCAGCGGCGTGGCGACCTGAGTGGCTTCTTCATCGAAGGTGAACTCCTCGAAAATCTTTTCCATCAACGCCTGTACGCACAGCAATAACGGGCGGCCCGGCGGGAAACAGACCTGCGAGAACTCGACGAACGAGCGCTTCAGGTGAACGTAGGGGGATTCGAAGCGATAGCGGCAGGCCTCCAGAATGTCCTCGGTCATCGGCTTGGCGCTGTACGTCAGCGCACTGCGGGTCACTTCCCATTCCGGCGACAGATTGAAATCCAGAAACGGCTTCTCCATGACCTCGATACGCAACCGCGCATTGACCTGCAACTCATCGTGCGGACGCTCGAAGGCCAGACGGGTCAGCGGGTTGCCGAACACATCCAGCTCATCACGACGCGTGGTGGGCTCCGGAAGAATCTCCAGCGCCTGCTCGGTGCAACGCTGCCAGGGACTGCTGCGCGGCCACAGGTGCGCCAGTTGCTGGGCCAGCGAGACCGGGCTGTCGTACTTGTAATGCGTGTCATGGAAAATCTGGTAGAAAGCGCTCATCAGACAGACACCGTGCGTTGGCTGACATCATCGACGTGGGCAAAGTGGCGCAACGCCAGGCGATCGGATGCCTGTCCACTGCAATCACCGATGCTCTGCAGCAAGTCCGCCAGCCCGTCGAGCACGGCGTCGATACTGCTCTGGCCAAACAAGGGATTCTCCAGGCTGCCCAGGTCGAACGCGGCAAGACGCTGGGCCAGCACCGCCAGGCTACTGTCGCGTGGCGCATCGAACTCGTCGTTCAGGCGGCGCAACGAGCGCTGCACCAGCTTGAGCTGAAACAGCACCGCATGCGGGTTCTGCTCGTCGAGCAGCAACAGGTCCAGCACCGGAATCAGATGCGGCACCGCCATGTAGCGCGAGCGATAGGTGATGCTGCTGTTACCCAGCTCCAGCAACCACTCCAGTCCGGCCCGCTCGAAAACCACCAGCCCGCGCAAAAACGCCGAGAGACTGGTGCTGAGAAACTTCAGGCGCTCGATCCGTCGCCCGATCATCAGGAAGCTCCAGCCCTCGTCGCGGGTCATGTCATCCATGGCGAAGCCAGACAGGGCCGCCAGCGACATCACCAGACGGTTGAGAAAATCCAGCAGCTCGCCGAAATCCGGCTCTTCGCTTTCCAGGCTCAGGGCCTCGCGCTGCAACTCGACCAGCGCCTGCCAGTTTTCCTTGGATAACTTGCCACGCACTTGCGAGGCCGCCCATTGCAGGCGCTGCAAATTGGCCCGCAGGCTGAACGGCCACTCGTCGCCCATCAGCGCGACAAGCAGGCGATCCTTCAGCTCTTCGCCCTCCTGTGCCTCGGGCAACATGCCCAGGCTCTCGGCCAGCGCGACGGCGGCTTGCAGCGCGAGAGGGTCATCATCGTCGACGTAGCGCGTCAGCATGATGCGCAGCAGGCGCGCACTGTCGTCGCAACGCTCGCAGTAACGGCCAAACCAGAACAGGTTTTCCACCACCCGTGACGGCAGATAGGGGTCGCGACGGATCAGGTCGTAGACACCCAGCTTTCGTTGGCCTTTCCACGGCTCGCCAAGGTGCGAGCGCTCGCCCAGCACCCAGGTGTCCTTGCTTGCCCCGCCACGCTGCATCGAAACCACGTCGGCATCGGCTTCGGCGGCCACTCGGGTCAGGCCGCCCGGCAGCACGCGATAGCCGTCGAGGCTGGCCACGGCATACACACGCATGCCGATGGCGCGCGGCTGCAAACCGGTGCCATCGGCCTGCAGCACCGGAGCATGGGACAACTGCGCCAGTTCCTGAGCGACATAGGCATAGGGCCGCGACTGCATGCGCTGGGCAAGTGCCAGGCGTTGCTCCTCATTCAGATCACGGCCGAACACCGGCGCGAAGTGCTGCGAGGGGAACGCCGGTTTGATCAACAGATCCGGCAGTTTTTCCAGCGCCTGGGCCAGCACCGGCGGCTCTCCGCACCACCAGGTCGCCACCGAGGGCAGGATCAAATCCTCGCCGAACAGGTATTGACTGATTTTCGGCAAAAAGCCCAATAGCCCAGGCGACTCCAGCACACCACTGCCCAACGCGTTGGCGACCAGTACATTGCCCTGACGCACCGCCTCAAGCAGCCCCGGCACACCCAGCGCAGAATCGGTACGCAATTCCAGGGGGTCGCAGAAGTCATCGTCCAGCCGGCGCATGATCGCGTGAACCCGACGCAAGCCGCTGAGGGTTTTCAGGTAGACCGTGGCATCGCGCACTGTCAGATCGCCACCCTCGACCAGCGGATAGCCCAGTTGCCGCGCCAGGTACAAGTGTTCGAAGTAGCTTTCGTTGAAACGGCCCGGCGTCAGCAGGACGATCAGGGGGGCTTCGTTGCTGGTCGGCGCCTGACGGGCCAACGTCTGCTGCAGCGCATCGAAGAAACCCGACAGGTGCCGGACTTGCAGGTCGCGGTAGGTTTCCGGCAAGGCGCGCGCGACGCTCTGGCGGTTTTCCAGCGCATAACCGGCACCCGAAGGCGCCTGGGTACGGTCGGCAGTCACCCACCAGCGCCCGTCCGGGGTACGCGCCAGATCAACGGCGTACATGTGCAGGAACGTGCCTTCCGGAGGCTTCACACCCTGACAGGGCCAGAGAAAGTTGTTGTGGCCAAACACCAGTTCGGCGGGCAACAGGCCATTGGCGATCAGCGTCTGCGGGCCGTAAAGGTCGGCGAGCACTGCATTGAGCAGCCGCGCACGCTGGGCAATCCCTGCCGCCACGTGCTGCCATTCATCCGCTGCAATGATGTGCGGCAACAGGTCCAGCTCCCACGGGCGATCCGCGCCCTTGGGGTCGGCATACACGTTGTAGGTGACACCGTTTTCCTGAATCTGCCGGGTCAGCAGGGCCTGACGCTGGATCAGTTGCGCTGCACTGCTGCGCCGCATGTGCTCGTACAGACGACGCCAGTGCGGGCGAACGGCTCCGTCGGCGTCGAGCATTTCGTGGTAAGTACCCTCGGACAGCGGGTAATGGTCAAGCAGGTCGGGCATGGAAGGCTCGGCAGGCAACGTAAGGACTTCAGATTAGTGCAGTCAGATGTCACGTCCGTGTGCATCTGACGCACAGAGCCACTGTTTTTTTAATGCAGACGCATATCCAGCGTCATCGGCAGCTCGTCGTTAATGTTGAGCGACGGAACGTCCAGTTTGCCCGGGGTGTGGCCGATGCGGAAGAAACGTGACAGGCGACGGCTTTCCGCTTCGTTGGCGTTGACCGGCAAGGTTTCGTAATTACGGCCGCCCGGATGGGCGACATGATACTCGCAGCCACCCAGCGAGCGGTGCATCCAGGTGTCGAGCAGATCGAAAACCAGTGGCGCATGCACGCCGATGGTCGGTTGCAGGCAGTTGGCCGGCTGCCAGGCGCGATAACGCACACCGGCAACGAACTCGCCGGCCCGCCCGGTCGGCTGCAGAGGCACTGCCACACCGTTACAGGTCAGCATGTAGCGCTGCGGCGGCAGCCCGCTGATATGCACTTGCAGACGCTCCAGCGATGAATCGACGTAGCGCACCGCGCCGCCGGCCGAGCCCTCTTCACCCAGGACATGCCAGGGCTCCAGCGCCTGACGCAGTTCCAGCTCGATACCGTTGACGGCGTAATCGCCCACTTTCGGGAAGCGGAATTCCAGGTGCGCAGAGAACCAGTCGGCCTGCACCGGGTAGCCTGCCGCGTTGAGGTCGGCAACCACATCGGCAAAATCCTGCTCGATGAAGTGCGGCAGCATGAAGCGGTCATGCAGTTGCGTGCCCCAGCGCGCCAGTTTCGCGGGGGCGTAGGGTTCACGCCAGAAGCGCGCCACCAGGGCGCGCAGCAACAACTGCTGCGCCAGGCTCATGCGTGCATGCGGCGGCATCTCGAACGCACGCAGCTCCAGCAGCCCCAGACGTCCGGTTGCACCATCGGGCGAGTAAAGCTTGTCGATGCAGAACTCGGCACGGTGGGTATTGCCGGTGACGTCGATCAGCAGGTTACGCAGCAGACGGTCCACCACCCACGGCGCAACTTCCTCGCCTGGCGCCGGCATCTGCGCAAAAGCGATTTCCATCTCGTAGAGCGAGTCGTTGCGCGCCTCGTCGATGCGCGGTGCCTGGGACGTCGGGCCGATGAACAGGCCGGAAAACAGGTACGACAGCGAAGGATGGTTGTGCCAGTAGCTGATCAGGCTGCGCAGCAGGTCCGGACGCCGCAGAAACGGCGAGTCCGCCGGCGTCGCGCCGCCCAGGACGAAATGGTTGCCCCCGCCGGTGCCGGTGTGACGGCCATCGATCATGAACTTCTCGGTGGTCAGACGCGTGAGGCGCGCCTGTTCATAGAGAAACTCGGTGCGCTCGACCAGCTCGTCCCAGCTCGCCGAAGGCTGCACGTTGACCTCGATCACGCCAGGGTCCGGGGTGATCCGGAAATTGCACAGCCGCGGATCGCTTGGCGGCTCGTAGCCTTCCAGCAGGATCGGGCACTGCAGTTCTTCTGCCGTCGCTTCGATCACGGCCACCAGCTCAAGGTATTCCTCAAGCTTTTGCAGCGGCGGCATGAACAGGTACAGCCGCCCTTCGCGCGCTTCGGCACACAACGCCGTGCGGGTCAGCCAGTCGGCCGACTCATCGATCTTCGGCGCGCGCTCGGCGTCCGTGTCTGTGGACTTGAGCGCCGAGGTCAACGAGTCGCTGTCGGCCAGCTCGGGGAAGTCCTGGTTATGGTCGGTCGGGTGAATGAACGGGTATTCCGCCGCCTTGACCCAAGGCTGCGACGCCAGTGGCAATCGATAGCCCAGCGCAGAATCCCCCGGCACCAGACGACAATGCTCGTCACGCAGGTACCAGCGGCCACTCTGCCAGCTGTCACCGTCCGCGTTGCGGGCCAGCGGCAGGACCTGACCGATCATCTTGTCCAGCCCCTGGGCAAAGACCTTGCGCAGACGGGCACGCTCCAGCTCGTCGCCCAGCCGCGAATCTTCGGCCGTGACGTTGACCGGCAACGCGCCTTCGCGCCACAAGTAGTAGAAATTGTCTTCGTAAGCCGGGAAAACGAAGCGGGCCGGCAGCTTCAGACGCTCGGCAACGCTGGCCAGAAAACGCCCCGCCAGTTCGCCGGTAGCGCCGTAGTCGCGGGTTTCATCGGCGATCAGTGCATTATTGCGCCACACCGGCTGGCCGTCCTTGCGCCAGAAGCAGTTCAGCGACCAGCGCGGCAACTGCTCACCCGGATACCATTTGCCCTGCCCGAAATGCACGATGCCCAGCGGCGCGTAATGCCCGCGCATGCGCTGGAACAGCTCGGCGGACAGCTCACGCTTGCGCGGCCCCAGCGCGGCGGTGTTCCATTCGGCGCCATCGCGATCGTCGATGGACACGAAGGTCGGCTCGCCGCCCATGGTCAGGCGCACATCGTCGCGCAGCAGATCGGCGTCGATCTGTCGGCCCAGGGCCTGGATGTCCTGCCATTGCGCCTCGGTGTAAGGCTTGGTGACGCGCGGCGCCTCCCAGATACGCTCGACCGACATTTCATGGCTGAATTCGGTTTCGCAGGGCTCGACCAGACCGCTGATCGGTGCTGCAGAGGACGGTTCAGGGCTGCATGCGAGGGGAATGTGCCCTTCACCAGCGAACAGGCCGGAAGTGGCATCCAGCCCGACCCAGCCCGCACCCGGCAGATAGACCTCGCACCAGGCGTGCAGATCGGTGAAGTCGACATCCGTACCCGACGGCCCATCGAGCGCCTCGACATCGGCCTTGAGCTGAATGAGGTAGCCCGACACGAAGCGCGCCGCCATGCCCAGATGACGCAGCAGTTGCACCAGCAGCCAGGCCGAGTCACGGCACGAGCCCGAGGCGTTTTCCAGGGTGAATTCCGGAGTCTGAACGCCCGGTTCCATGCGGATCAGGTAAGCCACGTCCTGACTCAGGCGCTGATTGAGGCCGACCAGAAAGTCGATGGCCGGAATCGGCTCGCGACTGATGCTGTCCAGGTACGCCTGAAATCTCGGGGTCAGCGGCAGTTTTTCGAGGTACGGCGCCAGCTCGCGCTGCTCTTCGCTGGCGTAAGTGAACGGGATGTTCTCGGCGTAGGGCTCGAGGAAGAAGTCGAACGGATTGAACACCGCCATCTCGGCGACCAGATCGACTTCGACGCGAAATTCATCGGTCTTTTCCGGGAAGACCAGACGCGCCAGGTAATTACCCTGAGGGTCCTGCTGCCAGTTGATGAAATGGTTTTCAGGCAGGACTTTCAGCGAATACGACAGCACGCGTGTGCGGCTATGGGCGGCCGGGCGCAGGCGAACGATCTGCGGACCCAGTTCGACCGCGCGGTCGTAGCGATAATGCGTGACATGGTGCAAGGCAATATGAATCGACACGGCGTGCCTCCTGCGAGCCTGAACGGTAATTGAGCCGCGCAAGACTTATGCCATCCGGTCAAAGTCGTGCGCCAACGAGATTGGAACTCCCCGCCTGAACGGGCGCAGCACCAAAATCGTGCCGGCCGAAGCCAGCGGTGCAAGGGTTGCACGCTAATAAGGCAGACAGTGTGGCAGAGGGAATGAGTGGGGGGTGAAGAATTGTGAGCGGCGTGGGTATGTGGCGTTGATGGATAGAGCGGCACGGCGGGAGTGGTGTGACGCGGAGCGTCACGAACGGCATTCCCACGCTGGAGCGTGAGGAACGATGATCTCGACTATCGTGCGACGCTCCGCGTCGACATGCCGTTCTGGACGCTCTGCGTCCGCCTTACTGCCGGTCCCCGGCAGATCGCGAACAAGTTCGCTCCCACGCCCTCCGGGCAGAAGCCCGCTATTCAGCGGCCTTCAGAACCTATGTATGGACACGCAGTTCCGGACGCTCTGCGTCTGCCCTGATACCCCACGTTAGCGTGGCACCACCGGCTTGCGCTTGGGCGGTTTGGTGCCTTTGCCTTTGGCTGCATCCATGCGCTCCTTGGCGGCCTGCTTGTTGCGCGCCATGGCGGCAGCCTTGGCCTCTTCGCGCTTGTCCCACGGCTTGCTGCCATCGCTTCCGCGCGGCGGCAGGCCGGTGTGCTGGGTCTGGATCAGCGTGGTCTTGGCATTTTTCGCAACCTTGTGGCTGCCCGCCGGCGTCGAGTTCTTGCGGCGCGCACTCTGATAGCTGTCGGTAGCCGGCTGATGCAACGGGATCAGTTGATCCTTGCCCGGCCCGATCAGATCGGCACGGCCCATGCGTTCCAGTGCCTCACGCAGCACCGGCCAGCCTTTCGGATCGTGATAGCGCAGGAAAGCCTTGTGCAGACGACGTTGCGCTTCGCTCTTCACGATGGTGACGGCATCGCTCTTGTAGGTGACCTTGCGCAGCGGGTTCTTGCCCGAGTGGTACATGGCCGTGGCCGTGGCCATCGGCGACGGGTAGAACGCCTGCACCTGGTCCGCACGGAAACCATTGCCCTTGAGCCACAACGCCAGGTTCATCATGTCTTCATCGGTGGTACCCGGGTGGGCGGCGATGAAGTAAGGAATCAGGTACTGCTCCTTGCCGGCTTCCCTGGTGTACTTCTCGAACATGCGCTTGAACTTGTCATAGCTGCCAATGCCCGGCTTCATCATCTGGTTGAGCGGACCTTCCTCGGTGTGTTCCGGGGCGATCTTCAGGTAACCACCGACGTGGTGCGTGACCAGTTCCTTGACGTACTCCGGCGACTCGACCGCGAGGTCATAGCGCAGGCCAGAGGCGATCAGGATCTTTTTCACGCCCGGCAAAGCGCGCGCGCTGCGATACAGCTGGATCAGCGACGAGTGATCGGTATTCAGGTTCGGGCAGATACCCGGGAATACGCAGGACGGCTTGCGGCAGGCCGACTCGATCTCCGGGCTTTTGCAGGCGATGCGATACATGTTCGCGGTCGGCCCGCCCAGGTCGGAAATGACCCCGGTAAAGCCCGGCACCTTGTCGCGGATCTCTTCGATTTCGCGAATGATCGACTCTTCGGAGCGGTTCTGAATGATCCGTCCTTCGTGCTCGGTGATCGAGCAGAAGGTGCAGCCGCCGAAGCAGCCACGCATGATGTTCACCGAGAAACGAATCATGTCGTAGGCAGGGATCTTTTCCTTGCCGTACGCAGGGTGCGGGACGCGCGCGTAAGGCATGCCAAACACGTAGTCCATTTCTTCAGTGGTCATCGGAATGGGCGGCGGGTTGAACCAGACGTCAACGTCGCCATGCTTCTGAACCAGCGCGCGAGCGTTGCCCGGGTTGGTTTCAAGGTGCAGCACGCGGTTGGCGTGGGCATACAGCACAGCGTCGTTACGGACCTTTTCCACTGAAGGCAGGCGGATGACCGTCTTGTCGCGGGTCATGCGCGGGCTGGCAAGAATCTGCACCACCTTGGCTTCGTTGGGGTCCTCGACGTTGCCCTTTTCCTGCTCGATGGCGCAGGCCTGAGTGTCCTGGGTGTTGACGTACGGGTTGATGATCTTGTCGACCTTGCCCGGACGGTCGATACGCGTGGAATCGACCTCATACCAGCCCTGCGGCGTGTCACGACGAATGAACGCCGTACCGCGCACGTCGGTGATGTCTTCGATCTTGTGGCCGTAGGACAGGCGCTGGGCGACTTCGACAATCGCACGTTCGGCATTGCCGTACAGCAGGATGTCGGCACAGGCGTCGATCAGGATCGAGTTGCGAACCTTGTCCTGCCAGTAGTCATAGTGCGCGATGCGGCGCAGCGAAGCTTCGATGCCACCCAGCACGATAGGCACGTGCTTGTAGGCTTCCTTGCAGCGCTGGCTGTACACCAGACTTGCGCGGTCCGGACGTTTGCCGGCCATGCCGCCCGGGGTATAGGCGTCATCGGAGCGAATTTTCTTGTCCGCGGTATAGCGGTTGATCATCGAGTCCATGTTGCCGGCAGCGACACCGAAAAACAGATTCGGCTCGCCGAGCTTCATGAAGTCGTCTTTGGACTGCCAGTCGGGCTGCGCGATGATCCCGACCCGAAAGCCCTGGGATTCGAGCAGACGACCGATGATCGCCATGCCGAAAGACGGGTGATCCACGTACGCATCACCGGTAACGATGATGATGTCGCAGGAATCCCAGCCAAGCAGATCCATTTCTTCCCGGCTCATGGGCAGGAAAGGTGCTGGTCCGAAACATTCGGCCCAGTACTTGGGATAGTCAAATAACGGCTTGGCTGATTGCATGTTCAGGACCTACGTTTGCACGTTGGAAAAATCGCGGGCGCGGAATATAGCACATTTTTTGATCAAGTCCGACGGCAATGGTCGGAATAGCAAGATCATTCGCCTAGCGCGCCTCACTGCTATTTATCACAGTACCGCGACTTATCGAGTCGGAATACCCTGATTCCGCGCTCTGATGGAAATCTACGACCATGCCTGATTCCCTGCACCGACATACACCCACGCTTATGGTGACTGATAGCCGGGGGCTGCCAATCCGCAGTGTGAGTTATTACCGCGGCACACCGGGTGATAGTTCGCAGGCGCGCCCGGAACGCCAGCAGTATGATGCAGCGGCAAGACCCGTCGCCAGATGGGACGCCAGGCTATTCAGGCAATTGACCACCGAGCCATTCACTCGCCCGAACCTGAGCACGGTATTCAGCCTCACCGGCGCGCCCCTGGCGGTAAACAGTGTCGACGCAGGCTGCCGGGTTTCCCTCTATGGCGAGGCGGGTCAGTTGCTGGAGCACCATGACGCACGCGGTACCCACTGGACAACCCGCTACGACGAACTGCTTCGCCCCTTGGCGATCAACGAAAAGCCCCGGGGCCAGCCCTGCCGAACATCAGAACGTTTCTCATATGCCGATAGTTCAGAGCTGGCCGCTGCCAACAATGTCTGCGGCCGCCTGATTCAGACTTACGACGGATCGGGTAGCGATCTTATCGATGCCTGTGGCGTATCAGGGCAGATTCTCCAGCAGACCCGACGCTTTCTGCAGAAGAACGATCTACCGAACTGGCCTGCAGACGCTCTGCATCAGGATGAGTTGCTGGAGCCCGGCCCGGGTTTCTCAAGCAAAGCACGCTTCAACGCTATGGGCGAGGTACTTGACCAAACCGATGCATCAGGCAATCGTCATACGTCGACCTATGACGTGTCGGGCCAGTTGAAGGCTACCCGCCTGAGGGTGATGAACGGGAGCGATCAGGTACTGCTGCATGGATTGATGTACGACGCGCATGGCCGTATCGAGTCGCAAACAGCCGGTAACGGAGTCATCAGCTGCGCAAGCTTTGATCCTGCCGATGGTCGCATGGGTGAGCTAATCACCTACCGTCCGGGAGTCAAGCAACTGCAGCACCTGCTGTACGACTACGACCCAGTGGGAAATGTAACCAGGATTCGGGACGAGGCACAGCCCGCACGCCACTGTTCAGGCCAGCGCATTGATGCCGTCAATGAATACGAATATGACAGCCTTTACCAGTTGATCAGGGCCAGCGGTCGCGAAACCGCCCTGGCGGGGATTCGCCCTGAATTACCGGAGCTCGCCCGGCTACCAGTGGATGAAAGTCAGCTACTCAATTACACCCAACGTTATTCCTACGACGATGCGGGCAATCTCTTAAAGCTCATTCACAAGGGTGCGCAAGCGTACACACGTCACATGATCGTCGATACCAAAAGCAACCGGGCCTTGCCCTGGCGCGAGGGTGACGCGCCACCAGACTTCGATAAACAATTCGACGCCAATGGCAATCAGCAAGCGCTGGTTGCGGGACGAGCGCTGCACTGGGACTCGGGAAACCGCCTGATCAAGGTGGATGCCGTTACTCGTTCCGAGCAACCAGACGACGGCGAACACTACGCTTACGACGCTAGCGGCCAGCGCCTGCGTAAAACAGCGAAGGCCATGACCCGGACATTCCAGCACCAATGCGACGTGCGCTATTTGCCAGGCCTGGAAATCCGTACAAACAGTGCAACCGGCGAGCGACTGGAAGTCATCACAGTGTACGCCGGACGGACTAACGTGCGCTGCCTGCACTGGCGAGAGGGCAAACCGGATGCGATAGACAACAATCAGCTCCGCTACAGCATCGGTGACCACCTGGGCTCAAGCACACTTGAGCTGGATGCCCAGGCAAAGCTGATCAGCCATGAAGGGTATTACCCGTTCGGAGGGACCGCATGGTGGGCTGCGCGCTCGGCTGTTGAAGCGTCCTATAAAGCCATCCGCTACTCTGGCAAGGAGCGGGACAGCACGGGTCTTTATTACTACGGCGTGAGGTATTACGCGCCTTGGCTGATGCGCTGGATGAGTGCAGACCCGCTAGGCGATGTAGAGGGGCTGAACCTTTACCGAATGACCAGAAACAACCCCGTCAGCAGAGTCGACCCAGAGGGTGGCCAGAGCATTGATTTTGACGGCATGACGCTCATTTCCATAGGCATTACTATTGGGGTAGTCGCTATGGGACTGACCACCTGGGCACTTCTAGCCTACACCTCGTGGACACGGAAAAACGCCAAACTAAAGGCCTATAGGGCTTTTTCTGATAGTGCGGCCAGTGAGTTCGGGCTTGACAGCAATGAGATTAAAGAACTTCACGGCTTCATGAGCAGCGTCAACGCGAGACCCAGGGATATATTTTTTCGGCACGACGACCCGACTGGATCGGTACATGCGTATTACCTCCCCAAATCAGTCCAGCAAGACTTTTTCAAAAAACACAGCAAATCGCCTGAATTCTTAAGCCAGTCAACGAAACTCATCCACATGGAGCTTAGGGCCGCAGAGTATCCTGACCTGTCCCGCCGCGCGAGCAATGTGAGCAATGTGAGCACCTTAAGCAACGTGAGCAACCGGACATCTATTACTGAGACATCAGAACCCACCGTATCTCCTGAAGATAAAAAGCGTTATCGCGACTCTGCAGGAACAAGTACATCCACGCCTGAAGCCCCCAGTCTTAATGCCCCAGTAAAAAAGAAGCGAGCGACAACATTCGCCAAGGTTGCTATCGGCGACTTTTTTAACTCCACAGTGTTCGAGGATGCTAAAAACACATTTGGAGAGGATGAAGTGACATCAGCCGTCACCAAGGCGATCGACAGTTTCAATGAGCGAGGTTTTAACGGCGCCTCAGCACACAAGTTAAGGACAGGAGAAATCTCTCTGGACCTTCTCGGGTTAGGCGGCGCCACAGGCAGAGGCAGAATGCGGTTGCTACTGGCAAAAAACAAAAAAACAGGGCGATTGTATCCAACCCGAATCACGGATACGCACCGATAGATGCTGCCACCGTCTCAGCACGAGCCATGATGAAACGGCAACAGCATCTGGCGGCAAAATCAATCGTCGTCAAAGTTGTAACTGCCCGGTGCCAGATTCTCGAAGCGCGTGTATTTGCCGATGAACGCCAGGCGCGTGGTGCCGATGGGGCCGTTACGCTGCTTGCCGATGATGATCTCGGCAATGCCCTTGTGCTCGGTTTCCGGGTGATACACCTCGTCCCGGTAAACGAACATGATGACGTCGGCATCCTGCTCGATCGCTCCGGATTCCCGGAGGTCGGAGTTGATCGGGCGTTTGTTGGGACGCTGCTCAAGGGAGCGGTTGAGCTGCGACAGGGCAATCACCGGGCAGTTGAATTCCTTGGCCAGTGCTTTCAACGAGCGCGAGATCTCGGAAATCTCGTTGGTACGGTTGTCGCCACTGGAGCCGGGAATCTGCATCAACTGCAGGTAGTCGATCATGATCATGGCGATGTCGCCATGCTCACGCACGATCCGCCGCGTCCGCGCGCGCATTTCGGACGGGCTGATACCGGCCGTGTCGTCGATGAACAGCTTGCGGTCATTGAGCAGATTGACCGCCGATGTCAGACGCGGCCAGTCATCGTCATCAAGCTGGCCGGCCCGCACCTTGGTCTGGTCGATGCGCCCCAGCGAGGACAACATACGCATGATCAGCGATTCGCCTGGCATCTCCAGCGAGTAGACCAGCACCACCTTGTCACTGCGCAGCACCGCGTTCTCGACCAGGTTCATGGCGAAAGTGGTCTTACCCATCGACGGACGTCCGGCGACGATGATCAGGTCGGAGGGTTGCAGTCCGCTGGTCTTTTCATCGAGATCGGTATACCCGGTCGACAGGCCGGTAATGGCGTTGTCGCTGTTGAACAGGGTATCGATACGGTCGATGGCCTTGGTCAGCAGGTCGTTGACGCTGACCGGGCCGCCGGTCTTGGGGCGCGCTTCGGCGATCTGGAAGATCTGCCGTTCAGCCTCGTCAAGAATCTCTTCGGCGGTCCGGCCTTCGGGGTTGAACGCACTGTCGGCGATTTCGGTACTGATGCCGATCAATTGCCGCAGCGTGGCCCGGGCCCGGACGATCTGCGCATAGGCCTTGATGTTGGCGACAGATGGCGTGTTTTTCGCCAGCTCGCTGAGGTAGCCCAGGCCACCCACTTGCGAGGTCTGCCCTTCCTTGTCCAGCTGTTCAGCCAGGGTGACCACGTCGATCGGGCTGTTCTGGTCGGCCAATCGGGCGATGGCGCGGAATATCAGGCGGTGGTCATGTCGATAGAAATCGCCATCGGAAACTTGATCGAGCACCCGCTCCCAGGCGTTGTTGTCCAGCATCAGACCACCGAGTACAGCCTGTTCGGCCTCAATGGAATGTGGCGGCACCTTCAGGGCGGCGGTTTGCAGATCGTATTGCTCGGGGGCGGAAATATCGTTCATGGCCACTTTAATTCGGGGTTTGCAGAATGGGGATGGCACAAAGACAAAGGGCACGACCTGTAAACAGGATCGTGCCCGATGTTAATCCTCTGGCAGCAATGCCGCCAGACGATTACGTGTTGCTTAAGCAGCCACTACGACAACGCGTACGGTTGCTTCTACGTCGCTGTGCAGGTGCACGGCTACGTCGAATTCACCAACGTTGCGGATAGTGCCGTTCGGCAGACGAACTTCGCTTTTTGCAACTTCAACGCCAGAGGCGGTCAGTGCATCAGCGATGTCGTGGGTGCCGATCGAACCGAACAGCTTGCCTTCGTCACCAGCGGTGGCAGTGATAGTCACTTCCAGCTCAGCCAGTTGGGCTGCGCGAGTTTCGGCAGATGCTTTCTTGTCTGCAGCCAGTTTTTCCAGCTCGGCACGACGCTCTTCAAACGCAGCCACGTTGGCAGCGGTTGCAGCGGTTGCTTTGCCGTAAGGCAGCAGGTAGTTACGACCGTAGCCGGCCTTAACGTTTACTTTGTCGCCCAGGTTGCCCAGGTTGGCGACTTTTTCCAGAAGGATCAGTTGCATGTGGAAATCCTCTTAACTTTTAACCTTCACCGTTCGCAGGACCATTGCCGGAATCTTTCGAGCTCCGGCGACCGCGAAAATCAATCAGGCTGTCGACAATGGCAATTACCACGAGCAACGGATAAATCAGCTGCATGAACACCAGCAGCGTGATGTACATCCCCACCAGCCAGAACCTGGACAGACGCTTTTCAGCGACCAGTCCGTGAATCAGGGCCAGGCCCGCAAAGACCAGCGGTACGCTGCACAGCGGTGTAAGCATCGCTATCTGCGGACCGAAATTCGGCCCCACCAGCATGCACACCACCAGCACCAACGCCGGCACCAGCGGGAGTTTCACGGCGCGAAATTCACGCCCGAAACCACCAGGGTTGTACAACATCGCTTGCCAGTACCGCCCAAGAATCAGGCACAGCACACTGACGATTTGCAGCACAGCCGCTATCAGGCCATTCAGGACGGGTGCAATCAGTGCCCCCAGACGCGCTCGCTCTTCTACGTTCAACTGCTCGTAGAGCCCGGCCAGCATTGTCGGCAGATGTTTCTGCAACTCCTGCGACATTGCTTCCAGAGGTTCGCGAAAAACCGTGCCCAGAATTACTGCATACACCACACCCAACGCCACGCTGACCAGCAGCACGCGGACCCAGGACTCGCTGGCACGCAAAACCATTGCCAAACTCAGTGAACCCGCCAGCACCATGGCTGTACGAGGCTCACCGAAATACCACCAGACCAAAGCCGGCAGCAGAGCCCAGGCCAGGACACCAACGGCATCACTGAACCCGCGTCGCAGGAGCACAAGGCACCCTGCGGCAGCACTCAACCAGAACAACAGCGGCAATGCCGCACATCCAGCCACTACGAAAGTGGCCTGCATACGGCCGCGCATGATGAATTCAGCCAGGGCACGCATGCTTTCTATCCTTTGTTACGTTTTGTCGACTACCTGGTCTCAGCGGCCGTGGCTGTCGGTGTAGGCCAGCAGGGCCAGGAAGCGGGCACGCTTGATAGCGGTGGCCAGCTGACGCTGATAACGTGCTTTGGTACCAGTGATACGGCTTGGAACGATTTTGCCGGTCTCGGATACGTAGGCTTTCAGAGTGTTGAGATCTTTGTAATCGATCTCTTTGACGTCTTCAGCGGTGAAGCGGCAGAATTTACGACGACGGAAGAAACGTGCCATGTAATTGGCTCCTCAAAAGGTCCGTGGATTACTCGTCAGCGTTATCGCTAACGTCGCTGTTGTCGCCGTCATCGCCATCGGCGCTGTCGGAGTGCTCAGGACGGTCACGACGCTCACGGCGCTCACTGCGGTTCTCTTCAGCCTTGAGCATCTCGGACTGGCCGGTTACGGCTTCGTCGCGACGGATGACCAGGTTACGGATCACAGCATCGTTGTAACGGAAGTTGTCTTCCAGCTCGGCCAGAGCCTTGCCAGTGCACTCAACGTTCAGCATCACGTAGTGAGCCTTGTGAACATTGTTGATTGCGTAAGCCAGTTGACGACGGCCCCAATCTTCCAGACGGTGGATTTTGCCGCCGTCTTCTTCGATCAGCTTGGTGTAACGCTCTACCATGCCGCCGACTTGCTCGCTTTGATCCGGGTGGACCAAAAAGATAATTTCGTAATGACGCATGAATGCTCCTTACGGGTTGTAGCCTGCCGCTCAAATAGCGGTCAGACAAGGAGTGAATGACACTGTTGGTCTTGCTCAGGGACAGGCACATGCGCGCCTGCCGTGACAGCAAGGGGCGCAAGTGTAGAGAAGGCAGCTGCAAGCTGCAAGTGGAAAGCTACAAATGGGGAAGGAGCTACAAGCTGCAAGTGAAAAGCTACAAGTAGAAGCAGTCCGCTTGTAGCTTGTAGCTTGTAGCTTGTAGCTTGAGGCTTGCAGCTGCTACTAAGCCGGCTTCCGCTTGGCGGATCGCTGGCGCAGCGCTTCAAACAGACACACGCCGGTCGCGACCGACACATTGAGACTGCTGACACTGCCCGCCATCGGCAGGCGCACCAGATAATCACAATGCTCACGGGTCAGGCGGCGCATGCCCTTGCCTTCCGCGCCCATGATAATGATGGTCGGCCCGGTCAGGTCCTGCTGATACAGCTCGACCTCGGCCTCGCCCGCAGTCCCCACCACCCACAATCCGCGCTGCTGCAGTTTTTCCAGCGTACGCGCCAGGTTGGTCACGGCCACGAGCGGGATGACCTCGGCAGCACCGCAGGCGACCTTGCGCACAGCCGGCGTCAGGGTTGCGGATTTGTCCTTGGGTACGATGACCGCCAGCGCACCTGCTGCATCAGCAGTACGCAGGCAAGCGCCGAGGTTGTGCGGATCGGTCACGCCGTCCAGCACCAACAGCAGCGGCGAGCCTTCACTGCGGTCCAGCAGTTCGTCGAGCATGGCCTCGCCCCAGACCTGACTCGGGCTCACGTCGGCAACAACGCCCTGATGCACGCCCTCGACCCAGGCATCCATTTCGCGGCGCTCGGCCTGCCCGATGGTCACGCGATTCTCGGCTGCCAGCGCCACCAGCGTCTGGACGCGAGGGTCGTTACGACCCTCGGCCAGCCAGATGTGCTTGACGCGTTTCGGATGATGACGGAGTAACGCTTCTACGGCGTGAACGCCGTAGATTTTTTCCAGCTGACTCATGACTTGGCCTTGGGTTTACGAGCGCCACTGCTTTTCGCAGCTGGCGCGGAGCCCGTTTTTGACGAGCCTTTACGGTGTTTGCTGGCCGGCTTGCCCGATGAAGGCGCAGAGCCCGACCTGTCAGACTTTCCCGACGATGCCTTGCTACCACCCTTCGCGTCTGCCAGAAGCGCTTTTTTCAGCTCGCGGCTTTTACGCACTTCTGCGTTTTTCGCCGCGGCATCGCTCGGGCGATACGCTTCGGGGCTGCTTTCCTTGGTCGAAGCGCTACGACGCCCGGACTTGGCCGGCGCCTTGTCCTTTTCAGCCGTGGTTGTGGCAGCAGGTGCCGCGGTGTCATTACCACGACGCTTGCGCGCCGTCGGCTTCGCAGCCGCTGCCGCTTCGGAGATCTCGAAATCGATCTTGCGCTCGTCCAGATCGACGCGCATGACCCGCACCTCAACGGTGTCGCCCAGGCGGAAGTTACGCCCGGTACGCTCGCCGGCAAGGCGGTGGTGCAGCGGATCGAAGTGGTAGTAGTCACCCGGCAAGGCGGTCACGTGGACCAGGCCTTCGACATAGATATCGGTGAGCTCGACGAACAGACCAAAGCCGGTTACAGCGGTGATCACGCCCGGGAACGACTCGCCGACGCGATCCTTCATGTATTCGCACTTGAGCCAGTTGACTACGTCGCGCGTAGCCTCGTCGGCACGGCGCTCGCTCATTGAGCATTGTTCGCCCAACTGGTCGAGCAGCGCATCGTCGTACGGGTAAATGCGCGCCTTCGGAATCGTCGCAGCACCGGCACGACGAACGTGCGGCGTATCCTGCTTGGAGCGAATGACGCTGCGGATCGCGCGATGAGTCAGCAGGTCCGGATAACGACGGATCGGCGACGTGAAGTGCGTATACGCTTCGTAATTCAGACCAAAGTGACCGTTGTTGTCCGAGCTGTAGACCGCCTGACTCAACGAACGCAACATCACGGTCTGGATCAGGTGGTAGTCAGGACGGTCGCGAACGGTTTCAAGCAGCGCCTGATAATCCTTAGGTGTCGGACCTTCCTTGCCTTTGTGCAGCGTCAGACCCAGCTCACCGAGGAATGCGCGCAGTTTTTCCAGGCGCTCTGGCGGCGGACCGTCGTGGACGCGGTACAACGCAGGAATTTCATGCTTCTTCAGGAACTGCGCGGTGGCCACGTTGGCGGCCAGCATGCATTCCTCGATCAGCTTGTGGGCATCGTTACGGGTGGTCGGACGGATTTCGGCAATCTTGCGCTCGGAACCGAAGATGATCCGGGTTTCCTGAGTTTCGAAATCGATCGCACCACGAACATGGCGCGCGCCCAGCAATACCTTGTACATCGCATAAAGCTGTTTGAGGTGCGGCACCACATCGCCGTATTCGCCGCGCAGGCTCTTGGCTTCAGCGGTTTTCGGCTGTTCCAGAATCGTGCTGACCTTGTTGTAGGTCAGGCGAGCGTGGGAGTGGATGATGCCTTCGTAGAACACGTAGTCAGTCATCTCGCCGGTCTTGGAGATGGTCATCTCGCAAACCATGGCCAGACGATCGACGTGCGGGTTCAGCGAGCACAGGCCGTTGGACAATTGCTCAGGCAGCATGGGCACGACGCGCTCGGGGAAATACACCGAGTTGCCGCGCACCTGGGATTCGGCATCCAGCGCCGAGCCGATCTTCACGTAGCTCGATACATCGGCAATTGCCACGTAGAGCTTCCAGCCCCCGGAGAACAAACGCAGTTTGCCCGGTTTGGCTTCGCAATAGACCGCATCGTCGAAGTCGCGAGCGTCTTCGCCGTCGATGGTCACGAACGGCAGTTGGCGCAGATCGACGCGGTGTTCCTTGTCCTTCTCTTCGACTTCCGGCTTGAGCTTGGCAGCCTCTTTGAGCACTGCCTCGGGCCACACGTGCGGGATATCGTAGGTACGCAGCGCGACATCGATCTCCATGCCGGGCGCCATGTAGTTGCCCACCACTTCGATCACATCGCCCTGCGGCTGGAAACGCGGTGTCGGCCAATGGGTGATTTTCACCTCGACGAACTGGCCGATCTTGGCGCCGTTGTTACGACCGGGCGTTACCAGCACTTCCTGCTGGATTTTCGGGTTGTCGGGTACGACAAAACCAATGCCGCTTTCTTCGAAATAGCGACCCACGATGCTTTCGTGAGCACGCGAGATCACTTCGACGATCACGCCTTCGCGGCGGCCGCGACGGTCAAGGCCGGAAACACGCGCCAGCGCCCGGTCACCGTCGAACACCAGGCGCATTTGCGCCGGGCTCATGAACAGGTCGTCGGAGCCGTCGTCCGGTACCAGAAAGCCGAAGCCATCACGATGCCCGGAGATGCGACCCAGGATCAGGTCAAGCTTGTCTACCGGTGCATAAGTGCCGCGACGGGTGTAGATCAACTGGGCGTCACGCTCCATCGCCCGAAGGCGGCGGCGCAGAGCCTCGAATTGATCTTCGGTGGTCAGGCCGAACTCTTCGACCAGTTGCTCGCGACTGGCCGGCGAACCGCGCTCGGCAAGGTGCTGCAAGATCAGCTCGCGGCTGGGAATAGGGTTTTCGTATTTTTCCGCTTCACGAGCGGCCTCGGGATCGAGGGACTGCCAATCGGCCATTAGATAGTTTTCACCTTGTATATATAGGGGTTAGTTTGGCATAGACCTCATGAAACGGGAAATTTCACGCTCAATCCACTGGACAAAAAGCCTCCTGGACCCCGCTGAAACACCCGAAACACGCCGCCCGCGATTTTTTTCGGGTTTTTTTCACTGCCGGGCTTTACAGCCTAAAAGGCGCTCCGTATAGTGCGCGCCATCGACAGGTTGATGCCTGTTGATACTGCCCAGATGGTGAAATTGGTAGACACGCCAGCTTCAGGTGCTGGTGACCGCAAGGTCGTGGAAGTTCGAGTCTTCTTCTGGGCACCAATTCAGGCAACAGACTACAACAGTCTCAAGCCTCACAAAAACCCGCGAAAGCGGGTTTTTGCATTTTCAGGGTTTGATTATTAAATCAAAACAGGGGTTTACAGAGTAAAACGATCGCCGTATAGTGCGCCCCATCAACGGCGTACGCGCTGCTGATGCTGCCCAGATGGTGAAATTGGTAGACACGCCAGCTTCAGGTGCTGGTGACCGCAAGGTCGTGGAAGTTCGAGTCTTCTTCTGGGCACCAATTCAGGCAACAGACTACAACAGTCTCAAGCCTCACAAAAACCCGCGAAAGCGGGTTTTTGCATTTTCAGGGTTTGATTATTAAATCAAAACAGGGGTTTACAGAGTAAAACGATCGCCGTATAGTGCGCCCCATCAACGGCGTACGCGCTGCTGATGCTGCCCAGATGGTGAAATTGGTAGACACGCCAGCTTCAGGTGCTGGTGACCGCAAGGTCGTGGAAGTTCGAGTCTTCTTCTGGGCACCAATTCAGGCAACAGACTACAACAGTCTCAAGCCTCACAAAAACCCGCGAAAGCGGGTTTTTGCATTTTCAGGGTTTGATTATTAAATCAAAACAGGGGTTTACAGAGTAAAACGATCGCCGTATAGTGCGCCCCATCAACGGCGTACGCGCTGCTGATGCTGCCCAGATGGTGAAATTGGTAGACACGCCAGCTTCAGGTGCTGGTGACCGCAAGGTCGTGGAAGTTCGAGTCTTCTTCTGGGCACCAATTCAGGCAACAGACTACAACAGTCTCAAGCCTCACAAAAACCCGCGAAAGCGGGTTTTTGCATTTTCAGGGTTTGATTATTAAATCAAAACAGGGGTTTACAGAGTAAAACGATCGCCGTATAGTGCGCCCCATCAACGGCGTACGCGCTGCTGATGCTGCCCAGATGGTGAAATTGGTAGACACGCCAGCTTCAGGTGCTGGTGACCGCAAGGTCGTGGAAGTTCGAGTCTTCTTCTGGGCACCAATTCAAAAAAACCGAGCCAATGGCTCGGTTTTTTGCGTTTGGCACTCGAAAAGCCCTCCCTCCTGCAGACAGTGCAGCACCACACTTGCAGCGCTGCACCTAGCGCTCATGCCCGAAACTGCCCCAGGCTCGCCTTCAACTGTGCAGCCAGTCCATCGAGCACTTTGCCGCTGGCGGTCGTCTCCACCACAGCCTTCGCAGCACGCTCGGCCTGAGCATGGATCACCTCTACCCGACCACGCACCGCCTGAGCACCTTCAGCCTGATGAACGGCCGCCTTGGTCGCCAGACCAATGGCCGCATGCACCTGCTCCACGGATGCCTGCACCGTCTGCTGGCGCTTGGCGCTGTCGCGCAATACCTCCAGCCCCTCCTTGGCCTGACGCCCGGCGATGCCGATCGCAGCGACCGCCTCTTTCGCGCCGCGCTGCAAGGCCACGATGTGTTCCTGAATATCGCCCGTCGAGCTTTGAGTCTTGCTGGCCAGCGCCCGCACCTCATCGGCCACCACGGCAAAGCCCCTGCCCGTCTCCCCTGCACGGGCCGCTTCGATAGCTGCGTTCAGCGCCAGCAGGTTGGTTTGTTCGGCAATACCATGAATGACTTCCAGCACCACCTCGATCTGCTGACTTTGCTGCGCCAGACGCTCGATGACTTGCGCACCGGTCTCGACCTGCCCGGCCAACGCTTCGATCAGCCCGCCAACCTGACTGGACGTGCGGGTGTTTTCGTCGGTCGCCTGCTTGATGTCGATAACCTGACGCAAAGCCGCCTGCATCGCGTGGCTTTCCGACTGCGCCTCGTCGGCCATCTGCTCCAGCGCTTTGAGGCTGGCCGCTACTTCGTCCCGCTGCAATTCGGCCGCCGCATCGGCGCCGGCGTTACGCTCGCTCATGACACCGATTTCCTGCCCGGTGCGCTGCGCCACTTCGCCTGCCTCGCGGACGATAGGTTGCAGCTTGTCGATGAAGCGGTTGACCGCGGCCGACATATCACCAATCTCGTCATTACTGTCCAGCTTGACGCGCTTGGTCAGATCACCCTCACCCGCCGCCAGGTCATTGAGTGCCGCGATCAGCAGATGCAGCTTGCTGACAACGCGACGCCCGAGTACCACCGCCAGTAACAGCAATACACCCAGGCCGACCAGGGCCAGACCCATACCGATTCTCCAGCGCAGCGTTTCGGCCGCTTCCTGAACAGCGACACGCGTATTGCCGGTCATTGCAGTCGCTGCCGACTGAGCGGATTGCAAACGCGTACGCAGAGCGGTCGAGCTGTCTTTCGAGGCGCTGGCAAGACTGTCAGACACCAACTGCTCACCACTGGTGATCAGGGTCGCGAAACGCTTGTCCAGGGCGGCAAGATTCTCTTCGACCGTTGCCGTGGATACACCCATGCGCACCTTGCCGATCTCCACACCGTTAGGGCTGATGGACGCTTCAACGTAATACACAGAAGGATCGTTTTTCGCCGCATTGAGGACCTTGTCCATCGCCCGCTCGCCTTCGCCCTTGGCCAGCAAGGCCTTGACCAGCGGATTGTCGCGGTTCATGTAACGCGTAAGGTGCTCACCTGCGGCGTCGTCATAAACCACGAACAGTACATCGGGATTGCGCTGGGCACGGCGTGCGAATTCGGAAAGCGTTGGTGTGTCGTTGTCCCACATGGCGCGTGGAGCGACGGCGGCGAGCAGTTCAGCCATGTCGGTCGCGGACTCGCGAAGGTCTTTCTCCAGCGTGGCACGCAGTTGAGCCTGCTCGTCCTTCAGACGGGTAGAGAGCCCGACACTCAGGCGCTGACGAGTGCTGGCTGACAACGCATCGAGGCTCGACGTCACTTCGCTACTCGCCGACTCCAGCTCTGAGGAAAGATGTTGCGAATCTACCCCGAGACGACTGGCGAGATCAGCCTCAAGCGCGGTGACCGTGCTCCGGGTAAGCGCAACCGCCACCACGACCTGCACCAAAAGGGCGATGCCCAAGGCAATGAAGACCGGGCGCAACAAACGACTTTGCAACAGAGATAAGACAGCAGACACAGGAGAATCCCTCCACCCTCAGCGCCACTAAAATGATGGCACTTTTCTGTCATCTTTGTAGCAAGCGCCGTGCCGTGACACAAGTCTCACTTTTGTGCGCTTCCCTGCCCTGGGCGCGAAAATAAAAAAGGGCCGCACAGGCGACCCTTTTTGGCACAGCCCGGTGACGTATCAGCCGAACGGATGACGCAGCACGATGGTTTCGTTGCGGTCAGGACCGGTCGAAATGATGTCGATAGGCGCACCCACCAGCTCTTCGACACGCTTGATGTAAGCGCGAGCGGCAGCAGGCAGCTCTTCGAGGGTTTTGGCACCCAGCGTGGATTCGCTCCAGCCTGGCATCTGCTCGTAGACCGGACGCAGACCCAGATAGCTGTCAGCGTCGGTAGGCGCGTCAATGACTGCGCCCTCTTCGTTCTCGTAGCCCACGCAGATGTTGATGGTTTCCAGACCGTCGAGCACGTCCAGCTTGGTCAGGCACAGGCCCGAGATGCTGTTGATTTCGATGGCGCGACGCAGGATGACGGCGTCGAACCAGCCACAACGGCGTGCACGACCGGTGGTGGCACCGAACTCATGACCACGCTTGGCCAGGAAGGCACCGACGTCGTCGAACAGTTCTGTCGGGAACGGACCCGAACCCACGCGTGTGGTGTAAGCCTTGGTGATGCCCAGGATGTAATCCAGGTACATCGGACCAAAACCGGAGCCGGTGGCAATGCCGCCCGCCGTGGTGTTGGAGCTGGTGACGTACGGGTAAGTACCGTGGTCGATGTCCAGCAGCGAACCCTGGGCGCCTTCGAACATGATGTCCTTGCCGTCGCGACGCATCTCATGCAGCGCAGCGGTGACGTCGAGCATCAGCGGCTTGAGCATGTCAGCGTATTCCATGCACTCGTCGAGCGTCTTCTGGAAGTCGATTGCAGGCTCTTTGTAGTAATTGACCAGCACGAAGTTGTGATAGTCGAGCAGCTCGCCCAGCTTGGCGGCGAAACGCTCGCGATGGAACAGGTCACCGATGCGCAGACCGCGACGTGCGACCTTGTCTTCGTAGGCCGGGCCGATACCACGACCGGTGGTGCCGATCTTGAACTCGCCGCGGGCTTTTTCACGCGCCTGATCGAGTGCCACGTGGTACGACAGGATCAGCGGGCAGGACGGGCTGATGCGCAGACGCTCGCGCACCGGAATGCCTTTCTCTTCCAGCTTGACGATTTCGCGCAGGAGCGCGTCGGGAGCAACCACCACACCGTTACCGATCAGGCACTGCACGCCTTCGCGCAGCACACCGGACGGAATCAGGTGCAAAACGGTTTTCTCACCGTCGATCACCAGCGTGTGGCCCGCGTTGTGGCCACCCTGATAGCGAACTACGGCGGTAGCATGTTCGGTCAGCAGATCAACGATCTTGCCTTTGCCCTCATCACCCCATTGAGTGCCCAGGACTACGACATTCTTACCCATAACACTTGTCCTCATTCACGCAAACTTGGTGCCGGCGGCGGCCGGCAGGAATACTCAAGGAGCCAGCGGCATTACCTGCCAGTGCTCGCCATGCTGAATCAATTGCCGGTCACAGTCGGCTTCACGCGCGGCGCTCGCCTGCTGCCCAGGCAACGCCTGAACCACACGCTGACCTTCACTGCGCAACTGGCAAACCATCTGCCAGAGTGCCGCATCCGTACTGTCCGGCACCCAGATGCCACCAGACGGTAAGACGATTTCTGCCTGGCCCAGGGTAACCAGGGTTTTCAGGTCGGTGGAAAAGCCGGTCGCCGGACGGGCACGACCGAAGTCGGCACCGATGTCATCGTAACGACCGCCCTGAGCGATCGACTGGCCCACGCCCGGTACGAATACCGCAAACACCACACCGGTGTGGTAGTGGTAGCCGCGCAGCTCGCCGAGGTCAAAGTACAGCGGCAACTGCGGGAAACGCGCAGCCAGACGCTCGGCGATCGACAGCAGGTCATCCAGCGCGGCCAGCACTGGCGCCGGTGCGCCGGCCAGACGATCACGTGCGGCATCCAGCACCTCACGACCACCGCACAGATCAACCAGTGCGCGCAGCATTGTTGCCAGCTCTGGCGGCAGATCGGCGGTGAGGGCAATCACCTCATCGATGGCCTTGCGCTGCAGTGCATCGAACAGTTGCTGCTCGACTTCACCCGACAGGCCGGCGGCACGCGCCAGACCGCGATAGATACCGACATGCCCGAGGTCCATATGCACATCCGGCACATCGGCCAGTTGCAGCATGGCCAGCATCAGGCTGATGACTTCGACGTCGCTGCTCGGGCTCGCATCACCGTACAACTCGGCACCCAGTTGTATAGGGCTGCGCGAGGACGACAGCGCGCGCGGCTGGGCGTGCAGAACGCTGCCCGCGTAGCACAGACGGCTCGGGCCTTCACGTTTCAGGGTGTGAGCATCGATGCGTGCAACCTGCGGCGTGATGTCGGCGCGAAAGCCCATCTGCCGGCCCGATTGCGGGTCGATAACCTTGAAGGTGCGCAGATCCAGATCCGAACCCGCGCCAGTCAGCAGGGACTCGAGATACTCGATATGCGGGGTGACGACAAACTCATAGCCCCAGCTCTGAAACAGATCCAACACCTGACGGCGCGCTACTTCAATGCGCGCCGCTTCCGGTGGCAGTACTTCTTCGATGCCATCTGGTAGCAGCCAGCGGTCGACCGTTGCCATTACGCCATTCCCCTGTGATCCAGGCGGCCAGCCTACAGGCCGACCTTGAGTGAAGCAGAAAGTGATGCGCCGTATGACGGGCACGACAAATGCCCGAGACAGGCCTTGCAGACCACTTTCCTCGAAAAATCTTGCCGCGTTCCGATTCAGATACGGCCAATCAATCGTGCAGACGCAAAAAAGCCGGGAATTTCCCGGCTGCCGCATGATACACACGTTTCACCGTACGTTCACCCCACCGGGCGGTTTTGCCGCCCGGCGGATGATTAATTACGGCTTGGCTTTTTCCATGTAGCGAAAGAATTCGCTGTTCGGATCAAGCACCATCACGTCGCTCTTGTTCGCAAAGCTTTCGCGGTAGGCACGCAGGCTGCGATAGAACGCGTAGAACTCCTGGTCCTGACCATACGCCTTGGAATAGATCGCGGCAGCCTGGGCATCACCATCACCACGCGCTTCTTCCGACTCGCGATAGGCTTCGGCCAGCAGCACACGACGCTGACGATCGGCGTCGGCACGGATGCCTTCAGCCAGCTCGTTACCCTTGGCACGGTGCTCGCGCGCTTCACGCTCACGCTCGGTGCTCATACGTTCGAAAACGCTGCGATTCACTTCCTTCGGCAGATCGATGGCCTTGACCCGGACATCGACGACTTCGATCCCCAGTTCTTTCTCGGCCATGCGGTTCAGCGAACCGGTGATATCCGCCATCAGCGCGTCTCGCTCACCCGACACGACTTCGTGCAGGGTGCGCTTGCCGAACTGGTCACGCAGGCCGGATTCCAGACGACGCGAAAGACGCTCGTCGGCGATCTGCTTGAGGCCGGAAGTCGCGGTGTAGAAACGCTCCGCATCCTTCACACGCCACTTGGCGTAGGCATCGACCATGACCGCTTTCTTTTCCAGTGTCAGGAAGCGCTGGGTCGGTGCATCGAGGGTCAGCAAACGACCGTCGAACTTGCGCACCTGGTTCACGTAAGGAACCTTCACATGCAGACCCGGCTGAACGTCAGCCTGGACCACACGACCGAATTGCAGCAGAACAGCGCGTTCGGTCTGGGACACTATGTAGAAGCTGTTCCAGGCAATGACCGCCAGTATCACGCCAACAATAAGGGTGATCAGTGATTTGTTACTCATCAGCGAGTCTCCCTGGTACGTACTTCACCACGCTGCTGAGCCTCAGTCGCCCGGGCGGCGGCAGCAGCAGCGGCAGCATCATTGGCTGACTGCGATGGCGTACCTGAATTGGAGCCATTGCCGGTACCGCTGCGGCTGCTTTCGATCATCTTGTCGAGTGGCAGGTAAAGCAGGTTGTTCTGCCCCTTGTCGCCGGTCACGAGCACCTTGCTGGTGTTGCTGAAGACTTCCTGCATGGTGTCCAGATACAGACGCTGGCGGGTGACTTCAGGTGCCTTGCGGTACTCGGCAACCAGTTTGGTAAAGCGATCCGCCTCACCCTTGGCGCGCGAAACCACTTCATCGCGATAACCGTTGGCATCTTCAAGAATACGCTGAGCCTGACCACGGGCTTCCGGGATCACACCATTGGCGTAGCTTTCAGCCTGGTTACGTGCACGCTGCTCGTCTTCACGGGCGCGGATCACGTCATCGAAGGCTTCCTGCACTTCACGCGGCGCGGCGGCGCTCTGCACGTTCACCTGGGTCACGGTGATACCGGTGCGGTAGGTATCGAGGAAGCGTTGCAGACGCTCCTTGATTTCGCTGGCCATCAGTTCGCGGCCTTCAGTCAGCACCTGATCCATCGCCGTGGAACCCACGACATGACGCAACGCACTTTCAGTCGCGTGCTGCAGGCTGATTTCAGGCTGATCGACGTTCAGCACGAACGCCTGAAGATCGCTGATCTTGTACTGCACGGTCAGCGGCACTTCGACGATGTTCTCGTCTTCGGTGAGCATCTGGCCCTGCTTGCTGTAGGCACGCTCGCGAGTCACGTTCTCCATGTACTTGCGATCGAACGGCGGGAAGTAGATGTTAAGGCCCGGGCCCACGGTCTCGTGGTACTGACCAAAACGCAGCACGACAGCCTGCTCTTGCTCGTCGACCACATAGATAGCGCTGTACAGCCAGAAAGCGACGAGTACGACAAGCCCGATGCCGAGCAGACCGAAGCCACCGCCCTTGCCTGAACCGCCACCACTGCCACTGCTGCCGCCATCGCTGCCGCGTTTGTTACCGCCGCCGAACAACCCCTTCAGGCTTTCCTGCAGCTTACGGAAGGCCTCGTCGAGATCAGGTGGTCCCTTGCGGTCGCCGCCACGGCGTTTGCCACCCCAGGGATCTTGATTATTCGAGTTGCCACCCGGCTCATTCCAAGCCATAGCGCTCTCCATCTGATAAAGCAAAGACGCGCCCGCGGCGCGCCGACCAATGCTACAGAATGCTCGGGAAAGCCGTACAACGGCTTTCTCGTGCTTTTATTGCAAAGTGTGTTGCTCGATGAACTCCAGCGGCTGCAATCCTTCGCGACTCACCAGTCGATTGAGTTCAACGCGCGGCAGTCGTACGGCCAGCACGCTGGCACCTTCCTCGTCATGCGTTTCGCTCTGCACCGCACCCAGTTCAAAGAACTGGGCACGCAGCCGGGCAAGACTTTGAGGCAGAAGCAGCGTGCCGACAAACAGATCGTCGCCGAGCAATTCGGCGATAGCCTGTTTGAGCAGATCAAGCCCTCGACCATCACGGGCAGACACCCAGACACGCTGCGGTTTGCCGTCGGCATCGCGCTGTATCTGAGGTTCTACGCCTTCAAGCAGATCGAGTTTGTTATAGACCTCGAGGATCGGCAAGCCCTCGGCTCCGATCTCGCCGAGCACCGCCATCACCTGCTCGATCTGCGACATGCGATCCGGCTCGTGGGAGTCGATCACATGCAGCAGTAAATCGGAGTTGCTCGACTCTTCAAGCGTCGCGCGAAAGGCCTCGACCAGTTTGTGCGGCAGGTGGCGAATGAAGCCCACGGTATCGGCCAGCACGATAGGACCCAGGTCATCGAGCTGCAGACGACGCAAGGTCGGATCGAGCGTGGCGAACAGTTGGTCTGCCGCAAACACATCCGAATCGGTTACCGAGTTGAACAGGGTGGATTTGCCGGCGTTGGTATACCCCACCAGTGAAACCGATGGAATATCCGCGCGACGACGCCCGCGACGGGCCTGATCACGCTGGCTGCGAACCTTCTCCAGCCGTCCCTTGATCTGCCGCAGGCGAACCCGCAGAAGACGTCGGTCGGTTTCGAGCTGGGTTTCACCCGGACCGCGCAGGCCGATACCACCTTTCTGTCGCTCAAGGTGAGTCCAGCCACGGACCAGACGGGTACTCATGTGTTCAAGCTGGGCCAGTTCGACCTGAAGCTTGCCCTCGTGAGTACGCGCCCGCTGCGCAAAGATATCGAGAATCAGACCGGTACGATCAAGCACACGACACTCGAAAACGCGTTCGAGGTTGCGTTCCTGACTGGGCGTGAGGGTGTGATTGAAGATCACCAGATCGGCCTGCTCGGCCTTGACCTGATCGCGAAGCTCCTCGACCTTGCCAGAGCCGATCAGATACTTGGCCGAAGGCCGATGACGCGGCACGTTGATAAACGCAACGGTATCGGCACCGGCCGAGATGGCCAATTCCTGAAACTCCTGCGGATCTTCGCGCGCCTCAGGGTCCTGACCATCCAGATGAACGAGAATTGCACGTTCACCACCACTGTGGCGCTCAAAGAACAAGGCAGACTCCTATCAGGCGTTACCTGGCTCGGCGTCCGCGCCGTCAGCGTCTGTAGCGCTTGGCAGGCGGATCGGACGAACCGGTACGACGGTGGAAATGGCGTGTTTGTAGACCATCTGGCTGACCGTGTTCTTCAGCAAAATGACGAACTGGTCGAAAGACTCGATCGTACCCTGCAGCTTGATACCGTTGACCAGATAGATCGATACCCCGACCTTCTCTTTACGCAAGGTATTCAGGTAAGGGTCTTGTAGCGAATGCCCTTTTGACATGTGCCGCACTCCTTTAAGGATCAATAAAATAATAAATCGAATTCGATTTGCTTGACCGACCACCCCCCAAGGATAGACGGCTATTGCAGGGACTCAGCTCAATATGGAGACCGATCCCAGGTATTTCAAGGCGCGCGACAGATTGTCGCTGGCCAGGCTGTCCAGCCAGTGCAGGTCGTCCCAGCTACGTAGCCAGGTGAACTGCCTTTTGGCCAGCTGGCGCGTCGCAATGATGCCGCGCTCCTGCATTTCATCCCGTGTCAGTTTCCCATCCAGGTGATCCCAGACCTGGCGATAACCGACGGCTCTTATCGATGGCAACCCCGAATGCAGGTCACCTCTTGAGCGCAATGCCAGTACTTCGTCCAGAAACCCCTGATCCAGCATTTGCTCGAAACGTAGCGCGATGCGTTGGTGCAGCACCTTGCGATCAGCCGGAGCAATGGCAAGGTTCGCGACAGTATAGGGCAATTGCTGGCGCCCTGATGCGGCTGCTTCGGTACTTTGCGCAGTTTGTTGCTCGCGATGTGCCGTCATGCTCATTCCGCTGACGCGATACACCTCAAGCGCCCTGATCAGCCGTTGCGGATCGTTGGGGTGAATACGTGCCGCCGAAACGGGATCGACCACCGCCAACTGATCGTGCAATGCCTGCCAGCCGAAGGCCTGTGCATCCGCCTCAAGCTGCGCCCTGACCTGTGCATCGGCCGCCGGCATATCCGCCAGCCCGTCCAATAGAGCCTTGAAATACAACATAGTGCCGCCGACCAGCAAAGGAATATTTCCGCGTGCGGTAATTTCCGCCATGGCCGCCAGAGCGTCACTGCGAAAATCGGCTGCGGAGTAGCTTTGCGCCGGGTCGAGAATGTCGATCAGACGGTGAGGATGTTCAGCCAGCTGCGTCTTCGACGGCTTGGCGGTGCCGATGTCCATGCCGCGATAGACCAGCGCAGAATCGACGCTGATCAACTCGCAGGGGAGCACTTTGGTCAGTTCTATCGCAAGGTCGGTCTTGCCTGCAGCGGTAGGCCCCATGAGAAAGATGGCCGGAGGTAAAGCGTTCATTCATTGACCGCGCAGGAATAATTTATCCAGGTCATTGAGACCCATCTGGGTCCAGGTAGGACGACCGTGGTTGCATTGCCCGCTGCGCTCGGTGTTTTCCATGTCACGCAGCAGGCCGTTCATTTCCGGGATGGCCAGACGCCGATTGGCACGAATCGCGCCGTGACAGGCCATGGTGCCGAGCAGCTCGTTCATGTGCGCCTGCACCCGGTCGCTGGTGCCGTATTCCATGAGGTCAGCCAGCACATCGCTGACCAGCCGGTTGGCCTCGGCCTGCTTGAGCAACGCAGGGATCTGGCGGATCGCCAGGGTTTCCGGGCCGAGCCGCTGCAGTTCGAAGCCCAGGCGCTGGAAGGTCGCAAGGTGTTCTTCGGCGCAGTCCGCTTCACGCTGGCTGACCGCGATGGACTCGGGCACCAGCAATGGCTGGCCGCTCAGGCCTTCGTTGGCCATGGCTATTTTCAGGCGTTCGTACATGATCCGCTCGTGGGCGGCATGCATGTCCACCAGCACCAGGCCGTGAGCATTTTCAGCAAGGATGTAGATCCCCTTGAGCTGCGCCAGCGCATAACCCAGCGGCGGAATATCACCGGGCGATTCAGGCAGCGACGCGGGCGCGGCACTGGGCAGCGGTGCGAAGAATTCCCGGTAGGCACTTTGCGCTTCGGCGACCGGCACGCCAGCGGTGGGCCGAGGCGTGTATTGATACTGATAACCGCTGCCAGCGCCGCCAGCGCCGCCAGCGGCAGCAGGCCGGGCAAACGGCTCGCCCTGGGGCTGCTCCAGCACATTGTTGGCCAGACGCATTTCACCCTGCGGCCCGAATTCGCCCGCTTCAGGCCCGCTCGGGCGCGTCTCGGCGACAACCGGCACGCTGCCACCCAGCTGATTTTCAGGACGTACATCGCCCAGCGCACGGTACAGCGTGCCATACAGGAAGTCATGCACCATGCGCCCGTCGCGGAAGCGCACTTCATGCTTGGTCGGGTGAACATTGACGTCCACAGCGGCCGGGTCGACCTCGAAGAACAGCACGAAAGTCGGGTGACGGCCATTGAACAGCACGTCGCGATACGCCTGACGCACCGCGTGGGCGACCAGCTTGTCGCGCACGGCCCGGCCATTCACGAAGAAATATTGCAGGTCGGCCTGGCTGCGCGAGAAGGTCGGCAGCCCGACCCAGCCCCACAAATGCAGGCCGTTGCGCTCGATCTCGATGGGCAGCGCCTGCTCCAGAAAGCCCGGCCCGCAGATTGCCGAGACACGTCGCGCTCTGGCGGTGTCGTCATGCGCCTCATGCAGGCTCAGCACGGTCTTGCCGTTGTGCCGCAGATGGAAGGCCACGTCGAAACGCGCCAGCGCCATGCGCTTGATGACTTCCTGCAAATGATCGAATTCGGTTTTCTCGGCTTTCAGAAACTTGCGCCGGGCCGGCGTATTGAAGAACAGGTCGCGTACTTCAACGGAGGTGCCCACCGGATGCGCGGCCGGCTGCACGCGTGGCGCCATGTCACGACCTTCGGTTTCGACCTGCCATGCCTGATCGGCGTCACGGGTGCGCGAGGTCAGGGTCAGGCGCGCCACGGAGCTGATCGAAGCCAGCGCTTCGCCGCGAAACCCCAGGCTCATGACCCGCTCGAGGTCTTCCAGGTCGCGAATCTTGCTGGTCGCGTGGCGTGCCAGCGCCAACGGCAGATCGTCCGAAGAGATGCCGCCGCCATCGTCACGCACTTTCAACAATTTGATGCCGGCCTGCTCGACGTCGACATCGATGCGCCGCGCGCCGGAATCGAGGCTGTTTTCCAGCAACTCCTTGATCACCGAAGCCGGACGCTCGACAACTTCGCCCGCCGCAATCTGGTTGGCCAGACGCGGACTGAGCAGTTCGATGCGTGCTGCGTTCAGGGCAGTCTGAGCGTTATCGGCTTCGGCGCCGTCGAGCAGGAGATCGGTCATTACTGAGTCGCCACCTCGGAACTTGGAATACGCAGATCCTGGCCGATCTTCAATTCATCGGACTTCAGATTGTTGGCGCTGCGCAAGGTGGCGATGTTCATGTCATAGCGTGCAGCAAGCATGGCCAGGGTTTCGCCGGAACGAACGACGTGGGTTCGCGGCCCCTGAGCCAGCTTGCCATTGTCACGCAGCCAGGCAATGTAGGTGCCCTGCGGCGGGTTCTGCTGGAAGAACTGCTTGACGCCCGATGTGATCGAACGCGCCAGCGCCTGCTGATGCGACGCAGAACCGAGCTTGTTAGCCTCATTGGCGTTGGAGATAAAGCCGGTTTCCACAAGAATCGACGGGATATCCGGCGACTTGAGCACCATGAAGCCCGCCTGCTCGACGCGTGCCTTGTGCAGCGAGGTCACGCGGCCAATATTGCTCAATACCTTCTGGCCAACGTTCAGGCTCGAAGACAGCGACGCGGTCATGGACAAGTCCAGCAACACACCCGCGAGCATGCGGTCCTTGTCATCGAGGCTGACTGCGCCGGCCCCACCGATCAGGTCAGAACGGTTTTCACTGTCCGCCAGCCAGCGGGCGGTTTCGGAAGTGGCGCCACGATCAGACAGGGCGAACACCGATGCGCCGAACGCAGCGGAGGACGGCGCGGCGTCGGCGTGGATCGACACAAACAGGTCAGCGCCCTTGGAGCGGGCGATCTCGGTACGTTTGCGCAGCGGAATAAAGTAGTCGCCGGTCCGCGTAAGTTCGGCACGGTAGCCTTTCTCGGCATTCACCTGGCGCTGCAACTCCTTGGCAATCGACAGCACCACGTTTTTCTCTTTCTGACCGGCGCCGCCCGAGGCACCGGGGTCTTCCCCGCCGTGCCCGGCATCGATCACCACGACGATATCGCGCTTGCCATTCGGCACCGGAGTCAGCTTGATTTCAGGCTTGGCCGGGCTGACCGGAACTGCGGGTGCGGTGTTGGCAGCGGTGTCGGGAATCACCGGCGTGGGGTTGGCATCGGCAGCGTTGTCGTACAGGTCGACCACCAGACGGTTGCCGTATTGCTGGTTGGGCGCCAGCGTGAAGCTCTTCGGGGTCACACCCTTTTTCAGGTCGATGACCACGCGCAGGTCGGTAGGTGTGCGCTGCGCAGAACGCATGCTGCTGATCGGCGTATTGGCCGTGGGTACGTTCAAGGGTCCGCCGAGCGTCGCACCATTGATATCGATCACCAGACGGTCAGGCGAAGTCAGGGTAAACAGGCTGTGCTGAACCGGCCCCGTCAGGTCGAAGACCAGACGTGTGTTATCCGGCGCTCGCCATAAGCGGACACTTCGTACTTGCGTAGCGGCAACCGCCTCGACAGCCATGGCCATCAACAGCAGACCTACTACAGTAACCAGCGCGCGCATGCGCATACCTAACCCCATATCTATTTGAATTCCAAAGCCAAAGTGGCACACCACTGTTCGCCACGCGAGCCCAGCGGGCTCAATATCACGGACCGACCTTCACCGTGCGGCACAATGGTAATGGTCAGGTCGGGCTTTGGCAAAAAGCCTGCACCGCGTTGGGGCCATTCAATCAGACAAAGTGCATCGCCGTCGAAATAATCACGCCCGCCCATGAACTCGAGTTCTTCAGGATCGACCAGCCGGTAAAGATCAAAGTGAAAGACCTTTATCGCACCGATTTCGTACGGCTCGACCAGCGTGAAAGTAGGGCTCTTGACAGCCCCGGCATGCCCGAAGCCGCGAATCAATCCCCGCGAAAGCGTGGTTTTTCCAGCGCCCAGATCGCCATCCAGAAAGATGACGCCAAGGCCTTCTGTAACCTTGGCCAAGCGTGCACCAAAATCCATCATTGCCTCTTCGCCAACCACATGCAGCGTTAAATCTGACACGGTTGCAGCTCCTCCAGTAACTGACGAATGGCAGGAATAATATCGCTGGCGGCCAACCCGCGACCGTACTCGCCGACTTTCTGACCGGCGCTTGCGTGCAGCCATACCGCCAGACAGGCCGCGTCGAATGGCTTGAGATGCTGCGCCATCAACGCACCGATCAATCCGGCCAGCACGTCACCCAGTCCCGCAGTGGCCATGGCCGGATGACCGCGGTCGCACAGCGCCAGTTGCCCGTGCGCGTCGGCAATCAGGCTGCCGGAGCCCTTGAGCACACAAACCGTATCGAATTTACGCGCCAGCGCCCGCACTGCAGCGGCCCGGTCCGCCTGAACCTCCTTGATGCCCACGCCCAACAAGCGTGCCGCCTCGCCCGGATGCGGGGTGATGACACTGCCTTTGGGCAGGCTGACCAGCCCGGCGGCCAGCATATTCAGCGCATCGGCGTCCCACACCTGCGGACGATCCGCATTGGCGGCTGCCGACAGCAGGCTGCGCCCCCAGGCCGACTGCCCCAGTCCGGGGCCGACCACCAGCACGCTGGCTGGCTCGATCAAGCCCATCAGCTGGTTGGCCGAATGAATTGCCGCGCTCATGATCTCCGGCATGCGCGTCAGGGCGGCCGCAACGTGCTCGGGCCGTGTGGCCAGCGTCAGCATGCCTGCACCGCTGCGCAGGGCGCTTTCGGCGCTGAGCAACGCGGCACCACCAAAACCGTGATCGCCACCGATGACCAGCACGCGGCCAAACATGCCTTTATGAGCGGTCCGCGGACGCGCTGCCAGTTGTGGCAGGTTGTGTTTATCGAGGCGCTTCGCGCTGAACGGCATCTGCGCCACCAGCGCCGGGTCTGCTCGCAGGTCGTCGAAAATCAGCTCACCCACCAGATCCGCCGCATCCCCCGTCAGCAACCCCAGTTTGAGGCCGATGAACGTAACGGTCACATCGGCACGCACCGCGACACCCAGCGTCTGGCCGGTATCTGCGCTCAAGCCAGACGGAATATCCGCCGCCACGACGGGCAGACCACTGTCGTTGACAGCCTTGATGGCCGAGACATAGGGCTCGCGCACCTCGCCGTCGAGCCCGGTACCGAGCAAGGCATCCAGCACGACACCGGCCAGCGACTGCCCGGCCCATGCCTGAATATCAATACCGAAAGCCGCAGCATGCGCCGCCGCAGCATCACCGGTCAGTGCAGCCGGGTCGCCGACGGCCAGCACCCTGACCTGCCAGCCGGCCTTGTGCGCCATTGCAGCCACCAGATACCCGTCACCGGCGTTGTTACCACGCCCGGTCAATACGGTCAGCTCGTTGGCCTGAGGCCAGCGCCGAAGTAGCGTGTGCCACAACGCCTGCGCGGCACGCAGCATCAATTCCAGGCCGGGTGTACCGGCCGCAATCAGCCGTGCGTCGAGGTCGCGGACCTGCGCAGCGCTGTACAGCGCGTCGGGTAAATGAGGTTTAGTGTCGAACATGCGTCTATGGGCTCCGATGTCTGGCAGAATTATACGCACCTTGGCCCCGGTTTCTCTCTGCGCATGTCCGCTATTACTGCTGTATTTCCCACTTCCGATGATCTTGCCGCCCTTGCCGTTTCAATCAAGGCGTGGGGGCGTGAGCTGGGCTTTCAGGAAGTCGGGATCAGCGGCCTGGACCTGGCAGAGCACGAACAGCATCTGCAACGCTGGCTCGATGCAGGCTATCACGGGGAAATGGACTATATGGCAGCCCATGGCAGCAAACGCTCCCACCCCGATGAGCTGGTGCCGGGAACGCTGCGCGTGGTGTCGCTGCGCATGGATTATCTGCCGGGCGACACCGAGATGGCGCAACGCCTGACCGAGCCGGAAAAAGCCTACGTCTCACGCTACGCGCTGGGCCGTGATTATCACAAACTCATCCGCAAGCGCCTGCAGCAACTGGCCGAGCGTATTCAGCAGGCCATCGGGCCGTTTGGCTTTCGAGCCTTCGTGGACAGCGCGCCAGTGCTGGAAAAGGCCATCGCCGAACAGGCCGGGCTGGGCTGGATCGGCAAGAACACGCTGGTGCTCAACCGCAAGGCGGGCAGCTTCTTCTTTCTTGGCGAGCTGTTTGTCGATATTCCGCTGCCGGTGGATGCGCCCCATGCGACCGAACACTGCGGTCGTTGTACAGCCTGCCTGGACATCTGCCCGACTGCGGCGTTTGTCGGGCCTTATGTGCTGGATGCGCGGCGTTGTATTTCCTACCTGACCATCGAGCTGAAGACGGCGATTCCCGAAGAGCTGCGGCCGTTGATTGGTAACCGGGTGTTCGGCTGTGACGATTGCCAGATCGTCTGCCCGTGGAACCGCTTCGCCCGGCCAACCGAGCAGAGCGACTTTCAGCCGCGTCACAATCTGGACAATTCCGGGCTGGCCGAGCTGTTCCTCTGGGATGAAGAGAAATTCCTCGGCAGCACCGAAGGCTCGCCACTACGCCGGGCGGGTTATGAGCGCTGGCTACGCAACCTGGCCGTGGGGCTGGGCAACGCGCCCTCCACCATCCCGGTGATCGAGGCCCTGCAAGCACGGCGCGACTACCCGTCGGAACTGGTCAGAGAACATGTGGAATGGGCGCTGCAGAGACATGGCGTGGCGCCGCTTTAAAGGTACCCCCTAGATATTCCTGTGGGAGCTTGCTCGCGAAGGCGTAGTCACGATATATAGATTTTCAGCGACTGCACCGGCCTCTTCGTGAGCAAGCTCACTCCCACAGGTCCGGCGTGTTTTCAAGCCCTGTGGATCACTCCCGCAGGTCGGGGGTGTTTTCGAGCCGCCTAGATGTTCTGCAGCAGCGCTGATCTTGTGGGAGCGAGCTTGCTCGCGAAGAGGCAGGGACAATCGCCGGAGATTTATGCCTCTGTCAGTCAGCCTTCGCGAGCAAGCGAAGCGTGGCCCGGCTCGCTCCTACATGGTTATGACTGAACAACATTGCCTCCCACAAGACTAGCTTGGGCATGCCGCTCGTGGCCTTCTCCCCCTCTTCAAGGCTCGTCTTTATAGACAAACTTGGGCATTTCCCAACGGAAACGAATCGCCAGCAGGCGCAGCAGCAGGCCGCCGAACAGGGTGATCAGCACTGCTTGCTCGTCCGGCAACTGCAGGTACTGGCATAGCAGAAAACACCACGCGGCCAGAAATGACACGCTGGCGTACAGCTCGCGGCGGAAGATCAGCGGGATGTCGTTGCAGAAGATGTCGCGCAGGATGCCGCCGAATACCCCGGTGATCACGCCACAGACTGACGCGATCAGCAGACCGTGCCCGGCCTCCAGCGCAGTCATGCAGCCGATCAGGGTAAAAGCCACCAGTCCCAGCGCGTCGAGCACCAGAAACAGTGAGCGCAGATGACGCATCAGTGGCGCGATGAAGATCGTCACCAGGGCCGCCACGCTGGTCAGGACCAGATACTCCGGATGCTTGACCCAAGTCAGCGGGTAATGACCGATCAGTACGTCGCGCACCGACCCGCCACCCAGCGCAGTGACGCAGGCGATCAGCACCACGCCGAACCAGTCCATCCCGCGCCGCCCTGCAGACAGGGCTCCCGTCATGGCTTCAGCAGTGATGGCGATCAGATAAAGCATCAGCAACATGGCGGCGACTCTGCGACAAAGGCGCGCAGTCTAACCAGCCGACCTGCGCACTGAAAGAGTGCAGCGAAGATTATTCACTGCACGCGCGAGTCTCGATCAAGGCTTGATGAAGTGCTCACGGTAGAAGCGCAGCTCGGCAATCGACTCACGGATGTCGTCGAGCGCCAGGTGGGTGCTGCCTTTCTTGAATTTCAGCTCGGGGGACCAGCGCGCAGCCAGTTCCTTGAGGGTCGAGACATCCAGATTGCGGTAGTGGAAGTAGTTTTCCAGCGTCGGCATGTGGCGATACAGGAAGCGGCGATCCTGGCAGATGCTGTTGCCGCAGATCGGCGAACTGCGCTCCGGCACCCACAGCTTGATGAACTCAAGGGTCTGCGCCTCGGCTTCAGCCATGCCGACGGTACTTTCGCGCACGCGCTGGGTCAGGCCCGAGCCGCCGTGCTGGCGCGTGTTCCACTCATCCATTTTCGCCAGTGTCTCGTCGCTCTGATGCACAGCGATCACCGGGCCTTCGGCCAGGGTGTTCAGCTCACTATCGGTGATGATCGTGGCCATTTCGATAATGACATCGGTATCAGGGTCCAGACCGGTCATTTCCAGATCGATCCAGATCAGGTTCTGCTTGTTCTGCATGTGTCGACTCCTCAGCGTAGGCGCGCAGTTTAGCTCACCCTGCCGTGCTAGACTCCTGCCGATCAATCGTACTGCCTAATTCATCGGTTACATCACATCGGAACACCCATGGCCAAACGCCAACTCAATCGTCGTCAGAACTGGCGCATCGAAAAAATTCAGGGCGAGCGTGCTGCCCGCGCAGCAAAACGCGAGTCCGCTACGCTTGAAACACTCGAGGGTGGCGACCTCGGCCCCGAGCAGACGGGCCTGGTGATCGCCCACTTCGGCGTGCAAGTCGAAGTGGAAGCTCAGGAAGGCGAAGTGACCGGCCAGGTCTTTCGCTGCCACCTGCGCGCCAACCTGCCTGCACTGGTGACCGGTGATCGCGTGGTATGGCGCGCCGGCAATCAGGGCATTGGCGTCATTGTCGCGCAACTGCCTCGCACCACCGAACTGCGCCGCCCGGATTCACGCGGCCAGCTCAAGCCTGTGGCGGCCAACGTCGACCTGATCGTGATCGTCTTCGCGCCGATGCCCGAGCCGCATGCCAACCTGATCGACCGCTACCTGGTGGCCGCCGAGCATGCCGGGATTCGTCCGTTGCTGCTGCTCAACAAGGCCGACCTGATCGACGAGCAGAATGCGCCCGCGCTCAATGCGCTGCTGGCGGTCTATCGCACACTGGGTTACCCGGTACTGGAAGTGTCCGCGCACCACGGTGACGGCATGCAGAGCCTGCAAAGCCAGCTTGACGGGCACATCAGCGTGTTCGTCGGCCAGTCCGGCGTCGGCAAGTCCTCGCTGGTCAACAGCCTGTTGCCGGAAACGGACACTCGGGTCGGTCCGCTGTCCGAGGTTTCCGGTCAGGGCACACACACCACGACCACCGCCCGCCTGTTTCACTTCCCGCGCGGCGGCGATCTGATCGACTCGCCGGGCATTCGTGAATTCGGCCTTGGCCACGTCAGCCGTGCCGACGTAGAGGCAGGCTTCATCGAGTTCAACGACCTGATCGGCACGTGCCGCTTTCGTGACTGCAAGCACGACCGCGAACCGGGCTGCGCCCTGCTCAAGGGGCTTGAGGACGGCCGCGTTCAGCAGCAGCGCATGAACAGCTACCGCTCGATCATTGCCAGCCTGCCGCAAGACAGTTACTGAGCACCGAACGCCGCACGCAAAAACGCCGCGATCATCGCGGCGTTTTTGTATCGGTTGCAGCTCAGTTCTGGGCCGGCTCGACCCGCAATTTGCCATCGTCAAAGATATTCAGCTTCTGCCGGATCTCGTGCGGCTGTGCGTAGGCCTGCGGGTCGGGCGGCGCCGCTGTCGAAGCCCCCGGCGCAGCGGGAGCACCTGGAGCAGCAGGCACCGCCGGTGCGGGTGCTGTCGGCGCCGCAGGCGTGGCTGGCGCACCGCCGGAGTTCTGATCGCCCTCGATGCGGTGCTGGGCCTTTTTGGTCAGCACCACGATATCGATGCGGCGATTGATCGGGTTAGTCGGGTTCTGGCGATCATACAGAGCAGACGACGCGTACCCCACCACCCTGGCCACTTGTGAATCCGGATACGTCCCGGCTACCAGCGCACGGCGTGCAGCGTTGGCACGGTTGGCCGACAATTCCCAGTTGCCGAACCCGCCACTGCCCACGAAAGGCGTTGCATCGGTGTGGCCGCTGATACTGACCTTGTTCGGCACACTTTTGATGGTGTCAGCCAGGGCCAGCAGAATGTCTTCGAAATATGGTTTGAGACGCGCGCTGCCCGAGTCGAACATCGGCCGGTTTTCCGCATCCATGATCTGGATACGCAAGCCGTCCTGAGTGATCTCGAACAGAATCTGGTCCTTGAATTTCTGCAGCTGCGGGTTTTCCTCGACCTTGGTCTGCAATTCCTGGAGCAGCATCTCCAGACGTTCCTGCTCCACCGCTTCAGCCTTGGTCTCGGCATTTTCCGCCTCAAGCGGCACGGTGTCCGGCGACGGCGTGGTCTGCACCTCGGGGTTCAGCGTCTGGTTCGGCGACATCTCCGGCGAACCGCCCAGATCGATCACGTACGGCGAACCGCTGTCCGAGAAGCCGACCGGGTCCTTGAAATAACCGGCGACCGCGAGCAACTGCTCGGGGGTGGCAGACGACATCAGCCACAGCACCAGAAAGAACGCCATCATCGCCGTCGCGAAGTCGGCAAATGCGATCTTCCAGGCACCGCCGTGATGTCCGCCACCAAAGCGCTTTACGCGCTTGATGATAATCGGCTGATTATTTTCCATGACTTAGCGACCGCGAACCGCTTGTTCCAGCTCGCTGAAGCTGGGGCGATGCAGCGGATAGAGAACCTTGCGGCCGAATTCGACAGCCAGCGAAGGCGGCATGCCGGAGGCCGAGGCCACCAGCGACGCCTTGATGCTCTCGTAGACGTTCATTTCTTCCTTGGCATCATGCGCAAGGCTGGTGGCCAGAGGACCGAAGAAACCGTAAGCCGCGAGAATACCGAAGAACGTACCGACCAGCGCCGCACCTACGTGCATGCCGATCGCTGCCTTGTCGCCCGAACCCAGCGACGCCATGGTCACCACGATACCCAGTACCGCAGCCACGATACCGAAGCCGGGCATACCGTCGGCGATACCGGTAATGGCGTGGGATGGATGCTCGAGGTCTTCTTTCATGCTCAGCAGCTCCATGTCGAACAGACCTTCCAGCTCGTGAGGAGCCATGTTGCCGGACGACATGATGCGCAGGTAATCGCAGATGTACGCAGTCATGCGCTCATCCTTGAGGACACCCGGGTATTTGGCGAAGATCGGGCTGGAGGCAGCGTCTTCGATATCCCCTTCGATCGCCATCATGCCTTCACGGCGGCTCTTGTTGAGGATTTCGTAGACCAGCCCCAGCACTTCAAGGTAATAGGCATGTGTGAAGCGCGTACCGAACATCTTCAGCGACTTCTTGAACACGTGCATGAACATGTAGCCAGGGTTGGCCTGGAGGAACGCGCCCAGTGCAGCACCGCCGATAATCAAGACCTCGTACGGTTGGAACAGCGCCATGACCTTGCCATGGGACAGCACATATCCGCCGATGACACTTGCGAGAACGACAATGATGCCGATGATTTTAGCCATAGGAAAAAATACTTTACTGAGTCGGGTTCAGGGACAGTCCGGAAGTTGTTGAATCTCTTCTTCTCCTTATCGGCCTAACTGGGCCAGACTATAGCCGGTTCTTTTGAAAAACCCATTTATGCGCCTCCATAAAAGGAGGAAAATGGCCTCAGCACCCCGTACGCTGGCGGTTTCCCAGCTCAGATAATCAGCCGCACAGGCCCTCGAATGCCGACAGTACACGCAGCACATCACCTCGTTCCGAAGACGCTGGATGCCTGGGTCAAACTGCTTGACGGCATCGCGTTGCCGGTCCCTGCCGTCAATCATGGACACGTCCGCGCCGCACTGAACGACAGTCGTCGGTCGCTGCGTGAAATTGCCGAAATGATGCAGGAAAGTCCTGCGCTGGTGCTGAGCGTGATGCGCGAGGCCAACCATCACACCCACGGTTTGACCGAGCAGGCCGAGAGCCTTGAAATTGCCATCAACCGCCTGGGTCTGGCGCGTACCGAAGTCCTGCTGGGCCGTTTACCGGCCAAGCCGCCCGAAGAAATTCCTGCGGCCTATCGCCAACTGATTCTGGTCAGCCAGCACGCCACGCAACAAGCCAACGGCCTGTTCGCCAGCCGGCTGGCGCGACTCTGGCAGGACATCCACATGGGCAGCCTGCTGTTTCTGTCGCCGCTCTGGCCGATGGCGCTGGCTTATCCGAAGCTGCTCGAAGAGCTGGAACTGCGGGTTATCCACAAGGGCCATTCCAGCGCTGCAGTGGAAAAAGAGCTGTTCGGCGTCAACCTGCTGGAACTGTGCCTGGCACTCGCCGAGTTCTGGCGCCTGCCGATCTGGGTCACGCGCGGCTATAAACTGTTGATCAACGAGCGACGCGATCTGGCCAAGGCGCTGCGCATCGCCCGCGAAGACAACAGCCCGCTGCAGCAGCAACAACTGATGGACGACGACCCCAACCTGCGACGCTGGCTGAACCAGCCCGCCAATACCGTGTTGCTGGGCAACGGCCTGGCGCTGGCGGCACAAAATGCCTGGAACAGCCCGCATTGCCTGCGCTGGGAACGGCTGACCAGCCTGTACCTGCAACAGTCGATCAGCGAAGTACAGCAACAGGCGCACCAGAATGCGGCCAGCAGCGCACGCGTCCATGCGGAAAAAGACCTCTGGCACCCGGCCGAATCGCTGATCTGGCCGTGGGATGCACGGCGTGTAAGGCGCGACAATGAGCCTGCACCTCCGCCATCGGCTGACGCCCTGCAAATGTGGCGCAAGCAATGCGCCGAACTGCTGCAGGACCCCAGCCCGTTCATCAACGCCATGCACCTGACCACCTCGGCGCGCGACGCCTTCATCTCGTGCGGCATGGAGCGGGTCATGCTGCTGATGCTGGACAAGACCTCAACCGTGCTGCGCGTCAATCAGACTGCCGGACTGCCGAAGGACGCCGCTGCCTTGCAGCTGTTCATCAAGGAAAGCACCGTACTGCAGCGCTTGCTGACCCAGCCGACGCAGTTACGCATGACGCCCGCCAACAGTGCGCAATTTGCCGCCCTGCTGCCCCCGCCGCTGAAAACCCTGTTCAGTGGCCAGCACTGGCTGATTCGCTCGCTGAGCAACAACGGCAAAGTCATGCTGCTGGTGGTCGCCGACCAGGGCGGCGGGGCCTTGTCGGAAATTTCCGTCCAGGCATTCGGAAAAACCGCGCAATGTATTGAACGGGCACTGGGCATCTTTAGTCATCGCAAAGCCTGAGGCCTGGCGTACAATTCGCCCCTTTCCTTTCATCGGAGGCTGCAAATGTACGCATTCACTGGCTTGTCGCTGGTCATCGAACCCAACGATCTGCTTGAGCGTCTAGACGCCCCGGAACTGATCCTCGTGGATCTGACCAGCAGCGCTCGCTACGAAGCCGGGCACATTCGCGGTGCCCGCTTCGTCGATCCGAAACGTACACAACTGGGCACGCCTCCTGCCCCCGGCCTGCTGCCCGACACGGCCGGTCTTGAGCAAGTGTTCGGCGAGCTGGGCCACAACCCTGACGCTGTCTATGTCGTCTACGATGACGAAGGCGGCGGCTGGGCCGGGCGTTTCATCTGGCTGCTGGATGTCATCGGCCACAGCCGTTATCACTATCTGGACGGTGGACTGCTGGCCTGGGAAGCGCAATTGCTGCCGCTGAGCACCGACGTGCCGCCTGCTGCCGATACTCCGGTAACGCTGACGCTGCACGATGAACCTACCGCCACGCGCGAGTACCTGCAAAGCCGTCTGGGCGCCGCCGATCTGGCGATCTGGGATGCCCGCGCGCCGACCGAGTATTCGGGCGAAAAAGTGGTCGCGGCCAAAGGCGGCCACATACCCGGCGCCGTCAATTTCGAGTGGACGGCGGGCATGGACAAGGCGCGCAACCTGCGTATTCGCCAGGACATGCCGGAGATCCTTCGCGACCTGGGCATCACGCCCGACAAGGAAATCATCACGCACTGTCAGACCCATCACCGCTCGGGCTTCACCTATCTGGTGGCCAAGGCGCTTGGCTATCCAAGGGTCAAGGCATATGCCGGCTCGTGGGGCGAATGGGGCAATCATCCGGATACACCGGTAGAAGTACCGAATGTGGCCGCCGCGCCCGTCGAGGCAGTCGAGGTTGCGCAACCCGTAGAGCCTCCCCAGCCAGCCCCGGCCGAAACCGTCGAACCGGTCCGCGCCACCGAACCGGGACGGACCTCACAGAAATATTCAGGACACTCATCCTCAGGACCTTCAATGAAAGACCGCTTGTTCATCATCAGCCAGTACCTGCTGCCACACCACCTGCTGTCCCGACTGGCAGGCTGCGTTGCCGAATGCCGCGTACGCTGGTTCAAAAACGCTTTCACTGCGTGGTTTGCCCGCCGTTATCAGGTGGACATGTCGCAGGCACTGGTCGAAGACCTGACGTCCTACGAGCACTTCAACGCGTTCTTCACCCGCGCATTGAAAGCTGACGCGCGCCCGCTCGATGCCACGCCGGGCGCGATTCTCTCGCCGGCCGACGGTGCCATCAGCCAGTTGGGCCCTATCGACCACGGCCGGATCTTCCAGGCCAAGGGCCACAGTTTCAGCGTACTGGAACTGCTCGGCGGCGACCCCAAGCTGTCGGCGCCGTTCATGGGCGGCGAGTTCGCAACCGTCTACCTGTCGCCGAAGGACTATCACCGCGTTCACATGCCACTGGCCGGCACGCTGAGTGAAATGGTCTACGTACCGGGCCGCATCTTCTCGGTCAACCAGACCACCGCTGAAAACGTACCCGAGCTGTTCGCCCGTAACGAGCGAGTGGTCTGCCTGTTCGATACCGAGCGCGGACCAATGGCAGTGGTACTGGTGGGCGCGATGATCGTGGCGTCTGTCGAAACGGTATGGGCCGGACTGGTCACACCGCCCAAGCGTGAATTGAAGACGTTCAGCTACGACGAAGCGGCGCGTGCGCCGATCCACCTGGAAAAAGGTGCCGAGATGGGTCGGTTCAAGCTGGGCTCTACCGCCATCGTGCTGTTCGGTCCAGGTCAGGTGAAATGGGCCGAACAACTGACGGCCGGCTCCAAGGTTCAAATGGGCCAGGCACTGGCCGTTCCGGCACAGGCATGATCGCGACCTGAGCCTCGATGCATGAGTGCCCGATGATGGATATTGGCACTCATGCAGCATGCCACCGGACGATAATGGCCTCCAGCCATAATTGCTGCGAACCTATGTCGATACTGGTAAAGTCGCCCGATCGATGCTGTAGGATACTTCGCACTTTCATGGGCGTATGCTCGGCATATCGCGGGTGCGCGATAACCTCGCCCCCCCTATGAAGCCATCATCCAGGCCAGTGAGTTGTTGGAGTTTGTCTGTCACATGAGTAATTTTAGCCTCCCTCTGCTATTGCGTGCGCCCACGCCGACGCAGTCGAGCCTGACATTCAGTGAAGCCAATCCCCGCGACCTCAAACGCTGGATCTCCAGACTGCCCAAGGCAAACCTCGGAGAAATGGCGCGTCAGCTCTATCAGGGGCTGACCGAGCTAAACCAGTTGATCACCCCGAGTGAAAACCGCCTGCAATTGCTTGAATTGCTGCGGCCCGAGGTGTACTTCGTCTGCAAGCACCTCGAACGTCACTTTCTCAATCAGGCCATTGTGCTGGACGAGCGACCACGCAAGGTTGCCAACCTCTGCCAGGCGCTGCAAAACCATCTGGCGACCGGTTACAAGCAAATCATTCAGCAGGTCGCCCCGCGCTACACCCGAGACCAGGCCGGGCTGTTCAGCACCGCACTGCAACGAGCAGTGCACGGGCTCAACGGGCCGCTGATTCGCGCCAACCAGCTTTACTGTCCCGTTCAGGACGGCCTGTGGCTCGAGCTGCACCAGATTTATCAGATTGCCCGTCAGTACCAGCTACACAACACGCCGGTCGAAGAACCCCTGGCCCATCACAGCAAAGTGCTGAGCGTTGAACAGACCTATGTGATCGCACTGCTGATGGGCTGCTCGCGCTGCAATCAGATGCGCCAACTGAACATCGGCAAACTGGCCGATGCGCTGGAGGCCTGGAGCGCGCTGGTAAAACTGCAGTCGCCTGCCACGCAAAGCAGCCTATTCGCCCTGGACCCGACGGCAGACAAACCGCCGCTGTATCGCACCCTGTTCAGTGACGAACAATCACCCCGGCTGCTGGGCATCAATACCTTGGCGCTGGCGGAAGCGATCAATCAGTACCTGGCCCTGCCGGACGACCAGCGCACGCCCTCACCGCTGCTGATCCCAACCGGTATCAACACCGACCTGCTGCAACATCTGGCGGTCGCCTGGGGTGATGTGGCCGAACGCACCTTTCAACGTACGCCCGGTCAGGGCACGCTGAGATTGTGCATCGGCATGAGCGCGCTGCATTTCTATGTCGCTGGCCAGAAGTCGTTCAGCGAGCTGTTGCAATTGAACAGCGCCACCAGTGCAGCGAGCTTTTCGTTGAAGATGGCCAATGATGACGCGGACGACCCGTGGGCCTCTGCCTTCGATACTCAGCGTGGCAAGACCTCATCCGTTCTGCTGCCCTACGAAGAGATTGAATACCCGAAAAACGACGGCGACAGCGACTCGCTGTCCAACAACCAGCACACGTTTCCGACCTTCGACCTGAATATCGTCAACCACAGCCCGGGCGGTTACTGCCTGGCGTGGCAGAAGGACGTGCCTCAACAGTTGCAGGCTGGCGAACTGGTGGGTATTCAGGACGACGCAGGCCAGGGCTGGAGCGTTGCCATCGTGCGCTGGATCCGTCAGGTACGCAGCGGGGGCACACAGATGGGCATCGAACTGATCGCCCCGTTTGCCCAGCCGTGCGGCATGCAACTGATTCGCGAACAACAGAACAGCCAGTACCTGCGAACTCTGATGCTGCCCGAAGTACGCGCCATGGAAAAACCGCCCACCGTGCTCGCACCGCGCCTGCCTTTTCAGGAAGGCAGCATGGTGATGGTCAACGTCAACGGCGAAGAACGCCGCGCCTCACTGAGCAACCGGCAGGTCAGCAGCGCCAGTTACAATCAGTTTGAGTATCAGATGTACGACGCCCCGAAAGCCGCCGAAACCGAAAAGGCCATGCCGGATCAGGAATTCGATTCCTTGTGGGGCACGCTGTAGCGATCATTGCGACAGCCGTCGCGATTGCCCCTCGCCATCAGGAGCAGACCACGACGGCCTGAGCGTCAGCGCTTTCCCTCGCGGTCGCGCAAGCCCAGCAGATACAGCACGCCATCGAGCCCCAGCGTCGAAATGGCCTGCTTGGCCGATTGCTTGACCAGTGGCTTGGCGCGAAACGCTACACCCAGCCCGGCAATCGCCAGCATCGGCAGGTCATTGGCACCGTCGCCGACCGCGATGGTCTGCTCCAGACTCAACCCTTCCTTGTGGGCCAGTTCGCGCAACAGATCGGCCTTGCGCTGCGCATTGACGATCGGCTCGACCGCTACGCCGGTCACCTTGCCGTCAACCACTTCCAGCTCATTGGCGAAGACATAATCAATGCCCAGCTTTGCTTGCAGCTGCTTGGCAAAATAGGTGAAGCCTCCCGACAGAATCGCCGTCTTGTAACCCAGCCGCTTGAGCTCGGAGAACAGTGTTTCAGCACCTTCGGTCAAACGCAGGGACGCGCCGATTTCATCCAGCACACTCACGTCGAGGCCCTTGAGCAAAGCCAGACGTTCCTTGAAGCTTTCGCTGAAATCCAGTTCGCCGCGCATGGCACGTTCGGTAATCTCGGAAACCTGCTCGCCGACGCCTGCGGCCTTGGCCAGTTCGTCGATGACTTCGGCCTCGATGAGGGTCGAGTCCATGTCGAACACCGCCAGGCGCCGGTTGCGGCGGAACAGCGAGTCCTGCTGGAACGCGATATCAACGTCGAGATCCTGGGCGACCGCGAGAAATTCGGCCTGCATGGCTTTCGGGTCGGCGGGCTCGCCGCGCACGGTGAACTCGATGCAGCCCTTGCCCTTGTCAGCCGGGGTGTCGAGCGGCATGCGACCGGACAACCGATCGATCTGATCGATATTCAGCCCGTACCTGGCAGTGATGGCGCTGACGCGCTGCAATTGCTCGGCCGTGACTTTGCGAGTCAGCAGCGTAACGATGTGGCGCGCCTTGCCCTGACCTTCGACCCAGTGTTGATAGTCGGTTTCGGACACCGCAGTGAAACGGACCTGCTGATCCAGTTCGTAGGCGGTGAACAGGATGTCCTTGAGCACCGAAGATCCCTGTACGGTATCCGGAATTTCAACCAGGATGCCGAACGACAGGGTGTCATGGATCACCGCCTGACCAATATCGAGAATGTTCACGCCACCCTGGGCGAGGACGCCGGTGATGGCTGCAGTGAGACCGGGACGGTCGACACCGGTGATGTTAATCAGGACGATTTCGCGCAAGGCGCACCCCCGCAGTGGAAAAAAAACGCATTCTAACCACATTCAGTGACCACCGGGCACAGGCAGCGCTTTGCCGCCACTGGGTCGCTCGTTATACTGCGCGACAACTTCACCGAAAGAGCCGTGCTCTGTGAACCGGCCCACGCCCGTTAAAACCGATAATTTCTTCCTGCTCATCTTTCGTGCCCTGCGTCATCGCCGTGTACCGATCGCTTTGCGCATTGCCAGCCATAACGTGATCCTGGTCGCTTTGGCGCTGGTGATCTACGCCGGAGTCATGGGCCTGCAGTTCAAGCAGGCCATGCATGAACAGGCTGATGCGCTGGGGCAGGCCCTGACCACCCAGACCGCCACCTCGGCTACCGAGCTGTTGGTGTCCAACGACATCCTCAGTCTCAACGTGCTGCTGGGCAATCTGGTCAAGAATCCGCTGGTCGCGCATGCGGCTATCTACAGTGTGGATAACCGCATCCTCGCGGAGGCCGGCCAGCGCCCGAAAAACGGGCTTCTGGGGGAAGCTCAGGGCCTGTATGAAATCAAGATCACGTTCCAGGACGTGATGGCGGGCCATCTGCGTATCAGCCTCGACATGTCGCAGTTCCAGCAGCCGCTGACCATCAGCCTGCAGAGCATGGGCATTCTGGCCGGTATCCTGCTGGCCCTGGCGCTGGCCCTGAGTCTGCGCCTTGGCCGCCACATCTCCACGCCACTGATGCAGATGCGTATCTGGCTGCGCGATATCGACCCGTACACACCCGCCACTGATCGCCAGGATGAAATCGGTGATCTGGCGCGGCAGTTGCGCACCTCGTTCGCGCCGCCGGTGCCGGAGCCAGAACCGCTGCCCGAGCCCGAGTATGACGGCGAGGAAGACGACAGCGAAGATCCGTATCTGGAGCCGGAAGAGAAGCCTGCGCCAGTGGTTTCAGCTCGTAGCAGCGAAGCAAAACCGCGCTTGCCGGCACCACCGGTGCAGCGCCGCATCGTTGCCGAGGAAGATGAAGACGACGATGAGGATCCGTTCGCCGATCTGCGCGACCACTCGGACAACTCACCAGCCGTTCGCCCGGCGGCTGCCTCGGTAGCGCCGGTCGAGCCGCACAACAGTGCAGTGCTGGCCGTGCAGCTGGGTGCACAGGATCAATTGCGTCGCCTGCCGCGTGCACGCCTTACCGAATTGCTGCAACGCTACCGCGACTGCCTCGATCAGGCCGCCTCGCTGTATGAAAGCGAGCTGCATACGCTGAATGACGGCAGCACGCTGATGCTGTTCCACAGTCACGAAAGCGGTGATGACTACCTGACCAACGCGATCTGCTGCGGCGAGCTGTTGCGCGCACTCAGTCATGCCTTGCAGATCGAGGTGGCCGATAGTGGCATCACCTTGCAACTGCAACTGGGCCTGACGCTGGGTGAAGGCTTGAGCGGTCTGAGCCAGATCGATCTGTTGCTGACCGAAACGGCGCAGGACGCACTGGCGCTGTCTCAGCACAGCCGCAACCTGCTGCTGGTCGAACGCCGCATCAACGACGATCCGTTGATCCGCCAGCGCGCCCGCATCCGCCCGATCGCCAGCCCGGAAGGTGCCTGCTGCGTAGAACGCCTGATGGAGCCCTACCCGTCGATGCTCGAGCGCCAGCTGGCGCGCATGCACGAATCCAACAAGGCCTGATCCTCTCCTCCGCTCACGCTTGAAGTGAGACGCTTGTGCCCATGCTCTGCGTGGGCATATCGCTCTGAATGCTCCGCATCCGATACTGACCAACCTGTCCCGGTGCAAACAGATGACGCAGAGCGTCATGACCGGCATTCCCACGCGGAGCGTGAGGAACGATAGGTGTCCGCAAGATCACCACCTGGCCCGGCCCCAGCGCGGGCATGCCGCACCGGGGCGTGAGGAGCGATAGGTGCCCGCAAGATCACCATCGTGCCCATGCTCCAGCGTGGGCATGCCGTTCTGGACGCTCTGCGTCCTATCCTGACTGTGCGAAGCGTCAGGAACGCCGAGGTGTGGGAACCAGAGATGAGCGCCCAACAAAAAGCCCGCATCGCTGCGGGCTTTTTGTTGGGCCAATCCTAGAAGCGGAACACTTCAAGATCGGTGCGTATGGGGGAAGCCAGCGGAATTCTTGGCTTGTCAGGCTCTTTGGCCTTGGCGACAGGCGTTTTTTTCGGCTCATCGAGCGCCTGCCAGGAAATCGGCTTGATCGCCGTGCTGACCTGATCAGCGAGGCGCTGCAACAGCATGCCCTGGGCCTTGACCTGATCGGCAGAGCTGCCGGCATGGACTTGTTCCAAGTGAACCAGTCGACTGTCACGGACATGGCCCTTACGGTCCAGAAGACGCCATTGCGCATCCAGTACCGCAGGCTGCTTGGCCCCGGAGTCCAGACGGGTGATGGACAGCACGACCTGAACATCGGGCGTGAAACTGGCCGTCGCAGGCGCCATGACGACGCGCTGGCTGTCGAGCTTCCAGGCCAGCTGACGCAAGAGCAACTGATCTATATCCGAAGACAGGTTGCCCGCCCAGCGCCCATCGGACGAAGCGGTCAAGGTCCCGTCAGGCTGGCGTTGCAGCAGAGTTTCGCGTTGCAGATAGTCGGCCACCGAAACAGGACCCAGCAAAACTGCCAGACCACTACTCTGTTTCGGCTGACCAGGCTCACCACTATCGAGCTGATAAAGCGCGGTCGGCTGGCGCACACTGCAACCAGCCAGACCCAGAACGCCAGTCATCAGCAGGATCAAGGGAAGGCGTAGAAAATTCATCATCCCATCCAGGTGGCCGTCCAGAGACAGGCCACAGTATAAGTACTTTCAAGACCCATGCAGGCACTGAGCCACGCATGCACCCCAAGACCCCATATCATCCGTGAATATGCACCATGACTCCAGCGATTATGCATCGTACTTCATGGCAAAACGAAGAACCTTGGTGCCAGATCAATGTTTTCAGCTATTTTCCACCAATAATGCATCGACCCTCTGGAAGCCCCTTGGCAGTTTATTGCCACGTCTGCCGCGCTCCCCCTTGTAATGTTCGAGGTCTTCAGGTTTCAGCGACAGCGTTCGTTTGCCCGCCTGAAGTACCAGCGTAGCGCCTTGTCCGATCACCGCAAGATCGGTCACATACTCTTCACGACTGGCCACCCGCTCGCCCGGAATGCCAATGATCTTGTTGCCCTTGCCTTTGCCCAGCTGCGGCAAATCGCTGATCTTGAACACCAGCATGCGGCCTTCGGTAGTCACCGCCGCCAGCCAGTTCTGCTCACGATCGGGCACGGGGCGAGGCAGGATGACTTTCGCCCCGGCCGGCAGGCTCAGCAGCGCCTTGCCCGCCTTGTTCTTGGCTTGCAGGTCTTCGCCTTTGACGACAAAACCATAACCGGCATCCGACGCGATCACGTACAACGCATCATCTTCCGGCAGCAATACGCATTCGAAGGTCGCACCCGGTGGCGGTTGCAGCTTGCCCGTCAGCGGCTCGCCCTGGCCTCGCGCGGATGGCAGGGTGTGGGCGGCAACCGAATAGCTGCGCCCGGTCGAGTCGATGAACACGGCGAACTGATTGGAGCGGCCGATGGACGAGGTCTTGAAACCGTCCCCGGCTTTATAGGAAAGCCCGGTAGCATCAATGTCGTGACCCTTTGCACAGCGTACCCAGCCTTTTTCCGACAGCACGACAGTCACCGGCTCGGTGGGCATCAATTCGTTTTCAGACAGCGCCTTGGCTTCGGCACGGGCAACGATGGGCGAACGACGCTCGTCGCCATAGGTTTCAGCGTCGGCAATCAGTTCGGCACGCACCAGCTTGCGCAGCTTGGACTCACTGCTCAACAGCGCCAGAAGCTTGGCCTGCTCTTTGCGCAGGGCATCCTGTTCGCTGCGCAGCTTCATCTCTTCCAGGCGCGCCAACTGACGCAGACGGGTGTCGAGGATGTAATCGGCCTGAATTTCCGACAGATCGAAACGCGCAATCAGCTCCGCCTTCGGATGCTCGGCGGTACGGATGATGTGAATCACTTCATCGAGGTTCAGGTAAGCCGTGAGCAAACCGTCCAACAGGTGCAGACGATGCTCGACCTTGTCCAGACGGAATTGCAGACGGCGACGAACCGTACCGATGCGGAACGTCAGCCATTCGCCGAGCAGTGTCTTGAGGTTCTTGAGCTGCGGCTTGCCATCCAGACCGATGATGTTGATGTTCACCCGGTAACTGGATTCCAGCTCGGTAGTGGCGAACAGGTGCTGCATCAGCTCGTCCAGCTCAACCCGATTGGAGCGCGGGATGATCACGATACGGCAAGGGTTCTCGTGGTCCGACTCGTCGCGCAGGTCGGCAACCATCGGCAGCTTCTTGGCCTGCATCTGCGCGGCGATCTGTTCCAGCACCTTGGCACCGGATACCTGATGCGGCAGTGCGGTGACGATAATGTCGCCATCTTCGATGCGATAAACCGCACGCATGCGCACAGAGCCACGTCCGGTCTCGTAGATTTTCAGCAGGTCGGCACGCGGCGTGATGATTTCCGCTTCGGTCGGATAGTCCGGCCCCAGAATGTGCTCGCACAGCTCGGCAACCGTGGCCTTGGGATCGTCCAGCAGGCGAACGCAGGCACTGGCGACTTCGCGCAGGTTATGCGGCGGCACATCGGTCGCCATACCGACGGCAATGCCGGTGGTGCCATTGAGCAGGATGTTCGGCAGACGTGCCGGCAACACCGCGGGTTCGTCCAGCGTGCCGTCAAAGTTCGGCACCCAGTCAGCGGTGCCCTGACCCAGTTCACTGAGCAGGACTTCAGAGTAGCGCGACAGACGCGCCTCGGTGTAGCGCATGGCCGCAAAGGATTTGGGATCATCCGGCGCACCCCAGTTGCCCTGCCCGTCCACCAGCGTGTAGCGGTAGCTGAACGGCTGAGCCATCAGCACCATCGCTTCGTAACAGGCCGAGTCGCCGTGCGGGTGGAACTTGCCGAGCACGTCGCCGACGGTACGCGCCGACTTCTTGTGCTTGGCGTCGGCACCCAGGCCCAGCTCGCTCATCGCGTAGATGATGCGTCGCTGAACAGGCTTCAGGCCGTCACCGATATGCGGCAAGGCACGGTCCATGATCACGTACATGGAGTAGTTGAGGTAGGCCTGTTCGGTGAAGTCCGCCAGTGATCGGCGTTCTACACCATCCAGGCTGAGGTCAAGGGAGTCGCTCATGCGGGCCTCATTATTTCGTTGACTGGCGCAGCAGCAAATTGCCGCCACGCTGTGTGAATTCGAGTTGTTTCATTGCGCTCATACCCAGCAGCACCTGTTCACCGTCCAGACCGGGCGCCACCAGGGCGCGCACATTGGTCAGGACGATATCGCCCAGTTGCAAGCGGTCAAGCGTGGTCCGAAAACCCTGACTGTTACCATTGGCCGTACTGACCGTGACCGGAAAGCCACGCTTGAGCCCCAGGCGGTCAGCCATATCACCGGGTACGGCCACATCGGTCGCCCCGGTGTCGATCATGAACGCCACTGTCCGGCCGTTGATCTGGCCGGTCGTGACGAAGTGCCCCTGTCGGTTGCCTGCCAGCTGCACTTCTATATAGCCGTCACCGTGTTGCGAGGTGACCACGGCGTTGGGATTCTGCTGCCGGTCTTCCCAATCGCCGAAAAAGCGCGTCGCGAGAAACAGACCGGCCGCCCAAGCCATGATCATCAGCACCTTGCCAGCGCGCTTGCCGGGCTGCACGTCGCTCACTGCCCGGCACTCCAGCCCGCCTCAGGCGCAGCGAAACGCCAGACGATCGGGCGTTTCTCACCGTCGGCACGCACACCGAAATTATTGTCGATGCCGATCCACGCGCCCTTCTCGTCCACCACCAGTGCCTCGGTCAGCCCGTAGGGTTGATCGTAACGACGCGACGGCACCATGGCTTCCTTGGCGAACGACCAGCAACGCTCGATCTGCCCGGTTTCGAGATCACGCCGACAGATGCGATACACCGCACGTTCCAGCGTGAACAGCTTGCCGTTGTACAACGACACATCAGAAAAATCCGTCGACACCTTTTTGCTGCCCTGCTCCGGCGGCAACGCGTCCAGACCGGACTCGGACAGCAGCACGCAGCTTTGCCCGCAGGTCCACTGCTCCTTGTCGCGTTGCACCACCAGCAAGCCGCGCTTCTCGCGTTCGGCCGCCAGCCAGAGACGGTCGCCTGCCGGACTGACGGCAATCCCTTCGAAAATCGCGTTGAAACGCTGCAACATGCCCTGAGCCCGCGCCTGATCCACCAGTTCCTTCGGCAAATCCAGCCAGAACGGTTTGCCACTCACCGGAACCTTGAGCACCGTGCCATAAGCCTCGCTGACCAGATAGCGATTGCCGGCTGCATCACAGCTGACACCCTCGAAATCCAGACTACCGCCGCGTATCAGCGCGGAAAGCCCGGCCATGAAACGCAACTTCAACGGCAGATAGCTTTGTGGTGCCGGTGCGTCAATATGATGTGACTGAGCCTTCCAGGTGTCTTGCGACACATCCAGGCTGTACAGCACATCGTCGTCACGGTCGGACACGGTCCACAGCTGGCCATTGCACATCGCCAGACCTGACAGATTGCCACCCGCCATGTCGTCCACCGGATGCTCGGATTGCAGCTTCAGGGCCTCGAGTGGCGCAGCGACAACCGGCGCGGCAATCAGGATCAGGGCGGCGAGCCAGGCTCGTATCAAGTCAGGACCTCGGCAAGGTTGCCCTTCGACTCGAGCCAGGACTTGCGATCACCCGCACGCTTCTTCGCCAGCAACATGTCCATCATTTCCGACGTGGCTGCGAAATCATCCAGCGTGAGCTGCACCAGGCGCCGGGTGTTCGGGTCCATGGTGGTTTCGCGCAGCTGCGGCGGGTTCATCTCACCCAGGCCCTTGAATCGGGTGACCTGCGGCTTGCCACGTTTCTTTTCAGCGACCAGACGGTCAAGGATCCCGTCACGCTCGGCTTCGTCCAGCGCGTAGTAGATTTCCTTGCCGAGGTCGATCCGGTACAGCGGCGGCATGGCGACATACACATGCCCGGCGTCAACCAACGGGCGGAAGTGCTGCACGAACAAGGCACACAGCAGCGTCGCAATGTGCAGACCGTCCGAGTCGGCGTCAGCCAGGATGCAGATCTTGCCGTAACGCAACTGGCTGATGTCGGCTGCGCCGGGGTCAACCCCGATGGCCACGGCAATGTTGTGGACTTCCTGACTGGCAAGCACTTCGCCGCCATCGACTTCCCAGGTGTTGAGGATTTTGCCGCGCAGCGGCAGGATCGCCTGGAATTCCTTGTCGCGAGCCTGCTTGGCGGAACCGCCGGCAGAGTCACCCTCGACCAGAAACAGTTCGGAGCGCGCCGGGTCCTGTCCGGCACAGTCAGCCAGCTTGCCCGGCAACGCCGGCCCTTGGGTGATGCGCTTGCGCTCGACCTTTTTGCTCGCCTTGAGGCGCCGACCGGCGTTGTTGATCGCCAGATCGGCCAGCTGCAGGCCCAGCTCGGAGTGCGTGTTGAGCCACAGGCTGAACGCATCCTTGACCACGCCGGAGACGAACGCCGCCGCTTCACGGGACGACAGACGTTCCTTGGTCTGCCCGGAGAACTGCGGCTCCTGCATTTTCATCGACAGGACGAAGGCAATGCGTTCCCAGACGTCTTCCGGGGCCAGCTTCACACCACGCGGCAACAGGTTGCGGAACTCGCAGAACTCGCGCATGGCATCCAGCAAACCCTGGCGCAAGCCGTTCACGTGGGTGCCGCCCTGCGCGGTCGGGATCAGGTTGACGTAGCTTTCCTGAACGCTGTCGCCACCCTCGGGCAGCCACAGCAACGCCCAGTCGACCGCTTCCTTGTTACCGGTGAAGCTGCCGCAGAACGGCTCGTCCGGCAGGCGCAGGAATTCGGTGACCGAGTCCTGCAGGTAGGAGCGCAGGCCGTCTTCGTAATGCCACTCGACTTTCTCGCCGCTGGATTTGTCTTCGAAGCTGACCAGCAGGCCCGGGCACAGAACCGCCTTGGCCTTGAGGACGTGCTTGAGACGGCTGACGGAAAACTTCGGTGTATCGAAATACTTCGGATCGGGGGCGAAATAGACGCTGGTCCCGGTGTTGCGCTTGCCGACGGTGCCGACGACCGCCAGTTCGGTGGCCTTGTAGCCGTCAGCGAAGGTCATCTCATATTCGTTGCCATCACGCTTGACCCGCACCCGGACCTGAGTGGACAGCGCGTTGACCACGGAAATGCCCACGCCGTGCAGGCCGCCGGAGAACTGATAGTTCTTGTTGGAAAACTTGCCGCCTGCGTGAAGCTTGGTGAGGATCAGCTCGACGCCGGACACGCCTTCTTCCGGGTGGATGTCCACCGGCATGCCGCGGCCGTCGTCGGACACCTCGAGCGAATTGTCGGCATGAAGGATGACTTGTACCGAACGCGCGTGGCCGGCCAAGGCTTCGTCGACGCTGTTGTCGATGACTTCCTGAGCCAGGTGGTTGGGCCGCGAGGTGTCGGTGTACATGCCCGGACGTTTACGAACCGGATCGAGGCCCGAGAGGACTTCGATGGCGTCTGCGTTATAAGAGCTAGCGCTGGGATTGGCCATGGGTTCTCGATATCAATCTTTCATGGAATTTCGGGGGTTCAATGTTCTTGCATTCATGTGACCGGGCATCGATCACCTACAGCGCCGACAGATCGATCTTCTGCAACAGATCGGGGGCAAATCCGGCAACGGTCAGCAGTGCTGGCATGTGCTCGGCAAAGCCCTGAAAGCTGTGGTCGCCGCCCGCCTGAATACGCAAGGCGCAGCTGCGGTAAAACTTCTCGGCACGACGATAATCGAGCGTCTCGTCACCGGTCTGCAACCACACCTGAAACTGCTGCGGATCCTGCGGCGCGGGTACCTCCAGCTCGGCCAGCGCCCGAATATGGTCTTCGGTCAACTGCCACTGCTCGCCGGTGTACAGGTTCTGTTGCACGCCGAGAAACCCGTCGAACAGCTGATGCGGATTGACTGCCGGGTTGATCAGCACCGCCTTGAGGCCGTGCCGCTGCGCCAAATGAGTCGCATAGTAGCCGCCGAGGGAGCTGCCGACCAGTAATGGCCGTCCCAGCGCCGTGATGGCCGCTTCAAGCTGGAGCATGGCCTGACGCGGATGGTGATGCAGTTCAGGGACTTGCAGACGATCAGCCAGACCCAGGGATTTCATCAGCGCGCTGAGCTGACAGGCCTTTCTCGACAGGTTCGAGCTGTTCAAGCCATGGATGTATAGCAGTGAAGGTGTGTCGCTCGTCACGCTGTTGCTCCCGGGTGCAAGGCAAAGCCGTGTAGTTTACAGGGACTTGCGCTACAGCACCTCACCGGAAACGTATCCGCCTGCCCGATCAATAGCCGGTGCCGCCGTAATCGACCTCGAATTCCAGGCCGACCACTCGGGAAACAGCCGTTTCCAGCCGTCCATCGTCGTGCAGTCGCAGCCAGCGATAGCCCGGCGCCGTGGTGTCCACCTTGAAATCGGCACTGCCCGGGGCGAATTGAATGCAGGTCGAAGGCGACGCCAGCAGGCGCACACCGTTACGCATCTGGTCGAACTCCTGATGCACATGTCCCCACAGTATGGCGCGAACCTGTGCAAAACGATCGAGCACAGAAAATAACGCATCGGCATTGCGCAAGCCGATCGGCGCCATCCACTCACAACCAATCGCGACCGGGTGATGGTGCAAACAGATCAGATGATGCCGATCAGGCGCTTCGCTCAGCGACTGCTCCAGCAACTGCAATTGCGTGTCCACGAGAAAACCCGGCACCGAACCAGGCACCGCCGAATCCAGCAGCGTCACCCGCCATTGACCGATATCCACCACAGGGTCGAGCAGCCCGTTATGCTGCGCAACCTGCTCCATCTGCGGCAGTTCGTCGTGATTACCGGCGAACCAGCGCGCTGGCGCATCGATCCGCCCGCTTATCCGACGAAACGCTTCGTAAGACTCGACGCTGCCGTCTTGGGAGATATCGCCGCTGGCGACCACAAGATCGATGTGTGGCTGCTCGGCCAGCACTCGATCAACGACTTTTTCCAGACTGTCGCGGGTGCTCATACCCAACAATGCACCGTCCGCCTCGGCGAACAAGTGGCTGTCGGATAGCTGGACCAGCAAAACTGACGACGAAAGGGCTGCGCTCGGCAAGACCGTCTCCCAGAGAGGATTCAGCGCGATTATGTGATGCGGCAGCGAGCGGGTAAACCGGGAATGTGCGTGCGGACGAGCATTTGGTCACATTTGCTGATTCGCTCGGTGCTTGAGCACAATTGAAGCAATAAGTCCGGCCGACACCATGCCTGCCAGTCCCGCACCCAAGATATAGCTCAACACGCGCTCATAAGGCATTCCGGGCCAGAGATATCCCGCCAGCAAAAGCTCCAGGGCAACACCAAGAATCATTCCTGCCAATCCAGCCAGATGAACGATCCACGGCATGAGCCTCAAAGACAGAATACCGATGACCGCTCCGATAATGGCCATATACAGGGAGTGCTCCCCACGCAGAGCGCTGCCGGTCAGGGTTATCACCTCGATATAGCTGAAGAGGCTGAAAGTGATTCCCGCGAAGCACGCTAACTGACGCCGAGGAGTACCTGAGTAACTCATTCGTTATACCTGAAGATCAATTCAGGCCGAATGTAAGGCATTGGGTTTCAAATCCAAGGTGCCGGGGTATTTTCAGAAACAACCTACAGGACCGAAGCACACCCACTGTCAGTTGATGTCACTTGCCGGCCAATCAGATGTGGGAGAAATCCAGAGCGAAGCCAGGAAGCGGTAGTACGAGAACAACTGAGGAAGGAGTTAACGCACCGCCTCAAACTCATGCCCACACGCCAGGCAGTGACTCAGCCATTCGCCCAGAAACAGGTTGAGCTGGGCTTTTTCATCCGGCTGGTGCATGTCGGCGTTGGGGTAGGGATAGATGCCCCGGAAGCGCCTCGCGTGTTCGGCGCCGATGACTTCGGCCATGCGTGCGTCATGGTAGACCTGTACTTCAAGCACTGGCACCGGCAGCCACGGCAGGCTGTGTTCCTGGCGGACTTGCAAGGTGGTGGTGTACGGGCAGTCGAGCAGCACTTCGACGGCCAGTACGCCCAGCATCTGATCACCCTGGGTAACGGCGACGCGGCGTGAGCGCTGTTCGTTGCGCATGTCGGGCAACAGGCGCATCAGGCGCGCGTAGTTGGCCTCGCACGCAGCCTGCAGTCCGGCAAGATCGACACGGTAGCGCTCGCGCAATAGATTCACGACCATAAACCCCTTATCTCGGCACGATTCAGCGCCAGCCATTGCAAGGCGATGATCGTCGATGCGTTCTTGATTGTTCCGTCTTTCATCGCCTGCAATGCGTCATCGAATGACCAGACTGTTACCCGGATGTCTTCACCTTCGGCCTCCAGCCCGTGCAAGCCGCCCGCCCCTTCACTGCTGCAACGCCCCAGAAACAGGTGAACGAACTCGTCGCTGCCACCCGGCGAGGGGAAGTATTTGGTGATCGGCCACAGCGCTTCGAACTTCAGCCCAGCTTCCTCCTCCGCCTCGCGATGAGCAACTTCTTCCGGCTGCTCGTCCTTGTCGATCAGACCTGCGACCAGTTCGACCAGCCAAGGGTTGTTGGTCTTTTTCATGGCGCCTACACGAAACTGCTCGATGAGCACCACTTCGTCACGTTTGGCGTCATAAGGCAGCACGCAGACGGCGTCGTGGCGAACGAACAGTTCGCGGCTGATTTCCTTGCTCATCCCGCCGGCGAACAATTCGTGGCGCACATGCAGCTTGTCCAGCTTATAGAAGCCCTTGAAGCAGTTTTCACGCTTTATGGTTTCAAAAGCGCTTGGTGCAGATCGTGTGGTCTGGGTCATGGGTTTCTCGCTGGCCGCCGTGTTTGACATCGGGCCATCCTAACGCGCATCGGCAGTCAGATGCAGCCCCCTTGAAGATGCAGGGTAGACGGCCGGGACTTAAAACAATTCTAATCTGCCATGATCGAACCGAAGACGTTGTCTACAGTCCAACCAGCCTGCATACGTACAACGCAACCGCCTTTACTGACACTGCCAAGGATCAACATGTCGTTATTGAGGATCACTTCACTGGCTTGCCTGGCCCTGTTGCTCGGCGCCTGCCAAAGCCTCTTCACGCCCAACATGCGCACACCGCTGCAAGTCCAGCGCGATGCTTCCGAGCTGATCAAGCCGGGCTGCACCACGGCCGACTGCCCGTTGGTGAACATCGATACCGTGCACTTCCCCGATGAGCCGCGACTGGACGCCATCGTTCAGAAGACGTTGCTGCAACTGACCGTTGCCGACAGCAGCGCATCGCCACCTGCGTCGATCAAAGCCTATCAGGAACAGTTCCTGAGTCAGGCCCAGGGTCGCAACGCCAGCTATCTGCAGGCCAAGGTACGCGAGCAGCATGACGGTATCGTAGTGGTCGAACTGTCCAGCTATCTGGAGACCGGCGGTGCCCACGGCAACCCAGGTCGGGCGTTCATCAACTATTCGCGTCAGCAGCAGAAAGTCCTGACCCTGGCTGACATGATCATCCCGGGCAAGGAAAGCGAGTTCTGGCAGAAAGCCCAACTGGCCCACCAGGGCTGGCTGGTATCGACCAAGATGAATGAAGACAGCGAGTTCATGAAGACCTGGCCGTTCAAGCGCACGCCCCACATTGCGCTGACCTACGGTGCAGTGATCCTCAAGTACTCGGTCGATACCATCGCGCCGTATTCGATGGGTCACATCGAGCTGAAGATTCCTTATCCTCAGCTCAATGGCATCCTCAAGCCGGAACTGTTCCCCGGCCGCGGTTGATCGCACCGCCGATCAGCAGTTGCAACACGCCAGCGACAATGAGCGCTGGCAGTGTTGCGCCCACTTCAGGATAAAGATTGGCCAGCAGGTGATAGGTGCTGAGCCCGCCGAGCCACGCCAGCAGGCTCATCCAGCGCAAACCGCCCTCCGCTGCCTGACCACTGCGACCACGCAGGATGAAATGGTCAACCAGCACGACGCCGAACAGTGGCGCGAATACCGAGCCGATCAATAACAGAAAGTTCTGATACTGCGCCAGCGGTGCCAGACAGGCGATCAGCGTACAGATCACGCCAATCACCAACGCCAGATACTCGACCTTGATGCGTGACAGCAGCGCGCTGGAGACCGCAGCCGAGTGAATATCGGCGAACGCATTTTCCGTCTCGTCCAGCAGAATCAGGAGCAGCGGGATACCCAGACCTGCGCCGGCCAGTGCCAGCAGCAAGGCATTGACCTCGCCGCTCGGGGCGAACGCCAGGGTGTAGGCGACGCCCAGGCTCATCAGCCAGAAGTTGCCGATGAAAAAGCCAGTAGCGGTGCCAGCGAAGACACTTTTCGCGCGCTGCCCGAAGCGTGAGTAGTCGGCAATCAGCGGCAGCCACGACAGCGGCATGGCGATGGCAATGTCGAACCCGGAGGCAAACGGTAGCGAACCATCGCCGGACGTTGCCCACAGCGCGGTCAGATCAGCCTTGGCCAGCAGGTTCCAGGTCAGCCATGCACACGCCGTCAAGAGTATCCACAGGCCCCACTTGCGCAGAAACCGGCGCACGAAGGTCAGGGGTCCGCTGACGGCCAACAGTGTGGCCAGTGCGCCGAACAACAGCGTCCAGAGCAGCGGACTGCTCCACAGGCTGCCCTCTGCAAAGGCCCGCGCGCCGAGCAGACTGGCTGCGTCGCGCATAACGATGATCTCGAACGAACCCCAACCGATCAGTTGCAGCAGGTTCAAGACCGCTGGCAGCGACGCGCCCTTGCTGCCCAGGCTGAGCTTCAGCGCGGCCATGGACGACAGGCCGGTATCGCTGCCGATCACGCCAACGCTGGCGAGCAGCAAGACGCCCGCCAGCGTGCCGAGGAAAATTGCCAGCATCGAGCCGGACATGCCCAGCCCCGGCGCCAGCAAGGCACCGGTCTGCAACACCATCAAGCCGATGCCGAGGGAAAACCACAGGGAAAACAGATCCCGCCCGCCGAACACACGCTGGCTGGCGGGGACTGGGGTATCGGGAGAATAGGTGCCGGGTGTATTCACAGGGGTGTCTCGTGTGGGAAGTCAAGGAACCGGGTGAAGCCGCACTGCACCCTCAGAATCGGACGCAGAGCGGGCTTCTGGCCGAAGGCCGTAGGAGCGAACTTGTTCGCGAAAGGGTCGTTACATCCGCTGAAGATGTATCGCCCGGAATAAAGCTTTCGCGAACAATGCGGATCGCCGCCCCGGTCGCTCCTACGCCCTTCGGGCAGAATCAAAGCGGAACTGTGTATAACGACGGGCTATCGCCCTTTACACCTTCTTGTACAGCTGACTGCCCTCCTGCTTGAAGCGCTCGGCCTGTTCGGCCAAGCCCTTGGCAACGTCGACGTCTACCGCATCGATGCGCTGATTGGCGGCGTACTCGCGGACTTCCTGAGTGATCTTCATCGAGCAGAATTTCGGCCCGCACATGGAGCAGAAATGCGCGACCTTGGCCGAATCCTTGGGCAGGGTTTCGTCGTGGTACGAACGCGCGGTGTCCGGGTCCAGGCCGAGGTTGAACTGGTCTTCCCAGCGGAACTCGAAACGCGCCTTGCTCAACGCGTTGTCACGGATCTGCGCACCCGGGTGGCCCTTGGCAAGGTCCGCCGCGTGGGCCGCGATCTTGTAGGTGATGATCCCGGTTTTGACGTCATCCTTGTTCGGCAGCCCCAGGTGCTCCTTGGGCGTGACGTAACACAGCATGGCGCAGCCGAACCAGCCGATCATGGCCGCGCCGATGCCCGAGGTGATGTGGTCGTAACCCGGCGCGATGTCGGTGGTCAGCGGGCCCAGGGTGTAGAACGGCGCTTCGTCGCAGCATTCCAGCTGCTTGTCCATGTTCTCCTTGATCAACTGCATCGGCACATGGCCGGGGCCTTCGATCATGGTCTGCACGTCATGCTTCCAGGCAATCCTGATCAGTTCGCCCAGCGTTTCCAGTTCGCCGAACTGCGCCGCATCGTTGGCGTCGGCAATCGAGCCCGGACGCAGGCCGTCGCCCAGCGAGAAGCTGACGTCGTAAGCCTTCATGATTTCGCAGATGTCTTCGAAATGGGTGTAAAGGAAGTTTTCCTTGTGGTGCGCCAGGCACCATTTGGCCATGATCGAACCGCCACGGCTGACGATACCGGTGACACGCTTGGCGGTCAGCGGCACGTAACGCAGCAGCACTCCGGCGTGGATGGTGAAGTAATCGACGCCCTGCTCGGCCTGCTCGATCAGCGTGTCGCGAAACAGCTCCCAGGTCAGGTCCTCGGCTGCCCCCCCCACTTTTTCCAGCGCCTGATAGATCGGCACCGTACCGATCGGCACCGGCGAATTGCGGATGATCCACTCACGGGTTTCGTGAATGTGCTTGCCGGTGGAAAGGTCCATGACCGTGTCCGAGCCCCAGCGGATACCCCAGGTCAGCTTGGCGACTTCCTCTTCGATGGAAGAACCCAATGCGCTGTTGCCGATGTTGCCGTTGATCTTCACCAGGAAGTTGCGACCGATGATCATCGGCTCAAGCTCGACGTGGTTGATGTTGGCCGGGATGATCGCGCGGCCCCGGGCAATCTCTTCACGCACGAACTCGGCAGTGATTTCCTTCGGGATGCTCGCGCCAAAGCTGTGCCCGGCATGTTGCGGGTTCAGCAGACCTGCGGCGCGGGCTTCCTGAAGCTTCATGTTCTCGCGGATGGCGACGTATTCCATCTCGGCGGTAATGATGCCCTGACGCGCATAGTGCATCTGGCTGACGTTGGCTCCGGCCTTGGCCCGGCGCGGGTTGCGCACATGGGCAAAGCGCAGCGCGGTGAGCTCGGCATCGCTCAGGCGTTGCTGGCCGAAGTTGGAACTCAGGCCCGGCAGACGCTCGGTGTCATTGCGCGAGTCGATCCATGGCGAACGCACGTCAGCCAGGCCTTTGCGCACGTCGATGATCACATTGGGGTCGGTGTAGGGACCGGAAGTGTCATAGACCGTGACCGGGGCGTTGATCTCGCCGCCAAAGTCAGTCGGGGTGACATCCAGGGTGATTTCGCGCATCGGCACGCGGATGTCCGGGCGCGAGCCCTGAACGTAGATTTTCTGCGAACGGGTAAACGGCTGTACCGATCCGGAATCGACCTGCGCCGACTCACTCAAATGGGCTGCGTTTTTTGCTTTTATACTCATCACGGCTCTCCAGACATCCAGTTGCGGATTTATTGTCGGAGTGACCTGACATGACGGACGGGTGCACCAGTGCTGGTGCTGAGTAGCGAAAGGAGGCGAAACTGTTCATTATTTGAACAATCGACCCCGGACGGCACTCAAGAGGACTCGCCGGGAGACGAGAAATCTTGTTCCCTACGCAGGCGCTAACCTGATCAGGTTCAACGGGATCCGGTTTAACCGATCTCAGCCTCATAGCAAGGCACCCCGACAAGAACGTCGCCAGTCTATGACGGGGTGCGGTCGCAATGCCAGCCTATTTGCACGGGGCTCGATAAATGGCGCAAATCGACGATTGTTGCCAAAAGCGTCTGGCTCTACACTCCCTAGCCCGGTTTCTCTTCAACCCGAACTGTAATTATTTTCTTCATGAACAGGGAATGCCTCATGTTGCGCAAACTTTCGTTGGTCGTGGCTGTTTCGTTTGCGTCCAGCGGGTTGACTTGGGCAGCCGAATTGCCGATGCCAACGCAGACAGGGCTGTTGAGCGTTTATCAGCAGGCCGTGGACAACAACGCCGACCTCGCGGCCTCGCGCGCCGATTACGATGCGCGCAAGGAAGCCGTGCCGCAGGCCCGCGCCGGTTTGCTGCCGAACATTTCCGGCAGCGCCCAGAACAGCAGCACCCGCACCAGCATCGATCAGCCCAGAGCCGTGGCCAGCCGCAGCGGCAACCTCTACCAGGCCACGCTGAGCCAGCCGATCTTCCGCGCCGACCGCTGGTTCCAGTTGCAGGCTGCCGAAGCGAGCAACGAACAGGCGGCACTGGAGCTGTCGGCTACCGAGCAGAATCTGATCCTGCAATCGGCACAGAGCTATTTCAGCGTACTGCGTGCACAGGACAACCTGGCTTCGACCAAGGCCGAGGAAGCGGCCTTCAAGCGCCAGCTGGATCAGGCCAACGAGCGCTTCGATGTCGGCCTGTCGGACAAGACCGATGTGCTGCAGGCGCAGGCCAGCTATGACACGTCACGCGCCAGCCGACTCCTTGCCCAACGTCAGGTCGAGGATGCCTTTCAGGCGCTGGTGACGCTGACCAACCGCGAATACAACTCGATCGAAGGCATCGTGCATACCCTGCCGGTGCTGGCGCCGACGCCCAATGATGCCAAGGCCTGGGTCGATACTGCCGCGCAGCAGAACCTCAATCTGCTGGCCAGCAACTACGCGGTCAATGCCGCCGAAGAAACCCTACGCCAGCGCAAGGCCGGACACGCGCCGACGCTCGATGCCGTGGCGACCTATCAGCGTGGCGATAACGATGCACTGGGTTTCAGCAACCCCAACTACACCGGGCGCAATTACGGCGGCGACGTCGAGCAGCGCAGCATTGGCGTGCAGTTGAATATCCCGATCTACAGCGGCGGGCTGACCAGCTCGCAGGTACGCGAAGCCTATGCGCGCCTGAGCCAGAGCGAGCAGCGCCGTGAAAGCCTGCGTCGTCAGGTGGTGGAAAACACCCGAAACCTGCATCGCGCGGTGAATACCGATGTGGAGCAGGTCCAGGCCCGCAAGCAGTCGATCATTTCCAACCAGAGCGCGCTGGAAGCCACAGAAATCGGTTATCAGGTCGGCACCCGCAACATCGTCGACGTGCTGGATGCGCAACGCCAGCTGTATGCCTCGGTGCGTGACTACAACAACACGCGTTACGACTACATCCTCGACAACCTGCGCCTCAAGCAGGCAGCAGGCACCCTGAACCCGGGCGACCTGCAGGACCTGTCGCGCTACCTGAAGGCCGACTACAACCCGGACAAGGACTTCCTGCCGCCGGACCTGGCGACTGCTGCGCAGAAGAACTTCGAGCGACCTGCAAAGCGCTGAGATGGCTGGCCGCTCCGGATGCTCTGCGCCCGACTTCAAGTCATGCAGCGCGACGCAGATTTGTGACGCGGAGCGTCACCCAAGGCATTCCCACGCTGGAGCGTGAGGAACGATAGGCGTCTGGGCGAGCGTGAAGAGCGTGAAAAAAGCAAGGTGTCTGGAAGAACACTATCGTGCCCATGCTCCGCGTGGGTATGCCGTTCCGGACGCTCTGCGTCCTCCCGATTCAGCGCCTGCCCATCAACCGCCCGATCCCGTCGAGCAGGCGTTGCAGCGCGCCCTGATTGGCCTTCATCACCGCAAGCCCGGCATCAGCCATGTTGCGCGCCTGCTGCGGCTGGTCGAAAAGGCCCTGCACGGCGGTGGCCAGCGCTGCTGCATCATTGACCTCTTGCAACGCACCGGCCTTGCGCAGCAGGGCGGCGATCTCGAGGAAGTTGAACAGGTGCGGGCCGCTGAGCACCGGCATGGCCAGCGCCGCAGGCTCCAGCAGGTTGTGCCCGCCGTTGGGCACCAGGCTGCCGCCAACGAAAGCGATGTCAGCCAGCGCATAGAGAAACAGCAATTCCCCCATGGTATCGCCCACCAGCACCGAAACATCCGCTGTGACAGCCTGCGCGGTTGAGCGTCTTACCGTCGCAAAACCCTGCTGCTGACACAACGTATGCACGCTGTCGAAACGCTCGGGATGACGCGGCACCAGAATCAGCAGCGCGTCGGGGTGACTGGTCAGTAACGTGCGATGAGCCGCCAGCACGCTTTCATCCTCGCCCGCATGCGTGCTGGCCGCGATCCAGACCGGCCGCTGCGTGGTCTGCCATTGTTCACGCTGCTGGGCGGCACGCTGCAGAAGTTGCGGGTCGATGCTCAGGTCGAACTTGATCGAGCCGGTCACCGCCACGCACTCGGGACGTGCGCCCAGATCACGAAAGCGCTGCGCCTCAGCTTCAGTCTGCACCGCGAACCAGGCCATTTCCGCGAGCATAGGTCGTGTCAGGCAGGCAAAGCGTGCGTAACCCCGCGCCGAACGCTCCGACAGCCGGGCATTGGCGAGCACCACGGGAATCCCGCGCAGGGAACACTGATGGATGTGGTTGGGCCACAGTTCGGTTTCCATGATGATGCCCAGCCGTGGCTGCACCTGATCGAGAAAGCGAGCGGCCGCCCACGGCAGGTCGTAGGGCAGGTAGCAATGCTGAATCCGCGGCTCGCTGGCGAACAGCGCCTTGATTCGCTCCGAACCTGTGGGCGTCATGCAAGTCACAGTGATCGGCAACTGCGGATATTGCACCAGCAGCGAGCGAATCATCGGCGCGGCGGCGATGCTTTCACCCACCGACACCGCATGCACCCAGATACCGCCCCGCTGCATGACCGGCAAGCCGCGGGCAAAGCGCTCGCCAATGCGCTGGCGATACGCAGGGGCCTTGCGCGCACGCAACCAAAGGCGCAGGGCAACCAGTGGCAGGCCGAGATGAAACAGTACGGTATAAAGAGTTCTATTCATGGGCGCGGAGTTTATCAGCCCGCCATCACAAGTCGCTAGAATGCGCAGCCTGACGAAAAGGAATGCACCATGAACGCTTATTACCTGTTGGCTATCGCCGTTTGCGCGGAAGTCATCGCCACCACGTCCATGAAAGCCGTGAAGGGGTTCAGCACCCCGCTGCCCCTGGTGCTGTTGATTACCGGCTATGCGATCGCGTTCTGGATGCTGATTCTGGTGATGCGCACGATCCCGGTCGGCATCACTTACGCCATCTGGTCGGGCATGGGCATTGTCATGGTCAGCATCGCGGCGTTCTTCATCTACGGCCAGAAACTCGACCTGCCCGCGTTGTTGGGCATGGGCATGATCGTGGCGGGCGTGGCGGTCATTCAGCTGTTCTCGAAAACCGCCGGGCATTGAAAACCCGATCCTTTATAATGCTGGTACTTTTCGCTCACTGAGGTGCTCATGCCATCGGTTATTTCCACTGACGTGCTGATTGTCGGGGCTGGCGTCGCCGGTCTCTGGCTCAATGCCCGGTTGCGTCGTCAAGGGTTCTCGACAGTGCTGGTAGAAAGCGCCAGCCTGGGTGGCGGGCAAAGCCTCAAGTCTCAGGGGATCATCCACGGCGGCGCCAAGTACGCGCTGCACGGCGCGCTGTCCGGTGCCTCCGAAGCCATTGCCGACATGCCGCGCCGCTGGCGTGAAGCCCTCGATGGCAAGGGCGAGCTGGACCTGTCCGGTGTACGTCTGCTGTCCGAGGCCCATTATCTGTGGTCACCAGGAACCATCGCCGGCAACCTCACCAGTTTTTTCGCCAGCAAGGCCGTGCGCGGTCGTGTGGATCAGGTCAAGGGCGAGCAACTGCCGCCGGCCCTGCAAAACCCCAAATTCAAAGGCAAGGTCTATCGGCTTGCCGAGCTGGTGGTCGATGTCCCCAGCCTGATCGGGCGGCTTGCCGAGCTGGCCGGTGACAGCCTGCTGGCCGGTCAGCACATCGAGCCGCTCTTCGAGGGCGGTGAACTGATCGGTCTGCGCGTCGATGGTCGCGATATCCATGCGCAGCGCATCGTGCTCAGTGCCGGCGGCGGCAATGCTGACCTGCTGAACGCACTGGGCGTGTCGCAACCGCAGATGCAACGCCGCCCGTTGCACATGGTGCTGGTCAAGGGGCCGACCTTGAAGCCGCTGTACGCTCATTGCCTGGGTGGCGGGCCCAAGCCACGCATCACCGTGACCACGCACCCGGCCGCGGATGGCCAGTGGGTGTGGTATCTGGGTGGCGATCTGGCCGAAGCCGATGGCGTGGCGCGCCAACCCGACGCGCAGATCGCCGTCGCCCGCAAAGAGCTTGAAGCGATGCTGCCTTGGGTCGACCTGAGTCAGGCGCAGTGGGCGACCCTGCGTGTTGATCGTGCCGAGCCGGCTCAATCAGGACTGGTGCGCCCGGACAACGCCTTCCTCGACAGCCAGCAACGCCTGATGATCGGCTGGCCGACCAAGCTGGCGCTGGCACCGGACTTCGCCGACCGGGTCCTGTCGCAGCTGTCCAGAGACGGCATCCACCCGACCCCGCAAGCTGCGCTGAGCGATGTGCCACGGCCGCCGATGGCCATACCTGTCTGGGATGAACTGCTGCCATGAGCCTGAAAACCCTGCACGATCTGCATCGCCCGCTGGGCAGTACCGGCCTGAACGTATCACCGCTGGGGCTGGGCACCGTCAAACTGGGGCGCGACCAGGGCGTCAAATACCCCAGCGGCTTCAAGATTCCCGATGACCAGCAGGCGCAGATGCTGCTGCGCATGGCCCGCGACATGGGCATCAACCTGATCGACACGGCGCCCGCCTACGGCACCAGCGAAGAGCGCCTGGGGCCGCTGCTGCGCGGTCAGCGCCAGGACTGGGTGATCGTCAGCAAGGTTGGCGAGGAATTCGTCAACGGCCAGTCGAGCCATGACTTCAGCGCCACCCATACACGCACATCGGTCGAGCGCAGCCTGAAACGTCTTGAAACTGACTTTCTCGATCTGGTTCTGGTGCATTCGGACGGCAATGATCTGGCGATCCTCAACGATGCCGAGGTGTACCAGACGCTCGCCGACCTCAAACGCGAAGGCAAGATTCGTGGCTTCGGCTTTTCCGGCAAGACCGTCGAAGGCGGCCTGCTGGCGCTGCGTGAGGGTGACTGCGCAATGGTCACCTACAACCTCAACGAGCAGGACGAAAAGCCGGTACTGGATTACGCGCAGGCTCATGGCAAGGGCATTCTGGTGAAGAAAGCGCTGGCCAGTGGTCATGTCTGCCTGACACCCGGCACGGACCCGGTCCACGCCAGTTTCCAGCTACTGTTTGAACATCCGGCGGTTGCCAGTGCTATTGTCGGCACCATCAACCCGTTGCACCTGGCACACAACGTTGCAACTGCCGCAGCCGTGATTTGCCGTCAAGCCTGATTAAGGCGGCCGACCCCAACGCAAGAAGGAGCCGTTATGCCGCGAACACTGATCCGGAAGAATCCCAGCAACTTCAAGACCTTGCCGCTGTTTGTCGAGGCCACTCCGGAAAGCCTGAGCTACCAGAGCGTCGGCATGCCGATGAACTTCGCGCAGACCTTGCAGCGGCGGCGCAAGATCGACGTGCCGGACACCGAACGTTTCGCCACCGAGCTGGCCAATCTGGGGGTGTCAGTTCGCCTGACCGTCAGTTGGCAGAATCGCGATTACTGGGTGCTGGTCCGCCAGCGTCGTCAGGACCGCGGCGACGTCGTACTCAAGCTGATCTCGGGTTATGTCCCGGCCCATGAGCTGACACTGCCGCTGCACACCGCGATTCAGGAAGTGGCCGAAGAGTGCCTGATCGAAACACCGCAGGGCTGGCTCAGCGGGCTGTTCAAGGAGACCTGGCTACCTGCGCCCTATGCTGCCGCGCTGCATTATCGCGAGGCCATGCCGTTTCGCCTCAGCCCCCTCTCCGGCGCCGCGAGACCTGTTCGAACCGGCAGCCTGACCCTGCTGGAACGCCCACGGGCCTATGTGCATTTGCCCACGGCGTCGTTGCAGCTGATTTACGACATGCGCCTGGAAATCCCCAAGGAAGCGCGGCCGGTCAGCCTTTTCCATGTCGACGAAGCCCTGGAAAACGATCAACTGGTCGCCCGCCTCAACCGCAGCAAGCCTGACCTGTACCTGATGCCGCTGGAGAATGGCGCGCCCCTGCCTGAGCTGTACACGCTCAAGCGCGACAAGCTGATCCCGGCCGGCACGAGAGGGCTGTACCTGGCCGAGAGTTTCGCCGCGCAGGATGGCTGGGTGGTGCGTGAAGAGCGGATTCGCTGGAAGGACTGGCTGCGTCAGCAGGGCATGGCCCCACCGGCGAAGAAGTCAGGACTCAAACGCCTGACCGGCAAGGCCCGGGAGTTGTTGCACTCCATTAGTGGCAAGCTGTAAGCCTCAAGCCTCAAGCCTCAAGCCTCAAGCCTCAAGCCTCAAGCCTCAAGCCTCAAGCCTCAAGCCTTTTGATTTGATCTGCTTTGGCTTGTAGCTTGTAGCTTGCAGCTTGAGGCTTGCAGCTTGCAGCTAACCCCTACCCCTACCCCTGCCCTCGAATCTTTTCGACGATCGCGGTGGTAGAGCTGTTTTCCACCAGCCCCAGCACACGCACTTCGCCACCGTACGCCTGAACGATATCGGCACCGACCACTTGGTCAACACCGTAGTCACCGCCCTTGACCAGCACGTCGGGCTTGACGTGGGTCAGCAGGTTTTCAGGTGTTCCTTCCGGGAAGCTGATGACCCAGTCCACGGCTCCCAGACCTGCCAGCACCGCCATGCGCCGCTCAACGCTGTTGATCGGTCGGCCCGGCCCTTTCAGGCGGCTGACAGACGCATCGTCGTTGACGGCAACGATCAGGCGATCACCCAGCGCGCGCGCCTGCTCCAGATAGGTCACATGACCGGCGTGGAGAATGTCGAAACAGCCGTTGGTGAAAACGATCCTTTCCTTGTGCGCGCGCGCATCGTCGACCGCCAGCAGCAGTTGCTCCAGCCCCAGCACGCCGCGCTCGGAGCCCTCTTCGCGCTGAATGGCACGGCGCAGCTCGGGGGCGCTGATGGCCGCGGTGCCCAGCTTGCCGACCACGATGCCCGCGGCCAGATTGGCCAGCGCTACCGCATGCGGCAGTTCCTCACCGGCAGCGATCGCCGCAGCCAGGGTAGAAATCACTGTATCGCCAGCGCCGGTCACATCGAACACTTCGCGGGCACGGGCCGGCAGGTGCAGCGCCTGCTGATCAGGACGCAGCAAGGTCATGCCATGTTCGCCACGGGTCACCAGCAGCGCGCCGAGATCGAGCTCCTGCATCAACTGCGCCCCCTTGGTGACCAGTTGCGCCTCATCGACACAATGACCGACGATGGCTTCGAATTCGCTGAGGTTCGGTGTGATCAGGCTGGCACCGCGATAAATCGCGAAATCCTTGCCCTTGGGGTCGGCCAGCACCGGAATGCCGCGCTTGCGGGCGGCCTGGATCAGCGCCTGATGGTTTTTCAGTGCGCCCTTGCCGTAATCCGACAGGACCAGCACCTTGATGCCATCCAGCAAGCTATAGACCTCTGCGCTCAGGGCCAGCGGGTCGGTCCTGAACGGTTCTTCGAAATCGATGCGCAACAGTTGCTGGTGGCGACTCATGACACGCAGTTTGACGATGGTCGGCTGATCGGCGATGCGCTGAAAGCGCGCCAGTACACCAGCAGCCTTGAGGCTGTTGGTCAGACTCTCGGCAGCTTCGTCATCCCCCGTCACACCGACCAGCGAAGCCGGTGCGCCCAGCGCAGCGATGTTCAAGGCCACGTTGGCAGCGCCACCCGGACGGTCCTCGATCTGATCGACCTTGACCACAGGCACTGGCGCTTCAGGGGAAATACGCGAGGTACCACCATGCCAATATCTGTCGAGCATGACATCGCCCACCACCAGGACAGGGGCCTGATCAAAGCGCGGCATGGATAGCTTCATGGAACAACCCGTACTTGAAAATGGACAGGGGCGGAATCTTAGCACAGGGGTTTGCAACCGACAGGCTGTTGAATCACACCGCTGAAAGGCAGGCGGGCTGTGTCAGCCCGCCTGATAATGAGGTCAAACCGCGCCGGCAGGCGCTGGCTCGTCCAGCCCCATGGCATGCAGGCGGGCGTAATAGCCGTTCTGCGCCAGCAGCTCGGTGTGCGTACCGCGTTCGACGATCTGCCCGGCATCCATGACCAGAATCAGGTCAGCCTTTTCGATGGTCGAAAGGCGGTGGGCGATGACCAGCGTGGTACGGCCCTTCATGACGTGATCCAGCGCCGCCTGGATGTGCCGCTCGGACTCGGTGTCCAGCGCCGAGGTGGCTTCGTCGAGAATCAGCAACGGGGCGTTCTTGAGCAGCGCGCGGGCAATTGCCAGACGCTGGCGTTGACCGCCGGACAGCAGCACACCGTTTTCGCCCACCTGGGTGTCGAAACCCTGCGGCAACTGGTCGATGAATTCCTTGGCGTACGCATCAGCGGCAGCCGCTTCGATGTCGGCACGCGGCGCACCGGCCAGATCGCCGTAGGCAATGTTGTTGGCAATCGTGTCATTGAACAGCGTGACGTTCTGATTGACCTGAGCGATGTGCCTGCGCAGGTTACGCAAGCGATAATCGTTGATCTCGACGCCATCGAGCAGGATGTTGCCGATGTCGTGCCCGTAGAAACGCGGGATCAGGTTGGCCAGGGTCGACTTGCCGCTGCCGGAGCGTCCTACCAGGGCAATCATCTGCCCCGGCGCGGCGGAGAAACTGATGTCGTTCAACACCTGACGCGCAGTCTGCGGGTAGAAGAAGCTGAGGTTCTTCACCTCGAGGTGGCCGGTCACGCGCTCACGCTCGATGGTGCCGGTGTCGACTTCCTCTTCCACATCCAGCTGTTCGAAGATGCTCTCGGCACCGGCGACGCCTTTCTGGATCGTCGAACTGACTTCCGACAGCTGCCGAATCGGCTTGGGCAGCAGGCCCGCAGCGGTGATATAGGCAACCAGATCACCCGCTGTTGCCTCGCCACGCAGGAACAGCACCAGGAACATCAGCACCGCCATGGCGCTGTAGATCACCAGTTGCAGCATCGGCGTATAGATGGCGCCGGTCTTGGTCATGCGCAGCTGCTTTTGGGTGTTGCTGTTGCTGGCCTGGGCAAAGCGCGCCTGCTCGTAGGCCTCGCCACCGAAGCTGCGGACTACGCGATAGCCCTGAATGGTTTCCGAGGCAACATGCGTGACATCGCCCATCGCCACCTGGATCTTCTTGCTCTGCTTGCGGAATTTCTTGCTCGCGGTGCCGACCATCACGGCAATCAACGGCAGGATCGCGAGCATGACCAGTGTCAGCTTCCAGTTCATCATCAGCAGATAGATGAACAGGAACACCACGGTCAGGCCTTCGCGAATCACCACCTTGATAGCATCGGTGGCAGCGCCGGTCACCATCGTGACGTTGAAGGTGATGCGCGAGATCAGATGACCGGAATTGGTTGTATCGAAGTAGCGATTGGGCAACACCAGCAGCTTGTTGAACAGCTCTACCCGCAGGTCATGCACCAGCCCCAGGGAAACCTTGGCCAGGAAATAGTTGCCCAGAAAGGAGCCCAGCCCCTGCCATGCGGCAATCAGCACGATCAGCAGCGGCACGGCCTGCAATAGCTGCAACTCGCGCAGATAAGGGACATTGGGAAACAGCACCGCTTCGGGATTGGTCAGGCCGTCGACGAAATATTTCAGGATGCCGGCGAGCATCGGCTGGGTCGAGGCGAAGATCACGAAACCAATGATGCTGAGCAGGAAAATGCCCACATACGGACGCACATAAGACAACAGGCGGAAATAGATTTTCACGCTGGAGGTTGCGGACGATTCGGAGGTTGTCATGAGAATCCGTCGTGTTAAAAAGAGGCCGAATTGTATCACAGCGGTTTTCGCGGCTGCCTGCTGCGGTAACATAGGCGGCTCGCCCATTCCCTGGGGCGTAAAAACCGGAGTATCGATGCAAGCGCTTGACCACGCCCATTACCTTGAACGGGTTCAAGGTGCCGAAGTACTTGAAGCCGACGGCACGGGCGACAAGGTACTCCGTCTGCGTGACGGCTCCATGCTGAAATTGTTTCGGCGCAAACGCCTTGTCAGCTCCGCAGCCTGGTACCCCTACGCGCAGCGCTTCGCAGACAACTGTGAAACGCTGGCCAGACGCGGTATTCCCTGCCCGCGGGTACGCACAGTCTGCCGCATCGCCGAGATCGAGCGCGATGCCGTGCATTATGATCCGCTGGCAGGCTTCACCCTGCGCCAGCTGCTGGGCAGCGCGGTTGCCGACGACAAGCTGCGCATGCAACTGGGAAGCTTCATTGCCGGGTTGCACGAAAAGGGCATCTACTTTCGCTCGGCCCATCTTGGCAACGTGATCCTCACGCCGGAAGGCAGCCTCGGCCTGATTGACATCGCCGACATGAAAACCTATCGCCGCGCCTTGCGCAAAAGCCTCCGCTTGCGCAATTTCAAGCACATGCTGCGCTATCAGGAAGACCGCCAATGGCTGCTGGACAACGGCAACCCGGCCTTCCTCGATGGCTACATGAGTGCTCAGACCCTATGCGACACCTCTGAACTGGCCCAGGCTGTTCAATAGCCTGCCCCATGAAAAATGGCCGCTGTCGAAGCGGCCATTTTTTTGATGCTATTGCTGCTGCCTGAGCCGATGCGTCTGCACCACTCGCCCGAGCACCATGGTCGCCGGTAACAGCACCAGCACCCAGAGCTCGTCGGGATTGCCGACCAGCTGGCCACCGTCGAAGTTAAGCATGACCAGCGCGCACACCAGGTAAAGACCCCAGGCATCGCCGTTGCGCAAGGCGTCCCACAGCGTCATCGCCATCACGACCAGAAACATCACCAGCGAAGCCGCGCCGGTGTACAGCCCCAGCGACACGAAAATATTGTGCGGGTGCTGGATCGGTATGCCGCCCGTCAGGGTCTGGGTCGTATAGAAATCGACACCGCAGCCGAGCATCCAGCCACAGCGACGCCATTCACCGGTCATGATATCAAACAGCTCGATGCGGTAGGAATCACCCCTGGCCGTCAGCAGCGCGACCCACTGTTCATCCTTGACGAACCAGAAGGCTGCTGCCGCCACAACGCCAAGCGCCAACAAAGCCACTATCGTACGCAGAGGGAAACGGTACAGCGAATAGGCGGTGCAGACGGCAAACAGAACGGCGCAACCCACCAGTGCAGTACGCGTCTGCACTACGAAGGCGCTTATCACCAGGGTGACAAGAACGGCGCAGACAGCCTCAACCCAGCGACGCTCTCTTGCCCACAGCGGCATGGCCAACGCAAGGCTGCAGACCAGCCAGGCACTGGCGTAGATCACGTTCTCCATTCGCCCCGGCAGAATCGCCACACGCTGGCCGAATTCGAACTGCCCGGTCACCCAGCTGTGAATGCTGCTGAGCAGGATGTACAGGCATATGGCCCAGAACATGCTGCGCACGAAGACCCCGCGCCTGAAGAAGCCGTTGTCGGTAATCCCGGCCACGACAAAGACAAACAGGCTGACGTAGATGATGTGCTTGTAATACTGGAACTCCTGCGCCTGCAGCGCGGGGACCAGAAAGCAGGCCATGAACACCGCCCAGGCAATGCCCAGTGGCTTGGCAAACACGCCAGCGGCTCGGTACTTGATCAGAAAGAACAAGCCCGGCAGCGCCGTGAATGCATAAAACAGATTGTTGGTGATCTTGGCTGATGGGTTGAGGATGAAACTCAGCAGGAAGATGACGATGGCAGCGGTGAAGTACTGCTGTACTTTGCTGCCGGGTACTCTTATCGGGTCAACTGACATTATTAAGCAACCAACCTGCTACTAGGCCAGCGAGCACAGCGACGATCAGCTTGATGCGATCCCGACGTTTGCGACGCTGTTTGTCAAGCCGCTCCTGCGGCACCTCCACGTGCTCACCAAACCCGGTGTGCAACACGGCATCATTTTCCAGAATCAAAGCGTAACGGTTTTGTGCAGCGAATAATTGTGAAAGTTTCTTCTCGCCACCGTGCCCGGCATAAGGCGCATGCTGCTGGTAATCAGCCAGGCGGCGCAGCCCAGGATTGAAGGAAAACCCCTGCCATTCCGGTTTGTGCGAGCCCAACTTGTAAAACGCGATGCCTTCAACCACTTCACGCTCGTTCAGGTAAACGTAAGGGCTGTGGATACGCAGATCATGATTGTAGCTGCGCAACCAGACTTGCAAGGCCTGAGGGTCGTGTTCCAGCAGCGTCATCGACTCTTCGATGAAGTGCGGACGGTAGAAATCCCAGTCATCTTCGCAATGGAACACCCAAGACGTTTCGATCAGCGAATAGGCCGCGTCGACAGAGCGCATCTGCCCCAGCTTGGGGTTGTTGATGATGAAGCGCGTATGCGGGTGCCAGTGTTCGGGAATGCATGCCTGAACCCGGTCATCGCCGGAGTCTTCGGTAATCAGCACATGGCGTATGGGCGCAGTGTTGAAATGGTCGAACGTTTCCAGGGTGCGCTTCAACAGGTCGAATCGACCACAACTGGTGACGACCAGCGTAATGTCGCTGTTTTCGCTGAATACCATCATTCGTTCCCAATCATTGAATATTCATAATTCCTTACCATCCCAATCGTGACCGCAGGCGATCGATCCAGCTCGCCGCCGGCATGCTGCGCAGTGGCGCATGCATGGCGTCCACGATGGCTTTTCCAAGGGCATGGAATGTAAAGCGTTCCTCGACCAAAGTCTGCCCATTACAGGATATTTCACTGGCCAGTGTGACGTTATCGCGCAATTTCGCCAGCTTTTCGCGAAGCTCGGGAATGTCGCGATAGAGCACGATGTTGTGCATGTCGACAAAGCCCAGCGCGCGGTTTTCTTCAGCGCCCTGATCGAAGGCAAGCAGCACGCAGCCGCATGCCATGGCCTCGAAATTCTTGATCATGTATTCGCCCATGCCCACGTCGGCACTGACGAAAAAACGGATGCGGTTCAGGGTGTCGCAATACTCTTCGCCGGACTTGGTCCGTGTGACGAGCAGGTTCTCGACCTGGCCCAACTCGTCCAGCAACGCCTTGCGACCGCTGTAGGCGACGCTGTTGGTGCTGCCCACAAAGGCCAGTTCGATGTCACGCTCGCGTGCCTGCAACTGCAGCAGGCTCTGGTCATAGCCCTTGGGCACGAACACCGCGTCGAAGCCTTCCTGGCGCAGGCGCTCGCTGACCATGAACCCTGAACAGATCACCCGCGCCCAGGGCAGCTTGCGGTAGTGCGCGCTGAACTTGCCGGTGTATTTGCACGGAATGTAGTTCTGGTAGGCATCGTGTTCGAGGATGACCAGATTGGGAATCGTGCGGATAAACCCGACCTGACGCACTTCCTGCTTGAAACGCAGGAAAAACACGATCCGGTCATAGCGGCTGACGTCCACCTCGCGGCGGAAATAACCACGCAGGTTGCGTTGCTCCGCAGAGCTCAGCCAGCGCACTTCGCATTCACAATGTGCGGCGATGCCGTCATAGAGACGGTCCAGAATCGCACGCTGCTCTTTCTGGACCAGCAGTAGAACTTTCATGGTTTTCCTTGCAGTACTGCGCCTGCTGAATCAGAGATCACGGCTGCACCAGAACAACTCGTGTCGTCGCACCGCCTTGCGGAAGAATTCGTTCTCGCCCTCGGCTGGCCAGTGACGACCGGCCAGAACGCGTTGCAGCGCACGGCGCACACGGCGCTTGAACGGCATGCGTGGCAGCAGGTCATGCATCATGCCCAGTGCCATGGCCTTGTCGCGTTGCGCGGCGACCGACAATTGAAGGCTGTACGGCACCAGCGGCAGCGCGGCATCGAAAACCGGCGGCAGGCTGATGCCGCTGTAGGCATCGCCCATCGGCCAGCGGTCGTTGTCGTGCAGGTGATTGGCATAACCGAGCACCACCTCCGGCTGCCATTCGAGCCCGAGCAGCGCTTCACGCACCGCAGCCTGGGCGCAGATGTGATCGGGATGAGGGTCGACGGCAGGATGCGGCATCACCACAACCTGCGGCCGGGCCTTGAGAATCAGCGCGCGCAGGTCGGCGAGCAGGTTATTCCAGGTCGGCTGGCCGTTGTCGCCGGGCAATGGCAGGGTATTGAACTGACGAAACAGGCGGGTATCGGTCAGATCGGCTTCCCGCGAACCAATCGGCGTATCCGGCGCAGCCTGCATGGCGGGCAGTTGCAGGCAGAAATAGCCCAATTGCACACACTGCGACTCGGGCACCCCGCCCCAGCGCGCCACGGCGATACTGTCCCAGGCCCGCAAGCGGCCCTTCATACGCGCAGCTTCGGCACGCTCCATGCCCATCTGCCGATAATGCTCGGCCTCGATCTCACCGGCGGTCAGCGTGATGATCCACGCCTCCTCGGCCTGGCTGTACAGCCCGAAGGCGGCCAGCTCGGCATCATCGGCGTGCGGTGCGATGACCATGACACGCTGTTTTCGCGCATCCGGTTGGCGAAACAGCCAGAGACGCGGTGTGCCGGCAAGGCGGCAGCAACGCCCGCGCAGTTTCAGCACACCTGCGGCCAACGGCTCGCCCAGCCCGGTCAGGTTCAGATAGCGCACGCCGCTGACCCCGCGTTCGAATGCCTGCTGGTCGTTGAGGCCCTGACCTTGCAGCTCGACCACCGGATCGAGAAAGCGCCCGAGCCAGGTGCTTTTGACCGTCAGTGCCAGTATCAGCGTTTCGTCGCCGTTCAGCTGTACTGCGGGGTCGATCAGCAACGTGCCGCCGTCGAGGCGCACGCCCGGCACTTCGCTGTCGGCAGCAAAGGTGTACTGATAATCGTCAGACGGCGAATAGAACAGATGATCGGCGAACCAGGCCTCATGGGCGACCCAGGCACACACGGCCAGCACCGGCGCCAGCCACCAGGCCACCAGCACGCCCACCGCGATCAGCAGGAGCAGTCCACCCAGCAACGCCAGTCGCTTGTTACGGCGATGGCGCTTGAGCAACTGCTGCTTGCGACTCAAATCTGGAACACCGGAACGGGGTTGCACCATCGGTCCTTGTACTCGCGGTCGGCACGACCGAAGGAAAAACGCAGTGATTTGCCCAGTGCGCGGGCGTTCTCCCAGGCGGACTGGGTATTGACGAAGCTGAGCACGCTGCCCGGACTGAAGTCACGGGTTTGGGGATCGACACCGCCGTTGACGTACTCGATGCTGACCCACTGCGGCGCTTCGACGCGATACACCAGTTGAATGGCAATCGGCGCATCGTTGAGAAACACCACCGAACCGATCAGCAGCTCGCGCAACAGTTCGATGACTTCGGCCTTGTGCCGGGCACCGGTCGCTTCGAAGCCCCAGCGCCGCTGAAACAGGTCGCAGTACATGCTCGCCAGTTCGGCGCTGCTGAACTCGCTGACAGGCCTTACCGTCCCGCCGGCCTCTTCCAGCAAGCGAAGCTCACGACGCTGGTTGTAACGAAATTTCTTGGACAGTTCTTCAGGCGTACGCGCCATCGCCAGGGATTCGGCCTGTGGCTTGAAGTCACTGATGCGGCCTTCGTTGAGCGCAGACACATAGCGGGCGCGATGCCGGACCGGCACCTCGATATCATCGGCCACCGGCAAAATCAGCTCGGCATTCCCCAGATCGAACAGCCCTTTCTTGCCGTGGCGTTTGAGTTCGTCCTTGGACAGCGCCAGCGAGCGGCCCCAGGTGGCAATCGCGGCCTTCACTTCACCGCCCTGCTCCCAGGCCAGATAACGCACAGCGATGCCGGAAAAGGCCGACAGGCGCGCGACCACCAGCGGATGAGTGGCGACGCTGCCGCCAAACCGCTGCCAGGCTTGCTCGTAGGCAGCCGCATCGATCTGCACCCAGCCACGCTCGCGCCAGCCCTTGAATCGATTGAGCATCAGGCCCCCGCTGTCAGGCTGGAGACTTGTGGCAGACGCCAGAAGACATTACGCACAGCGTGATCGGAAAAACGTTCGCGCAAGCGCAACAGCATGCGCTCAGCACAGTCCTGACGTTGTTCGGCATCGAGACCGGCCATGTGCACCAGGCCGTGTGCCAGGCTATGCACGTCACCCAGCGGGAACAACAGGCCAACGTCTTCAACCACTTCCTTGGCGCCGCCGCATGAGGTTGCAACCAGCGGGACACCGGCGACCATCGCCTCCAGCAGGACCATGCCGAACGGTTCGTGGTCCGAGCTCAAGGCGAACACGTCGAAGGCCTTGAAGTAGCGGCGCGCGTCAGGCACCTGCCCGAGGAACAGCACCTGCGGGCCGATGCCCAGTTCCAGCGCCAGGGCCTTGAGGTCTTCTTCCAGACGACCCTTGCCGAGAATCACCAGCTGGCTGTTCTCGGGAAGATCGGGCAGCGCTTCGGCAAAACCGCGCAACAGCGTGGCCTGGTCCTTGTCGGGATGCAGGCGACCGACGTTGGCGACAATCCAGGCCGAGGGCGACAGGCCCAGCTCTGCGCGGGCATCTTCAGCGGAAAACTGACTGCCCTGCAGTTGCTCGACATCGATCCGGTTGTACAGGGTCTGAATGCGCTCGGACGGCCACTTGGGCAGGCTGCCGCGCATGTCGTCGCGAACCGCGTCGGAAACACCGAGCAGGCTCAGGCGCTTGCGAAACAGGTTGGCGAACAGCTTGCGACTGCGCCGGTGGTAATCGCCGAACGCATGATGCACACCGATCACCGGCAGCTTCGTCGCCAGCAGGGCTATGTACACCGGCTTGAAGCGGTGCGCGATGCAGAAGCTGAAACTGCGCGTGGCAGCAATTTTGCGCAGATCCCGAATGGCGCCCAGCTTCAGGCCACGAATGGCACTGGAGCTGTACTCCATGAACAGCACTTCGTCCGAACCGCAGTCAGCAACGACATCCGGATCGGCGGCACCGGTCAGAAACACCGTCGTGACCCGATAGCCCTTGCCGGCGAACAGGCTGGCGTATTGCCGCGCGCAGTCCAGAAACGGCCCGTCATAACCGTGACAGAACTGCAGTACGTGTCGTTCAACCGAGCGTGTCATAAGCCTCGACGCCCTCTTTTACCACCAGGATGTCTTCCATGATCAGATACTCGAGGTCCGAGCCGAAGAACATGTTCAGCGCATCGGTCGGCGAGCAGATCATCGGCTCACCACGGCGGTTCAGCGAGGTGTTCAGGGACACGCCATTGCCGGTCAGGTTTTCCAGCGCTTTCATCATGTCGTAATAGCGCGGGTTGTATTCGCGCTTGAGCACCTGGGCACGGGAGGTGCCGTCTTCATGGACGACTTCCGGAACGCGGGTTTTCCACTCTTCGGCCACTTCGAAGGTGAAGGTCATGAACGGCGCCGGGTGATCGATCTTGATCATCTGCGGGGCGACGGTGTCGAGCATCGACGGGCAGAAAGGCCTCCAGCGCTCGCGGAACTTGATCTGATGGTTGATGCGGTCGGCCACGCCGGTGACGCTCGGGCAACCGATGATGGAGCGGCCGCCCAGCGCGCGCGGACCGAACTCCATACGCCCCTGGAACCAGGCAACCGGGTTGCCCTTGACCATGATTTCGGCAATCCGCTCCGGCGTGTTGTCGATCTGACGCCAGACCGGCTTGCTCGGGTGACGGGCACAGGCCGCAATCACATCTTCGTTGCTGTAAGCAGGGCCGAGGTAGACGTGTTCCATCTTCTCGACCGGCACACCGCGGGCGTGCGAGACATAAGCCGCAGCGCCCACCGCCGTACCGGCATCGCCGGACGCAGGCTGCACGAACAGTTCCTTGACTTCAGGACGGGCGATGATGCGCTGGTTGAGTTTGACGTTCAGCGCACAGCCACCGGCGAAAGCGATCTTGCCGGTTTCCTTGAGGATGTCACCCAGGTAGTGATCCATCATCTGCAGCGCGAGCTTTTCGAACAGCGCCTGCATGCTCGCGGCGTAGTGAATGTAGGGTTCGTCGGCCACGTCGCCAACGCGTTTCGGGCCGAGCCACTCGATCAGCTTCGGCGAGAAATAGAAGCCCTTGCCGTTCTCTTTGTAGCGACGCAGACCAATAACGTTGGCCAGCTCGGTATTGATGACCAGCTCGCCCTTCTCGAAGGTCGCCAGACGCGAAAAGTCATACTTGCTGGCATCTCCATACGGCGCCATGCCCATGACCTTGAATTCGCCGTCGAGCATCTCGAAACCGAGGAACTCGGTGATCGCGCCGTACAGGCCGCCCAGCGAGTCCGGATCGAAGAATTCCTTGATCTTGTGGATCTTGCCGTTCTCGCCATAGCCGAAGAAGGTCGTGGCGTACTCACCCTTGCCGTCGATGCCCATGATCGCGGTTTTTTCGGTGAAACCGGAGCAGTGGTAGGCGCTGGAAGCGTGGGCCAGGTGATGCTCGACCGGCTCGATCTTGATCTTTTTCGGATCGAAGCCCAGTTGCTCGAGGCACCAGACAATCTTGTTGCGGTAGCGCTTGTAACGGCGATTGCCCATCAGCAGCGCATCGAGGGCGCGATCCGGTGCGTACCAGTAACGCTTGGCGTAATGCCAGCGGGCCTTGCCGAACAGGCTGATCGGGGCGAACGGAATCGCGACCACGTCGACGTCCGAAGGCTTGATGCCTGCCTGTTCCAGACAGAACTTCGCCGACTCGTAGGGCATGCGGTTCTTTGCATGCTTGTCACGAACGAAGCGCTCTTCTTCGGCCGCTGCTATCAGCTTGCCGTCGATGTAAAGCGCTGCGGAAGGATCATGGCTAAGGGCGCCGGACAGGCCAAGGATCGTCAATGCCACTATGTCTAGCCTCTTTAGTCTGCATGCAGGCGCAGGGCGCCCGGGAAAAGGTGTGCCCCCGCACAGCGGGCTGAGGGCAGCTAAAGGGCGGGATTATAACGTAATGACCAAGGATTGGCTCGACGCGCTGAAATGTCACTCAAGGCGGCCCGCCAGACGGTGTACGAAACGTCTCTTTCGCCGCCTCGCATATTTATCTACAGCGTTGCTGCCCGTTGCACCTGATTAATTGAGGCCTTCAGTCGCAGCCCCCGAGGCCGCCGATCACACCTCAGCGCCTAGCGCAATGGAAAGCCTGTCATGACGCAAACACCACCCTCTTTGGATTTCAACCTTTCAACGCCGAGTCCTGTACCGATGACGCCCAGCGATACCTGGGCTGGCGCGTCCGCAGCGCTGAAAAGGCTCGACGAACTGCGCACCCTGCTGGCCAGGGAGCTGGACGCGCTGCCCCAGGCTGGCGAAGCCCTGCTGAGCGCCCTCGACGGCGCTGACGTGTCCGAACGCGAGTTGCAGATCTTCGGCCTGTTGCAGCAGATCGAAGACTACTGGACGGACCCGGGCGAAACCGGTGAAAGCCGCCGTGATCGCCTCTTGCCCGCCTTGCAAAGGTCCCTGCATGACGAAGCTCGCGTCAGGATTCACGAGCGCGATCTCGACAGTGGCTACCTGGCCTGCCTGCCCGACTCGCCCGACTCGCCCGATCAGGAAGGCCCGGCGCTCGCCTATTCGACGGTGCGGGTGCAGTTGCATGATGACGAACAGATTGAAATGGCCGGCGTGCTGGTGATTTCCCAGGATCAGGGGCGCACGTTATTGATGCTGCCAGGGCTCGGGATCAGCGGTTTTGCCACGCAGGCCATGATGGTCGCAACCCTTGTGCAGTGGCTCAACACGCCAACGCTGCGCGATGCGCTGCTCAGCAACGCGCAACGACAGCATCAGGAGCGTTTGACCGAGATACTCCAGGACGCCGACCTGTACCTGGAACCCTTCACGGCTGCCGACGTGCAATTGCAGCCGGTTGTTACCACGGCACCGTTCATTCACGCCTTCGACCGGTTGCTGAACAAGCAGCGCAACGACATCCGTTACGCCTGCGAACAGCCCGGCACGGCGGATCGGCTCAAGCGTCAATCGCTGATCCAGCAAGCCATCGACATGCCTGGCCTGTTCGGCCCGGCGGCCATGCTAGAGCTGCGTGAACTGACCAACAGACGACGTCAGTACGAGCGGGACTTGCCGGAGTGGATGAAGATCGCCAGCGCGGCTGATCTGCAGACCTATGCCCTGCACCTGCAACGCTACGACGCGGCGCATGCTGCGATGCTGAGTGTATTGGGCAGCGCGGCGTCGCCGGAGCGGTTTGCCGAAATGCAGTTGCGCACACGCCTGGCCAATGACCTGGGCCATGATCTGGACCCTGGGGCCTTGACCATCGACACCCGCCGCACGCTGCCAGCGACGAGCGAGACCTACCGCGTGAAGCTGCCGCTGACCGAACTGGCGCTCTATGGCCTGCATCCGGATGACGAGACAGCGGGCTCGGACTTCCTCGACCAGACGCTCATCACCCTCGATGGCCAGCCGCTGGACGCCGCCTATTCGGCCTTGAACCCGGCCTACCTTGCCAGAGTGATTGACGAACTCGATCTGCGCGCGGTGTTTGGCGATTTTCAACGCCAGGCCTATCAACAGGAACACAACCAACAGATGCTGCGCGCACTGGCGCGTGTCCGACTGACCACGCTCGGCTGGGCGGCGAAGATGCAGGGGCATATCCGGCCCGATGACTTTGCCATCGTCGCAGCGCTGACCAGCGCGGCGACGGGGACGCCTGATCCCGCGCTGCGCGTGCAGCAGATCAGGCTGAACGACCGCAACGTGATGGCCAGACTGCTGGTGTGTCGCAAGCAGGATGCTCAAGGCCGGACGCAACGGCTGATCATGTTCGCCAGCGAGGCGCCCGGGCAGCAGTATTTCAAGGCCTTCGACACCGACACCCAACTGCTGCATGAGGTGGTCGGCTGGACCGCATCGCCCGCAATGACGGCCTGGCTGCTTGATCAGGTAGAGGTCGCTGCCCGCCCGGAACTGGCTGCGCAACTGACCGCGCTGCGCGAGAAACCCCAGCCCGCAAAGGACTTCCTGCAATTCATCGATCACCCCGACTGCGAGACGGCACTGCGCCGTTTTACCGACGAGCAGACCCGCGTATTGCTCTCCGAACAGGCCCGCCATACCCCGGACTGGTACCTGCGCGCCAGCCGCGCCCAGCGTCGGGAATTACTGGCCCTTGAACGCGCCATCAATGGCGCCCTCGACAACTATCAGGCCCAGGCGCACACCGGGGTTCAGTCGTTCAAGGACTACGTACACCAGCGTGCCAGCCAGCAGCTCGGCAAACTGCTGGGCGTCCCCGCAGGCACGGTAGACCCCGATCAGATCGTGATCACCAGCGAGCGCGAAACGCAGACCTACACCGACATGCTGCTCAAAGGCTACAACGACAGCATCGACCCCTTGAGCACTTCGGCAGCTACCGACGCCACGTTCAGCGGCCCGCCGGGGATCGACCTGAGCGCGCTGTCACCCGCTGCTGTCGCAGGTTCGGTACGCGGCCAGTGGCTGGCGGACGAGTACATTGCGCTGATCAGAAACACCCTGCTGAACAGCGAAAACGATGGCTACGCCTACCGTCGCCAATACAGCGTGATGATCACCCAATTGCAGATGAAGGCGGCTGCACTGCGCAGCCTGCTGAAAGGTCATGTCGAGGCCGCGCAGTATGCCTGGCTCACGCAATCACTGGATAACGCGCACCTGAGCGACCCGGCCTCACGCGAGCGATATCCCCTTTACCCCCTGCAAATACATGTGGATAAACCCCTGATCGCCTCGGGACTGACCGATGTCGATCAACTGGTTATCCCCAGCCCGCTGCTGACCCACATCGAAACCGTTCAGGGCTGCCTGGTCATCCTGCCGACACAGATCCGTCACGCCGCGCTGCTCTATACGCCGCAGGCACCTGACGGTATCGAATTCCGTCTGTTCAGCGACTTCGTGAGCTCGCTGGATAGTGACGGGATGATCGATTACTACAAGGATCGCTGCCGCATCAAGGCACGCCGGACCCTGTCGTTCTTCCTGCGGGACATGCAGAAGGGCAACGCCAACAAGCCTCCGGTCATCCCCAGGGCATTCATTGCAGACGTTGCCGATACCTGTTTCAACCGGCCGCTGGAGCGCAGGCTGCGTGACGTGGAAGAAACCACCACCGGCCGTAACGACATGCTGACGAAGCTGATCCGGGTCAGTGTCGAAATCGTTGCCACGGCCCTGACCCTGCCCTTCCCGCCGGCAAGCTTTGCGGTGGGCAGCCTGATTTCATTGCATGACAGCGGGCAGGCACTGGCAGCGCTGAGCGCAGGCGACCGGGAGCGCGCCACGAACTACATGCTGTCGGCCCTGCTCAACGGCCTCGGTGCAGGCAGCGATTTGCTGGTGGGTCTGAAAGGACTTGGCGGCGCGTTGCACCAGCTTGAGAACAGTCAGCATTCGACCCCGGTACTGCGCTCGTTCCAGCGCCAGCCTTCCCTGCCGCGTTACGAGGATCTGTACCCGGTAGAGCTGCAAGAGCAAGTTTTTCTGCTCGGCAAGCCCAACGTTCATGGGCATGCTGCGGTTTTCCAGGCGTCCCATGTCGCCTCGGCACCGCCGCTGGCAACCGGCCAGTTCGCTGCGCGCGAGATCGGAGGCGCCTGGCAGCCGCTGCTCCCGTTGCCCCCGACTGCACAGCGCGCGCCATCAGGTTTGCGCATCGATCTGGCCGTCGACATCTCTCTGGAGAACGTGCCACGTATCGCCGAGGGTCACGCAAAAGGCGTGCATGCGATCAATGGAAAATACTATATCCAGCTCTCAGACCAGGCCTTTGAGGTTCAGTACGACGCCTACTGGCAGTACTGGCAGATCATCGACCCGGCCAATCCGTTCGCCTTCTTCGGCAAACAGCCGGTTCGCCTGAATGATCAGGGCCAGTGGCTGCTTGTCGAACGGCAGCGCCTGCGCGGCGGCGGGCTGGACACTCCGGGCACTTATCGACCGCTACCTGAGCAAGCCAGCGCAAGCTCAAGCTCGCTGAATACCTTGAGCGACTATGAGATGCCGAGCGGCATGCGCGCGCACCTGGACATCGTCATCAACAAGGAAGTCTTCGACCCGACCGGCGCAGGCCTGGACGTCTATTTCGAAACGTATTTCACCGAGGTGCGCCAGACCTTCACGGCGCGTCGGGAACAACTCTATCAGGACGCCCAGGCCTTTTTTGCCCGATTCACGCCTCCACCCAGGCCGACCCTGCCCGCCTATGGCCTGCCCGGCAGCGTCGACACGCTCATCAAGCACATCTTCAGTCACAGTAACGGACTGGTGTTCAGCGAAGCCCCGAAATCGGTGGCCAGCAAGCGTCTGCTGCTGCTCAACATGCCCTTGCTCGCAGAGCAGCGTGTCGAGGTGCTGTACATCGAGCACCTGCTGACCGACAAACACCTGCGCAAGCTGGCCAGGTATCGCCAACTGGGCAAAAAGAGTCGCTCCGGCTCTCATGAACTCAAGTATTACCTGCAAGAGACCAATCGCGGCGCCCTGAACAACGCCAGCAGCGAATTCGATTACTACCACCTGATCAAGGCAGCCCACCGTTACGGGATCGAGGTGCGCCCGTTCAGTTCGTCGATCAGCTATCCGTTTCTCGGCCATACAGTGCTGAGCGCTGCCGATGACCCGGCAGCCGCCATGAAAATGAGCAACTTCTTCGGGCACAGGCTCATCAACCACGACATCGAGCCGGCCTCTGCCAGGCGTTGGGTAGCGCTGCTCGACCAGAAGCTGGCCACGACGCACGATCAAGTGCCCGGCATCGCTGAAATGCAGGGCGCCGTCAGTGTGCAGGTCCAGGACATCCCCGCCGGACGTCCGACCCGCATCAGGCAAGGCGCTGGTGAGGCGCATGAAAACACGCCGTCTCACTGCGACTTCAGCATAGCGTTTGCCGACCCGACGCTGCCCGCCAGGCCGCTGCCCCCTGCCACTGCTCTGGATAACACGTTGATCCGCGAGCTGGGCGACCCGACCGCGATTGCCGAGGGTGAGCGCTGGGCGGGCGAGTACGGGTTCGTCCTTGACGAAAACCATACCTGGCTGCGCGTGGAAGCCGATGACTGGAGCGTTGACAGGTCGATGACGGCCATCCAGCAATCGCTGACCGATGCTACCTACGAAATGCCGCCGGATACCAGAACCACGCTGCATCGCCTGGCGAACTTCGAAAAGAAGGGGCTCGATATGGAGTATTTTTTTGAAGACATCGAACTCGACACTGTGCGCAATACGTTCGACCTGCGGCGCAAGAATCTGCAAAAGGACGCCGCCAGCATCAGTGCCGCGCAACTGCCGCCTCGCCCGACATTGCCAGCCATTGAACCCCAGACAAGCACTGCCGGGCTGCTTGAAACCCTGTATCGCCATACCGAAGGCCTCGTCATTGGCGAGTCACACTCTTCGGTCGCCAGCAAAAAGCTGATCATCGACAACCTGCCGTTGCTGTCGCAGCAGAACGTCAAAACGCTGTACATGGAGCACCTGCTGAGCGATCTGCATCAGGCGGACCTGGATCGTTTCCTCGAAACCGGGCAGATGAGCAAAACCCTGCTGCATGACCTGAAAACCCTGGACCGCGGGCATCACACCGACCCGAACGGCGTCTACACGTTCGAACAGCTGGTCATCAGGGCGCGGCAGCAGGGCCTGGAGATTCGCGCCATCGATTGCGCAAGCAGTTACCACCTCAAAGGCATCGCCGAGGACGAGCCCCTTATCCGCCAGCAAATGATGAATTACTTTGCCTCACGCACGATCCGCAGGCATCAGGACGTGATGGGCTCGCACAAGTGGATCGCGCTGGTTGGCAACAGCCATTCCAATACCTACCAGGGCGTCGTGCCTGGCATTGCCGAACTGGAAGGAGGAATCGGCCTGCGGGTCGTCGATGTGGCTCCGGGCCATTCGAGGGGTATAACGCTGGATCAGGGAGAGCTCGTCTCGGGTGGCATAGCGGATGACAAGGTCTACATCAAAGCTGATTATCGAGTGGAGATGGAGGTGCCGCGTCCACAGCCGGCCCGGCTGCCGAGCATCGAGAAACGCCTCTCCCGTCCGGGCATGTTTCTGGTGCAGGAGGGTGAAGGCAACCTGCAAACCATCGTCCATCGCGCGCGCGACACCTGGATTCACCGCACGCCAGTGCTGCGCAATGCCGAAGGCAAGCTGTACATCGAACGCCTGCGCTGGCCGCGCATCCACCTCAAACCCTTCGACGACATCGATGCACTGGTGGCGGCACTCGAAGCGATGAACCTCACGCGCGCTACCTGAGGATGCAGACGCTCCGCGTCACACAGAGGACGCGGAGCGTCCGGAACTGCATGCCAACGCGGAGCATTGGCACGAGAGTCAGCCACTACCGATGAGCGCTCCGCGCTGGCACGAGAGTCAGGTGGATTCAGTCTGACGCGAGCTTCGGCAAGCGCTGTTCCAGCAACTGGTGCAGCGCGCTGTGCGCGGGCCAGTTACGCATGAAGCGGGCCCGGTCACGGGCGTAGGCCGCCGCGAATGACGATTGCGAACTGTGCTGCTGCATGGCGTCCAGGTCGATCATCGCCCAGCGATCGACGTGCCAGAACAGGTTATGCCCCTTGAAATCGCCATGGCTGATGCGCGCCTGGATAAGCTGCACAAAAAGCCGATCCAGCGCCTGCAGTTCGACCTCTGGCGCATCACCGCTTTCAACATAGGGGGCGAAGCGTTCGATGATGTCCGGCCCATCGATGAATTCGGTCACCAGCCAGGCCTTGCTGCGCAAGCCGAGAAAGCGCTTTTCCTGCACGGCCAGCGGTTTGGGTGTGGCGATACCGAGGAACTTCAGCCGATTGCCTTCGCGCCACGAATGCCAGGCTCGGCTGGGGCGCCAGAAGCGCTTGAGCCAGTGGCTGAAATTCTTGATGTTGTAGCGCTTGATGACCAGCGGACGACCACTGACCTCAACCCGCCCGACACTCGCAGCGCCCCCGGTCTTGTACAGATGCCCCTGGTCGAGCAAGGCATCCGCCTGACTCAGCACCGGCAGCATTGCGGATTCTTCCTCGCGACGAATGGCGCGGAACACCGAAGCGCTGTCCTCGACGCTGAACAGACTGCAGTCGCGCACGGTCTTGCTCATGAAGTCCTTGAGCCGCCAGCTGCGAACCTTGTCAATCTGCTTTTGCAGCGCTTCCATCGGCAAACCATGTTCGGCATTGCTCAACAGGTAATGCACCAGCAGCTCTTCAGTAAACGGTTCGAAAGACCTGGGCAACTGGGCAAAGAACACGCCGAGGTTTTCCAGCACCTTTTGCCGGGACAACGGCGTACCGGCCTGTTCAGCACGAATCCCGGCGCCATCGATCAGGTACAGCTGCCCGTTGTGGCGCAGCAGGTTGTCCAGGTGCAGGTCTTCCTGCCACAGGCCTTTTGCGTGCTGCCGGGCAATGGCCGATAGCGCCTCGCCAAGCACCGCTTGCTGCTCGTCTGCCAGCGGTGGCAGGTGCTGAACGGCGTTCCAGGCATCGCCCAGGCTTGGCGCCTGTTCGAGAAACTCGAACAACAGCCAGCCACCCTCGCCGTCCTGTAAACCGTCGGCCAGCAGCAGCGGTGTGGTCAGGCCCTGTTCGGCAAGCAGCCTGACCCCGGCCAGCTCACGCTGAAAGTGTCGGGCCGCCTTGTCGCCCACCAGCAGTTTTGCCAGCACCGTTCGGCCTCGCCAGACACCGGCCCCGACATAGCGCTGCCCCGGCAATACACGCAGCAGGGTCAGCAATTGCAGTTCAGCCGATCCGGCAGCATCGGCCAGCGTCAGGCTCATCGGCAACTCGAGGGTACGGCCGGCGGTCTTGAGTTCAGACAGGCGCATCAACGGGTCTCTTTATCATCGCTGTGTTGAAGGTCTCGTTTGTGAGCGCCGCGTTTGCCAAGGCGCGCACTCCAGGCGTCGACCAGCAGGCTGTTTGGCGTGGCGTGCAGATAAGCCGCCAGCAGCTCGCGCCGATCGGCCTCATTCCACATCGGCGCGCGGCGCAGCAGCGGTTCGAGGTCGCGGGCAAGGTCACGCTTGCCAAAAATCACCGGGCGGGTCTTTTCCAGGTCGATCAGTTGCGCCTGATACCCGGTACCGGCTGCCTGAAGAAAAATATGTTTGGGGTAGAAGCAGCCATGTACCTGTCCGGCGCGGTGCAGCGTGCGCGCCAGCTGGCCGCAGGCGTGCAGTATTGCCTGACGCTGAGGGGCCTCCATCTGGTTCCACTGCTGCAACAGCTCGTCAAGATCGGTCCAGCCGTCCAGCGCACGCGTCATCAGGATCGCCCGGCGTTCGCCGTCGACCTTGCGCTCGCCATAGAACACCGCCTGCAACGCCGGAATCCCCAGCTTGCGATAGCGACTGATGTTACGAAACTCGCGCGAAAACGACGGTTCGCCAAACGGGTGATGCAACGTGTGCGTCAGGTAATTGCTCTGACGCTTGAGGTAAAAACCCTGACCGTCCAGGTCGAGGCGGAACACACTGCTCCAGCCGCCGCGCCCGGTATTGGGCTCATCGACCGCATCAAGCCTGATGTTCCAAAGCGATTCAAAATCAGCCAGGTTGTGACGCGCCAGTAAAGGCTGGTCGGCACTGGCAATAAAAACGCTCATTCACGGCCCTCGAAAAAGCTGACGATATGTCGAATACGTTTCTTGTCGGAGGCGTTCAAACGCGTTCGCTGGCGGTATTGCAGGTAGAAGCGCAGGCGCTGGGTGGCTGACAAATGATACTTGGCGACCTTGTCCAGGCAGGCCAGATCCTTGGTGATCCGATAGCGCAGCATGAAGCTCCACCAGAATGCACCATTGGGGCAATCGATGAAAAACAGCTTGCCCTCGTTATCGACCAACAGGTTGCGCCATTTCAAATCGTTATGCGTGAAATGGTTGTCGTGCATGATCCGGGTAAAGGCAGCCAGTTGGCGACTGACTGCATCGACCCAGTGGCGGTCGGCCAGTCGCGGGTCCTTGCGTTGCGCCAGTGCCGACAAGTCTTCGGTGTTCGGCAAGCCTCGCGTGATCAGTGCGCCGCGATCATACGCCGCGCCGTTGCGCTCCAGCCCCCAGGCCACGACTTCTGCGGTGGGAATGCCCCATTTGGCAAAGCGCTTGAGGTTCTGCCACTCGGACTTGACCCTCGGCTTGCCCATATAGCGACGCAGGCCCTTGCCCGCGCCCACGTAGCGTTTGACGTAGTAGTAAACCCCGCCGCGCTCGACGCGAATGACGTCGGACAGCGGGTCGCGGGTCAACTGCTGTCCCTGCAAGGCAAATACGGCATCCAGGCTACCGAATTCCTGTTCCAGGAACGCGTACTCGGGCTCGAGCTTCCAGCCCGCCATCAGAGAGCGTCTCCGTAGCGCACTTTGCGCTGATACAACTTGTCGGCTTTTTTGTCCAGCCAGGTCAGCAACGTCGCTTCCTTGAGCAGGATTTCGCGCAACGGCTTCTGGAAATAGCCCTGGAGAAAACGCAGTTTGTCGCGGCGGGTCAGGCCGATGTCCAGCGCGGAGAAATACAACGCGGCCAGGTCCTTGTTGCGCCAGCGCGGCGTGATCGCACGGCGGGTCTGGGCACGGTGCAGGTCGATGACCGACAGTTTGAAATCGTCAGCGGTCACTGGCTTGTCGGTGTGCAGCAGAAAATGGCAGATGTAGCAGTCGCGATGATTGACGCCTGCGCGGTGCATCATGCCGACCATGCGGGCGACTTCGGCAATGAAGGCTCTTTTCAGACGCGGCTCGGGCGGCTCGCTGCGCCAGTTGAGGCTGATGTCTTCAAGGCTGATGGTCGGTGCCAGTTCTTCAGTGACGATGAACGAGTGCTGCGCGGCAGGGTTGCTGCCACGCTCACCATAGGCCACGGCGGTCATGGTCGGGACGCCGACTTCATGCAGACGCTCGATGGCGTCCCATTCCTTGCCCGCGCCCAGTACCGGCAGCTTGGCGGTTGCCAGGTTCTTGGCGATCTCGCCCCAGCCGATGCCGCGGTGGATCTTGACGAAGTAACCGCGCCCGTCGACCTCGGTGCGCAGCGTGCGGCGCCCTTCCAGTTCGCGGTAGACCTCACCGCTCAGGCCTTCGACCTCGACGAACGCATCGCGCTCCGCCCACAGGCTCTTGAACGGCTCAGCAAGGAACAGCTTCATCAATAGTGCTCCGCCAGAATCACATCCGCAGCGTGTTGCGGCATGCTGTAAAGGTCTGCCGTGTCGGCAAAGGTCAGGCCATTGCGCGACCACGCGCTGCGTGCGGCGTTGTCCTGAAGCATCTCCGACAGGTAGCGATTGAGCTGCGCCTGATCGAACGGCTCATCCAGCACCCGCCCGCAATCGGCCTCGGCAATATAGTGAGCGTAACCACAGACCGCGCTGACCAAAACCGGCAAACCGGCAACCAGCGCTTCGAGCAGCACGGTCCCGGTGTTTTCGTTGTAGGCCGGATGAATCAGCAGGTCGGCACCCAGTAGAAAGCGCGGAATATCGCTGCGCCCTTTCATGAAGGTCACCTGATCACCCAGGCCGAGCGCCGCGCTCTGCAATTGGAATACTTTGGGGTCGTCCTGCCCGATTACAAACAGTCGCGTGCGCTTCTTCAGCTCGGCGGGCAGAGCCGCGAGCGCCTTCAGGCTGCGATCCACGCCCTTGGTCTTGAAACCGGAGCCTATCTGCACCAATAACAGGTCATCGTCGGCAAGGCCGAATTCCTTGCGAAAGCCCGCGCGGATCTCAGGGGCATCCGGCGGCGCGCGGCGATCCTGGGAAATACCCGGCGGCAGCAAATGGAAGCGCGACGGCGGGGTGTCGTAATGCTTGATGAACAGCGGCTGCTGCACTTCGGAAATCATCAACACCTGGGTTTTCGAGTCCCTGGCAAACACTGCGCGCTCGTAGTCGGCAAAGTGGCGGTAACGGCCCCACTTGCGATAGAGCGGGCTGCGCAGGTTCTGCGCCTTGTCCTCGAAGCAGCCGTCGGCGGCGTAATACACATCCAGACCGGGCATCTTGTTGAAACCGATCAGGCGGTCCACCGGGCGTTTGGCCAGGTCCGCCTCCATCCAGGCACTGAGCTTTTCGTTGCGCCGATGGTTGAAGAACGCCTTGACCGGCGCCACCAGCACCTCGAAACCGGGCGGCACATCGCCTTCCCAGATCAGGGTGTAAACGCGGATCTGATGACCGCGCTGCTGACACTCCAGCGCGATGCGCATGAAGTCGCGTTGCAGGCCACCGAACGGGAAGTATTTGTAGAGTACAAAAGCCAGTTGCATCAGCCAGGTTCCTTTGCCAGCAACAGCGCGCCCAATTGGCTCGCTACTCGCTCGGGATTCAAACGAGTGAAGCACATCGGCCACTCGCGCTTAAGGTCGAACCGGCGCTGATCGTCGGCGCTCGGTTGGTACGTGCATTTCTTTTGCAGGCACGGCGTGCAGCCCGGGTAGTCGCTGGCCAGATGCACCTGCGATTTGCCGTAGGCCCCGGTCAGGCCCGGATTGGTCGGGCCGAACAGGGAAATGGTCGGCACATCCAGTGCCGCGGCCAGGTGCCCGATGCCGGTGTCTACCGCGACGCACGCCTGCGCGCTGGCCAGCACCCGCGCAACCCCTGCCAGATTCAGCTTGGGCAGCACGTGCGCGCTGCTCAGACCCTCGGCAATGCGCTCGGCGCGGGCCTTCTCTGCCGGATTGCCCCACGGCAACTGCACCTGCAGGCCGCGCGCGGCCATCAATTCGGCCAGTTGCCGCCAGTACAGCTCGGGCCAGTGCTTGGTGTCCCAGGTCGTGCCATGCAAGAACAGCACGAACGGGGCCTGCAAACTGTCATCCAGCGTCGCCAGCGGCTTGAGACCGTAATCGCCCATGCCGGACGGCTGTGGATAGCCCAGTGCCTGAGCGAACAACTGACGCAGCCGCTCGACCGCATGCTGCCCGCGTGCCACTGGAAAAGCGCGATCATAAAAGCGACTGGCGACCGGCTCGCGTGCCGAATCGCGGTCCAGACCGGCCACCGGTGCCTCGACATAGCGCGTCAGCCAGGCACTTTTGAACAGGCCCTGCGCATCAATCACCAGATCATAACGCTGTTCGCGCACCTGCTGCTTGAAGCGCCGCCATTCGCCGGACCTGAAGGTCTGCCAGAGGTGCTTGCGCCAGCGGCGGATCGCCACCGGGATGACCCTGTCGACCGCCGGATGCCAGGCGGGAATTTCCGCGAAGCCTTCCTCGACCACCCAGTCGAAGCGAATACCGGGCAGCGCGCGCGCCGCATCGGTCAGCGCGGGCAAGGCATGAATCACATCACCCAGTGAAGACGTCTTGATCAGCAGTACCCGCAAAATCAGGCAACCTCCACCGGCGTGCTACTCAGACGGCTCAGCGCCTGAGTCACCGCGTCCGGCTCAAGCAGACGCATGCAGTTGTAATGGCCGAAACGGCAGGTGCGCTCAAAGCACGGGCTGCACTCGATGCCCAGTCGCACCACCTCCACTGCGTCGGCCAGCGGCGGCGTGAAGCCCGGCGAGGTCGAGCCGTAGACAGCCACCAGCGGACGGTTCAGCGCGGCGGCCACATGCATCAGGCCGGAATCGTTGGAGACCACCGCGTCGGCGCACGACAGCAGGTCAATGGCTTCGGCCAGCGAGGTCTCGCCACTGAGGTTGACGGACTCCTCACGCAGGCCGGGAATCAGCTCCTGGCGAATGCTCTCACCGACCGGATGATCCTTTTTCGAGCCAAACAGCCAGACCTGCCAGCCTTCGCGAATGCTCGCGTCAGCGACCTGTGCGTAATGTTCGGCAGGCCAGCGCTTGGACTCGCCGAACTCTGCGCCGGGGCACAGCGCCAGTACCGGGCGATCCAGGGTGAGGCCGAATTTGCTCAGTGCGGCATCGCGCGTGGCCGGGTCGATGCGCAGGCTCGGTCGCGGGTAAGGACGCGGCAACTCGGCGCCCTTGTCGAAGGCCAGGGCCATGAAACGTTCGATCATCAGCGGGTAACGCTGTTTGTCGAGGGTCCGCACGTCGTTGAGCAGGCCGTAGCGAAACTCGCCGCGCCAGCCGGTGCGCTTCGGGATACCGGCAAAAAACGGCACCAGCGCGGATTTCAGCGAATTGGGCAGCAGGATAGCCTGATCGTATTGGCCAGCCAGGGACTTGCCGATCCGGCGACGGGTCGCCAGTTCCAGGGCACCGTGCCCCAGCGGAAAACTCAGCGCAGCGCGAACCTGCGGCATGCGCTCCAGTATCGGACGGCTCCATTCAGGGGCCAACACGTCGATTTCGCACTCGGGATGACGCTGTTTCAGACACTGGAACAGCGTTTGTGCCATCACCATGTCACCGACCCAGCTAGGCCCAACGATCAGAATTTTCATGTTCTATCCAAAAACGACCAGAAACGATCAGGGAGGCCGATCAGACTGCGTGACGTTCCCACACAACCTGTCGCCTCCCTGTCATAGCTTTATAGAGTGTTGCAGCGGAATGTGGCGTTGCCGTGAGGCTCAGCTCAACCCCATCTGCGTCCAGATCCGCATCACCTCACGCCGCTGGGCATGAAACTGATCGCCGCTGACCACGCCCGCCTGCTTCTGCAAGGCCTGGCGATGTGCCGCCGAGCGATACGCCTTATAGGCTTCGCGCAACAGGCCGGCATCCGTATCCGGCAGCAGCCCTGCCTCTTCCAGCCCTTCGAGAATCCGGATGTTGTCGGTGTATTGCAGCAGCGCGGGATGCTCTCTGGACCACGCCAAGGCGGCGTATTGCACCATAAATTCGATATCGACGATACCTCCGGCGTCCTGCTTGAGGTCGAATGGCACCGCCGCCTCGAAGGCATTGGCCGCCCTGCCAGCCGCTGTCACGCGGGTCCCGAGGTTGTCACGCATCTTGGCGCGCATTTCGCTGACTTCGGCGCGCAGCTTGTGCAGATCACGTTCGCGCCCCAGCACATCGGCACGGACTTTCTCGAATTGCTCGCCAACATCCCGGCTGCCGGTCATCACCCGCGCACGGACCAGTGCCTGATGCTCCCAGGTCCAGGCTTCATTGGCCTGATAACGGGCGAAAGCGCCCAGAGAGCTGACCAGCAGGCCGGACGCCCCCGAAGGCCGCAGGCGCATGTCGACCTCATACAGCTGACCGGAGTTGGTTTGCGTGGTCAGCAAATGGATCACCCGCTGCCCCAGCCGGGTGAAGAACTGCGCGGTGTCGATCGGTTTGGCACCGTCGGTCTCGGCTTCCAGATCGCCATCATGAATGAACACCAGATCCAGATCGGAGCCGTGCCCCAGTTCGATGCCACCGACCTTGCCGTAGCCGACGATCACGAAGCCCGGATCGCACAACGAGCCATCCGGGCGTAACGGCGTGCCGTGGCGGGCCACGCTGTAGCGCCAGGCCAGCGCGAGCACCTGATCGAGAATCGCCTCGGCCAGCCAGGTCAGGTAATCACTGACTTTCATCAATGGCAGGCTGCCGGATATCTCGGATGCCGCGACCCGCAGGCTGTGCGCCAGCTTGAAATGCCGCAGGGCTTCCATCTGTTGCTCGAGATCGTCCTCGGGGATACGAATCAGCCGTTCGCGCAGCTCGGCGGCGAGTTCCGGGGCCAGCGGCGGATTGAACAGGCGTCCCTCGTTGAGCAACTCATCGAGCAGCAACGGGAAACGCGCGATCTGTTCGGCAATCCACGGGCTGGCGGCGCACAGGGTCAACAGTTGCCGCAGTGCGTCTGGGTTTTCCGTGAGCAGCACCAGGTACGCCGAGCGCCGGGCGACGGCTTCTACCAGCGGCAGCACGCGTTCCAGGACCAGGTCGGGCTTCTCATGCTCCACCGCCTGAGCCAGCAGACGGGGGATGAACGCGTCCAGTCGCTCACGGCTCAGACGCTGCATCGAACGCAGGTTGGGGCTGCTGCGCAGGTTGGCCAGATTTTTCAGCGCCCTCTCGGCATCGACGAAGCCGGCCTGCAACAGTTGGCGACCTGCGGCTTCTTCGTCCTGGGACTCTTCCCACAACGGCAGCCATTCGCCTCCAACCACCACTTCGCCATCTTCATCTTGCTCGTCATCCGGATCGGCGTCGGGGTCAGCAATGACCTGGCGGAAATGCCAGGCCACACGGCCACGCCAGTACATCAGCCGTTCATGAAAGGCAGCCCAGTCAGCGAAGCCCATGATCAAGGCAACACGCGCCTGATCCTGTTCGTTGTCCGGGAGCATCTGCGTCTGACGGTCGGCAATCGCCTGAATGGCGTGCTCGGTGTAGCGCAGAAACTCGTAGCCCTCGCGCAACTCTTCGGTCACCGCCGAGGGCAGATAGCCCTGCTCCTCAAGGGTTTTCAGCACTTTGAACAGCGGTCGCTGCTGCAGACTCAGGTCGCGGCCGCCGTGAATCAGTTGAAAGGCCTGGGCGATGAACTCCACCTCGCGAATACCGCCGGCACCCAGCTTGATGTTTTCCGCCATGCCCTTGCGCTTCACTTCCTGCTGAATGAGCTGCTTCATGGTGCGCAGCGCTTCGATGGCCGAGAAGTCCAGATAGCGGCGATAGACGAACGGACGCAGCATCGCCAGCAATTCGGCACCGGCCGCCTGATCGCCCCCGACCACGCGCGCCTTGATCATCGCGTAACGTTCCCAGTCACGACCCTGGTCCTGGTAATACTGCTCCAGCGCATTGAAGCTGAGCACCAGTGCCCCGGACGAACCGTAGGGACGCAGACGCATGTCGACCCGGAACACGAACCCGTCGACGGTCACCGGGTCGAGCGCCTTGATCAGCCGCTGGCCCAGACGAATGAAGAACTCCTGATTGTCCAGGGCACGCTTGGTGCCGACGGTTTCGCCGCCCTCCGGGTAGCCGAAGATCAGGTCAATGTCCGAGGACAGGTTCAGTTCGACCGCGCCGAGCTTGCCCATACCCAGGATGACCATGTGCTGCGGCTTTCCGGAATGACGACCGGTCGGGGTGCCGAACTGCTGGCAATGCCGGGCGTACAACCATTGGTAAGCCAGATCGATCGACGCATCGGCCATGTCCGACAGGTCACGGCAGGTTTCGATCAGGTTTGCCTGACGGCTCAGGTCGCGCCAGATAATCCGTACTTGCTGGCGCGCGCGCTGTCGACGTAGATTACGCCCCAATTCATCCTCGCTGGCGACGCTCGACAGCGCGTCGGCAAGCTGACCGCGCAATTGGCCGGCAGAGAAGCTACGCTCCAGCTCGCCCGAATCGGCCAGCTGCAGGAGCATCTGCGGATCACGGCAGACTTGTTCGGTTACAAAATCACTGGCGGCGCAGACCCGGTCGAAGGCTGCCTGTCGCGCCTCGGGCCAGGCCTGGAAAGAAGCCAGCGCGTCCTCGGACAGGGCAGTCAGCGCAGCCTGAAACATCTGGAGGGCGCGGCTGATCGATGGCAGCAGAATGGCCGGAAATTCGGCCAGTAAAGGTAGGCTCATGGTCTATCCTTGATCGGCGTGCAGACGCCCGTCCGTCGTTACGGCGAGACGCGTCTGCCAGCACCGCTTGTCGAACAAAGGTTATAAATTGCTGGAAAAATCAAATTAGAAGCATAAAAATCCGCTTTTTCCCTGCAAGATATTCAATAGCGATCAACAGTAACGTTTTAAGCTACACGACAACAGGAGCGATTGAGTCGCTTCTCTGTAGTTTTACTACTGGGTCCGATACTCGGAGGGCTGAAATCGTCGTCGATTTGTAGTAAAACTACACGCCGCCGGATCCCACCCTCCGGAAATCCAAGAATTTATGTCGTCTGCCCACAAGGCCAGTCGCAAACTCAGGCAACCGATTCTGGAAGCCTTTCCGCCCTGGAGCAAGCCATGCAAGACCTCGATCCCGTCGAAACCCAGGAATGGCTGGACGCCCTGGAATCGGTTCTCGACAAAGAAGGCGAAGACCGCGCTCACTACCTGATGACCCGTTTGGGCGAGCTGGCCACCCGTAGTGGTTCGCAGCTGCCGTACGCCATCACCACGCCATATCGCAACACCATTCCTGTCACCCACGAAGCACGCATGCCTGGCGACCTGTTCATGGAACGCCGCATTCGCTCGCTGGTGCGCTGGAACGCATTGGCCATGGTTGTCAAAACCAACATCGGCGACCCGGATCTGGGCGGCCACATCTCCAGCTTCGCCTCCAGCGCCACGCTGTACGACATCGGCTTCAACTACTTCTTCCAGGCCCCGACCGACGAACACGGCGGCGACCTGATCTACTTCCAGGGTCACGCATCGCCAGGTGTTTACGCCCGTGCGTTCATGGAAGGCCGCATCACCGAAGAGCAAATGACCAACTTCCGTCAGGAAGTCGACGGCAATGGCCTGTCGTCTTACCCACACCCGTGGCTGATGAAGGATTTCTGGCAGTTCCCGACCGTATCGATGGGCCTTGGTCCGATCCAGGCGATCTACCAGGCGCGCTTCATGAAGTACCTGGAGCACCGCGGTTACATCCCGGAAGGCAAGCAGAAAGTCTGGTGCTTCCTGGGTGACGGCGAGACCGACGAGCCGGAATCCCTGGGCGCCATCGCCCTGGCCGGTCGCGAGAAGCTCGACAACCTGATCTTCGTCGTCAACTGCAACCTGCAGCGCCTCGACGGCCCGGTTCGCGGCAACGCCAAGATCATCCAGGAACTCGAAGGCGTGTTCCGTGGCGCCCAGTGGAACGTCACCAAAGTCATCTGGGGCCGTTTCTGGGACCCACTGCTGGCCAAGGACGTCGACGGTATCCTGCAACGTCGCATGGACGAAGTCATCGACGGCGAATACCAGAACTACAAGGCCAAGGACGGCGCGTTCGTCCGCGAGCACTTCTTCAACTCGCCTGAACTCAAGGCCATGGTTGCCGATCTGTCCGATGACGAGATCTGGAAACTCAACCGTGGCGGCCACGACCCGTACAAGGTCTATGCGGCCTACCACGAAGCCGTCAACCACAAGGGTCAACCGACCGTGGTTCTGGCCAAGACCATCAAAGGTTATGGCACCGGCGCCGGTGAAGCGAAAAACACTGCGCACAACACCAAAAAGGTCGATGTCGACAGCCTGCGTCACTTCCGTGACCGCTTCGACATCCCGGTCAAGGACTCCGAACTCGAAGCCCTGCCGTTCTACAAGCCGGAAGAAGGCAGCGCCGAAGCCCGTTATCTGAGCGAGCGTCGTGCTGCGCTGGGTGGTTTCGTGCCGCAGCGTCGTGCGCAGAGCTTCAGCCTGCCGACCCCGCCACTCGAGACCCTCAAGGCCATCCTGGATGGCTCGGGCGATCGCGAAATCTCCACCACCATGGCCTTCGTGCGCATCCTGACGCAACTGGTCAAGGACAAGGAAATCGGTCAGCGCATCGTGCCGATCATCCCGGACGAAGCGCGTACCTTCGGTATGGAAGGCATGTTCCGCCAACTGGGCATCTACTCGTCGGTCGGCCAGCTCTACGAGCCAGTCGATAAAGAACAGGTGATGTTCTATCGCGAAGACAAGAAAGGCCAGATCCTCGAAGAAGGCATCAACGAAGCGGGCGCCATGTCCTCCTTCATCGCTGCCGGTACTTCGTATTCCAGCCACAACCAGCCGATGATTCCGTTCTACATCTTCTACTCGATGTTCGGTTTCCAGCGTATCGGCGACCTGGCCTGGGCCGCTGGCGACAGCCGTACCCGTGGCTTCCTGATTGGCGGCACCGCCGGCCGTACCACGCTGAACGGTGAAGGCCTGCAGCACGAAGACGGTCACAGCCACATCCTGGCATCGACCATCCCGAACTGCCGCACCTTCGACCCGACTTACGGTTATGAACTGGCAGTGATCATCCAGGACGGCATGCGCCGGATGTTCGAAGAGCAGCAGGACGTTTTCTACTACCTGACCGTGATGAACGAGTCCTACGCCCAGCCAGCCATGCCGGCCGGTGTGGAAGAAGGCATCGTCAAGGGCATGTACCTGCTCGAAGAAGACACCAAGGAAGCGGCGCACCACGTCCAGTTGCTGGGCTCGGGCACCATCCTGCGTGAAGTCCGCGAAGCAGCGAAGATTCTCCGTGACGAGTTCAACATCGGTGCCGACGTGTGGAGCGTCACCAGCTTCAACGAGCTGCGTCGCGACGGTCTGGCTGCAGAGCGCAACAACCGCCTGCACCCTGGCCAGAAGCCGCAGCTGAGCTATGTCGAGGAATGCCTGAACGGTCGCAAAGGTCCGGTCATCGCATCGACGGATTACATGAAGCTGTTCGCTGATCAGATTCGTCAGTGGGTTCCAACCAAGGAATACAAAGTCCTGGGCACCGACGGTTTCGGCCGTAGCGACAGCCGCAAGAAGCTGCGTCACTTCTTTGAAGTCGATCGTCACTTCGTGGTGCTGGCAGCCCTGGAAGCCTTGGCTGATCGTGGCGATATCGAACCTAAAGTCGTGGCGGAAGCCATCGCCAAGTTCGGTATCGATCCTGAAAAACGCAATCCACTGGACTGCTAAGAGTCTGCTTCAAGAGCGCTGATCAGAGCGTAAACAGCCGAGGATGCGGAATTTACTCGACGTAAATGAGCATCCAACGCTGTTTCGTTGTAACTGAACCAGCGTATTCGTGAGTGAACAGGTTCTCCTAAGGAGAGACATAGTGAGTGAGTTAATTCGTGTACCCGACATCGGCAACGGTGAAGGCGAAGTCATTGAATTGATGGTCAAGGTCGGTGATCGCATCGAAGCCGACCAGAGCGTTCTGACGCTTGAGTCGGACAAGGCGAGCATGGAAATCCCTGCTCCCAAGGCTGGCGTCATCAAGACCATGAAGGTCAAGCTGGGTGACCGCCTGAAAGAAGGCGACGAGCTGTTCGAACTGGAAGTGGAAGGCGAAGCGGCTGCGGCTGCGGCTGCGGCCCCGGCACCTGCTGCCGAACCTGCCCCTGCCCCTGCTGCTGCCGAAAAGCCGGCTGAAGCGGCACCTGCACCTGCGGCCGCCGCCGAGCCTGCTCCGGCAGCCAGCGCCAGCGTTCAGGACATCCACGTACCGGACATCGGTTCGTCGGGCAAGGCCAAGATCATCGAACTGATGGTCAAGGTCGGTGACAGCATCCAGGCCGATCAGTCGCTGATCACCCTGGAATCCGACAAGGCCAGCATGGAGATCCCTTCTCCGGCAGCAGGCGTTGTCGAGAGCATCGAAGTCAAGCTGGACCAGGAAGTCGGTACCGGCGACCTGATCCTGAAACTGAAAGTCGAAGGCGCCGCGCCTGCCGCCGCTCCGGCCCCTGCCGCCAGCGCACCCGCCGCGGCCCCGGCCAAGGCTGAGGCCGCAGCTCCCGCCGCCCCTGCTCCCAAAGCAGAAGCAGCACCTGCGCCAGCCGCTCCAGCGGCTCCGGCCAAAGACGGTGCCAAGGTTCATGCCGGCCCGGCCGTTCGTCAGCTGGCCCGCGAATTTGGCGTCGAGCTGAACGCTGTCAGCGCCACCGGCCCGCACGGCCGTGTGCTGAAAGAAGACGTTCAGGCTTACGTCAAAACCATGATGCAGAAGGCCAAGGAAGCTCCAGCTGGCGGCGCAAGCGGCGGCTCGGGCATCCCGCCGATTCCGGAAGTCGATTTCAGCCGTTTCGGCGAGATCGAAGAAGTACCGATGACGCGCCTGATGCAACTCGGCGCTTCCGGCCTGCACCGCAGCTGGCTGAACATTCCGCACGTCACGCAGTTCGACCAGGCCGACATTACCGACCTGGAAGCTTTCCGTGTGGCGCAGAAAGGCGCTGCCGAGAAGGCTGGCGTCAAGCTGACGGTCCTGCCGCTGCTGCTCAAATCCTGCGCCCACCTGCTCAAGGAGCTGCCGGACTTCAACGCTTCGCTGGCGCCTAGCGGCAAGGCCGTGATTCGCAAGAAGTACGTGCACATCGGCTTTGCCGTGGACACCCCGGACGGCCTGCTGGTCCCGGTCATCCGCGACGTCGACCAGAAGAGCCTGTTGCAACTGGCCGCCGAAGCCGCCGCACTGGCGGAAAAGGCGCGCAACAAGAAACTGACGGCGAACGACATGCAGGGCGCGTGCTTCACCATCTCCAGCCTCGGCCACATTGGCGGCACCGGCTTCACGCCGATCGTCAACGCGCCGGAAGTGGCGATCCTCGGTGTTTCCAAGGCAACCATCCAGCCCGTCTGGGACGGCAAAGCCTTCCAGCCGAAACTGATGCTGCCGCTGTCGCTGTCCTATGATCACCGCGTGATCAACGGCGCAGCTGCTGCCCGCTTCACCAAGCGCTTGAGCGAATTGCTGGCGGACATCCGCACAATCCTGCTGTAAGCCCTGCCGGCCCGTCCCCGGACGGGCCTTGCTGTACACCCTTGCGAGCTGCCACGCTCGAACCTCAACCCCGCCCTCCAGCGGGGATTTTTTTGCCCTGGATATCGCGCCCATGCTCCGCGCTCATTGCTGGATCCTGTGGGAGTGACCGGGGCGGCGATCCGCATTGCTCACGAAGACCATGGTCCAGACGCCCCATCTTCTGGGACTGTAAGGGCCCCTTCGCGAGCAAGCTCGCTCCCACGACCTTTATCGTCGGTGCCAGGTCTCACTGGCGGGTGATACACTACGCGACATTTTTGTTTTGCAGGTCCACCGTCGTGACTAACACCGCTTTCAATTCCCTGCCTCTGTCCGCTGCCATGCTGGCTAACCTGGAGTCGCTTGGTTATGCCGAAATGACACCGATTCAGGCGCAGAGCCTGCCGGTGATCCTCAAGGGCATGGACCTGATCGCGCAAGCCAAGACCGGCAGCGGCAAGACCGCTGCGTTCGGCATCGGCCTGCTCAACCCGATCAACCCGCGTTTCTTCGGTTGTCAGGCACTGGTCATGTGCCCGACCCGCGAACTGGCGGATCAGGTGGCCAAGGAAATCCGCCGTCTGGCGCGTTCCGAGGACAACATCAAGGTCCTGACCCTGTGTGGCGGCGTATCCTTTGGCCCGCAGATCGGCTCGCTGGAACATGGCGCACACATCATCGTCGGCACTCCGGGTCGTATACAGCAGCACTTGCGCAAGGGCTCTCTGGTCCTGGACGGCCTGAACACGCTGATTCTCGATGAAGCCGACCGCATGCTGGACATGGGCTTCTACGACGCCATCGCCGACATCATCGAGCAGACTCCGCAGCGCCGTCAGACCCTGCTGTTCTCCGCCACCTACCCGGTCGGCATCAAGCAGTTGTCCTCGAAGTTCATGCGTGATCCGCAGACCGTCAAGGTCGAAGCGCTGCACGCCGACAGCCAGATCGAGCAGATTTTCTACGAGATCTCCCCGGAGCAGCGCCTGGAAGCGGTGGTCAAGGTACTCGGCCATTTCCGTCCGACGTCCTGCGTGGCGTTCTGCTTCACCAAGCAGCAGGTCCAGGAAGTGGTCGATCACCTGACCGCCAAGGGCATGTCTGCCGTCGGCCTGCATGGTGATCTGGAACAGCGTGACCGTGATCAGGTACTGGCGATGTTCGCCAACCGCAGTACCTCGGTACTGGTCGCCACGGACGTAGCCGCGCGCGGTCTGGATATCGACGCGCTGGACATGGTGATCAACGTCGAGCTGGCGCGTGATTCGGAAATCCACATCCACCGTGTCGGCCGTACCGGTCGTGCAGGCGAGAAAGGCATCGCGGTCAGCCTCGTGGCCCCGTCGGAAAGCCAGCGCGCCCGTGCCATCGAAGAATTGCAGAAAGCGCCGTTGAACTGGCAGCAATACGACAGACTGAGCATCAAGGAAGGCGGCAAGCTGCTGCCCGCCATGACCACCCTGTGCATCGGCTCGGGCCGCAAGGACAAGCTGCGTCCGGGCGACATCCTCGGCGCACTGACCGGCGAGGCAGGCATTGCGGGCACTCAGGTCGGCAAGATCGCGATTTTCGACTTCCAGGCCTACGTTGCCGTCGAGCGCAGCATGGCCAAACAGGCCCTGGAGCGTTTGAACAATGGCAAGATCAAGGGCAAGTCGCTGCGCGTGCGGATTTTGTAAAGTTTATCGTTGACCCTGATAGTCCCTACACGCCGCGCCGAGCGTCATATACAGGCCCCGAAGGTCCTGAAAACGCGGTTTTCAGGCTTCTGCGGCCAGAATCAAAAACAGGCTTGTGCATAGCTTGGCGCGGAGCATGGGAACGATAGTGACCTGAAGATCGAGGAACCACGCTGTGCCCGTTACTGACGTTGTAATCATTGGCGCCGGCGCTGCCGGTCTGATGTGTGCGTTCACCGCTGCCGCTCGCGGGCGCAAGGTGATGTTGATCGACCACGCCAACAAACCCGGCAAGAAGATCCTGATGTCCGGTGGCGGGCGGTGCAACTTCACCAATATGTACACCGAGCCGGCCAACTTCCTGTCGCAGAACCCGCATTTCTGCAAATCGGCCCTGGCCCGCTACACCCAATGGGATTTCATCGCGATGGTCGCCAAACATGGCGTGCCTTATCACGAGAAAAAGCTCGGCCAGCTGTTTTGCGACAACAAGTCCAGCGACATTCTGGAAATGCTTCTGGACGAGTGCCGCCACGCCGGTGTCAGCCTGCACATGGACACCGCCGTGCAGCAGATCGAAAAGACTGACGCCGGCTACAGCCTGCAGACCACGCTGGGCACCCTGAACTGCCAGTCGCTGGTGATTGCCACAGGCGGGCTGTCGATTCCGACGCTGGGCGCCACCGGTTTTGGCTATCAGGTCGGCAAGCAGTTCGGCCACACGCTGCTGCCGACCCGCGCAGGGCTGGTGCCGTTCACCATCACCGATCAGCTCAAGGAGCTGTGCACCGAGCTGTCAGGCACCTCGGTGGATTGCCTGGTGAGCTGCAACGACACCAGCTTCCGCGAAAACATCCTGTTCACCCACCGCGGCCTCAGTGGCCCGGCGATCCTGCAGATTTCCTCGTTCTGGCAGCCCGGCGACACAGTGGAAATCAACCTGCTGCCCGATCATGACGTGCCCGCCTGGCTCAACCAGCAGCAGGCCGAGCGCCCCAACAGTGAACTGAAAACCCTGCTGGGCGAGATTTTCACCAAGAAGATGGCCAACCTGATCGCCGAACACTGGTTCGTATCCAGACCGATGAAGCAGTACACCCACGCCGAACTGGCCGAGATCGCCGAAAAGCTGGCGAGCTGGCAGGTGGTCCCGGCGGGCACCGAGGGTTATCGCACGGCCGAAGTGACGCTGGGCGGTATCGACACCCGCGAAGTGTCGTCCAAGACCATGGAATCGCTGAAATCCCCCGGTCTTTATTTCGTGGGCGAAGTGCTCGACGTGAGCGGTCATCTGGGCGGCTTCAACTTTCAGTGGGCGTGGGCGTCGGCCTATGCTGCCGCACAGTACGTGTGACCTGGTCGCTGATATGCAACATCACGACACGGCAAACCGGTATAAATTTTGCGAGGCGGATGTACAGCCAGTCATTTGGTCTGTACATATCCCCCTGCACGATCGATCAATTGCGAACAGGGCCGTCAAGCTAACCCATGGCATCGAAATCTCTCCGTCATACATTCCGTCGATTGTGGGCGCTGGATAAATTCAGCTATAGCGTTCGAGTCTTTATCGCACTGACCGGCAGCATGGCACTGTGCTGGTATCAAAATGAAATGGCGTTACTGATCCCGCTGTTTCTGGGGATTATCGCCTGCGCCCTGGCCGAGACCGACGACAGCTGGCAAGGCCGACTCAACGCACTGGCGGTGACGCTGGTGTGTTTCAGCATCGCCGCCCTTGCCGTCGAATTGCTCTTCCCCTACCCCATCCTGTTTGTCTGTTCACTGGCGCTGGCCAGCTTCTGCCTGACCATGCTCGGCGCACTGGGTGAACGCTATGGCGCGATTGCCTACGGCACGTTGATCCTTTCGGTCTACACCATGATCGGCGTCGATCAGCGTGGCGGTGAAGTACTGGACTTCTGGCATGAACCGATGCTGCTGGTGGCGGGCGCAGCCTGGTACGGCCTGCTGTCGGTGCTGTGGCAGATGCTGTTTTCCAACCAGCCGGTGCAACAGGCGCTGGCGCGACTGTTTCGTGAGCTGGGCCAGTACCTGAAGCTCAAGTCGACCCTGTTCGAACCGATTCGCACGCTCAACGTGGAGGCCCGTCGCCTGGAGCTGGCGCAGCAGAACGGCAAAGTCGTCGCCGCGCTGAACTCCACCAAGGAAATCATCCTGCACCGCGTCGGCAGCGGCCGCCCCGGCTCCAAAGTCAGCCGCTACCTGAAGCTGTACTTCATCGCCCAGGACATCCACGAGCGCGCCAGCTCGTCGCATTACCCCTACAACTCACTGGCCGATGCGTTTTTCCACAGCGACGTGCTGTTCCGCTGCCAGCGCCTGCTGCGTCAACAGGGCGTGGCCTGCCAGGCGCTGTCGGAATCCATCCAGTTACGTCAACCATTCGTGTATGACCCAAGCTTCGCCGAAGCCATGGAAGACCTGCACGCGTCCCTTGAACATCTGCGCATCCAGAGCAACCCTGCGTGGCGCGGCCTGCTGCGTTCGCTGCGCGCGCTGGCCGCCAACCTTGGCACCCTGGATCGCCTGATCAGCGACGCCAGCAACCCGGACGCCGTGGCCGATGCCACCGACAGCAGCCTGCTGGACCGCTCGCCGCGCAACCTCAAGGATGTCTGGACGCGCCTGCGCCTGCAGATGACCCCGACCTCGCTGCTGTTTCGTCACGCCCTGCGCCTGCCGCTGGCATTGACCATCGGTTACGCGATGGTGCACCTGATTCACCCGTCACAGGGCTACTGGATCATCCTGACCACGGTGTTCGTCTGCCAGCCCAGCTACGGCGCCACCCGGCTCAAGCTCGGCCAGCGGATCATCGGCACCGCGATCGGCCTGACGGTCGGCTGGGTGCTGTTCGATCTGGTTACCAGCCCGATTCTGCAATCGATGTGCGCCGTGCTGGCCGGGGTGGTGTTCTTCGTCAATCGGACCACCCGCTACACCCTGTCGACCGCCGCCATCACGGTGATGGTGCTGTTCTGCTTCAATCAGGTCGGTGATGGTTATGGCCTGTTCCTGCCGCGGCTGTTCGATACATTGCTGGGCAGCCTTATCGCCGGTCTCGCCGTGTTCCTGTTTTTGCCGGACTGGCAGGGACGACGCCTGAACAAGGTGCTGGCCAATACCCTGACCTGCAACAGCATCTACCTGCGGCAGATCATGCAACAGTACGCCAAGGGCAAGAGTGACGACCTGGCCTATCGACTGGCGCGGCGCAACGCCCACAACGCCGACGCCGCGCTGTCGACCACGCTGGCGAACATGCTCATGGAGCCCGGCCACTTTCGCAAGGAGGCCGACGTCGGCTTCCGCTTTCTGGTGCTGTCACACACGCTGCTGAGCTACCTTTCCGGCCTCGGCGCGCACCGTGATACGCAGTTGCCGAGTGATGTCCGCGAACACCTGATCGATAACGTCGGTGCCACACTGGCCGCCAGCATCGACGAAATCGCTGCAGGGCTAGCCGAGAAGAAGCCGGTTGCGGTGCAGAGCGATGCCGAGGAAGGGCTGGCCGCGCAACTGGAGCAACTGCCCGAAGACATGGACGAAAGTCAGCGACTGGTGCAAGCCCAGCTGGCGCTGATCTGCCGCCAGCTGGCTCCGCTGCGCACCCTCGCCGCGCACTTGATCAAAGCTCCGGAGGTTGCTGCAACCCATGCAGTCTGAGCAGCTCATCGTAGGTGCCGTCGGCTTTCATGGCGGCAATTTCGCGATCAAAGTCGGCGACGATCTTGTCGTGGTGGGGATTTTTCAGGCTGACCAGAATATGCAGGCTGTTCTCGCTCAACGAGCCCGGTAGAAACTCGACCCGGTCACGCACCTCATCCGGTTCCATCGCCAGGTTGTAACGGGCTACGTACTCATCTTCCAGGGTCAGGTCGACACGCTCGGCGGCGAGCATGCGTATGGCGGTGGAGAAGTTCTGCACAGGGACCTTCTGCAACTGGCTGTCGCTGTCAAACGCAGGGGCATAAGCATAACCCCTGACCACCGCGATCACGTATTGGTGGAGCTGCTCATGGGTCAGGGTGCCAATGGGCGACTCCTTGCGCTTGATGAAACGTATCCGGTTGAGCAGGTATTCCGCAGAAAACTGGCCAATTTTCGTACGTTCATCGCTGAACCACGCATTGATCAGCACATCATGACGCCCTTGGCTCAAGCCCAGCATCGCCCGTGCCCAGGGCACTTGCTCATACAGCGTGGTGTACCCGGCACGGCGCAGCGCCGTATTGACGATATCGGTTGCCAGCCCGCCGTTGAGCAGCAGCGCGTCGGTAAAAGGTGGCCAGGGATCGGCGACAAGACGCAACTTTTCAGCTGCGTTGACGTGCGCCATCAGCAGAAAGACCAGCACCCCCACCGCTCGAAGCAACTGCGACATGCTCAGGTTCCTGAAAGGGGCGGCATGCCCGATTTAATCCTATCGGCAGGAAAACGCTCGCCCGTGAGGGCGCCTGCAGTTCTAATTGAAGACCTCAAGCAGGCAGTAGACAAGCCGGGCAGGCAACATGCTCAACCGGCGCAGCATTCATATCGTTGACGGCGTTTATTGGGAATGTCGCCGGATACGTTTAGACTTCGCTTCTGGTTTCCCTGCGAGTCTGCGACATGTCTATCAAATGGATCTGCAAACATCACACCGAGCTGAGCATCGAGCAACTCTATGCCGTGCTGCAACTGCGTGCCGAGGTGTTTGTGGTCGAGCAGCAATGCGTGTACCTGGACGTCGACGGACAGGACCTGATGGGCGACACCTGCCACCTGATGGCCTGGCAGGAAGACAAGCTGGTCGCCTACCTGCGTTTGCTCGACCCGATCCAGCAAGGCGGCGACGTGACCATCGGCCGGGTGGTGACTGCGCCTTCGATCCGCAGCAGGGGCATCGGCCATGAACTGATGGAGCAGGCCCTGGAAAACGCCGAACGCAAATGGCCCGACCAGCCCATCTACCTATCGGCCCAGGCCCATCTGCAAGGCTATTACAGCCGCTACGGCTTCAATCCGGTGGGCGAGGTCTACCTGGAAGACGACATTCCGCATATCGGCATGCGTCGCGATCTGGACTGAAAGCCGCTCAGGGATACTCCAGCACGGCCTTGATACGCGGCAGATTGTCGGCAATCCAGCCCTTGTCAACGGCGCCCCAGTCACGGATCCGGTAGCTGCCGGCGTGATTGCGGCCGCCTTCCAGCTGCTCGAAATCACACACAATGTCCAGATCGGCAAGCGCACTGATAGTGTCCTGCGCGGTCCGACGCGGCATGCCGGTTGCCGCTATCAGCTCCGGAACACTGCTGGCGATCTGTGAATCGATCAGGTACGCCACGTACAGGCGGCGATAGAAACTGCTTTTGGTCTTGCTGACCTGCATCGTCGAATCCTTTTTCAGTGCCTGGCTCAGCATGGCGCTCGCGCGGCCTGCAGATCGCGGTACGTCAGGTACACGCGCAAATCGAACTCCAATTGGTGATAACCGGGCAACATGTGCTCGCACAACTGGTAGAAGGCCTTGTTGTGATCCGACTCACGAAAGTGAGCCAGCTCGTGCACGACGATCATTTTCAGAAACTCTGGCGGCGCTTCCTTGAACAGCGCGGCCACACGGATCTCGTTACTGGCCTTGAGCTTGCCGCCCTGCACTCTGGATATCTTGGTGTGCAGGCCCAGCGCGCGGTGGGTCAGGTCGAGACGATTGTCGAAAAGAACCTTCTTGATGGCTGGCGCGTTGCGCAGGTGATCCTGCTTGAGCGCCAGCGCGTAGGCGTAAAGGGCCTTGTCGCTCTGGACCTGATGCCGCGCGGGGTAGCGCTGCTCAAGGTAATCCGCCAGACGATCCTCGGCAATCAGCTGCTGCACCTGATCCTGCAGGGCCTGCGGATAGGCCTGCAGGTATTTGAGCGGAGCAGGGCTGGATGCAGTCATGGGGCCTTTGCATGAGATCGAAAAACGCCATTCTACAACAATCTGGTTTGCCTGAAGCCCGCCACATCAAAGTGCCCGGGAAAGCGCAACGCATCTTCTGGCAACATCGGATGAGCGATCAAAAAGCCCTGCATGACCTGACAGCCGTTGTCTGCCAGCCACTGGTATTGCTCGGCAGTCTCGACCCCTTCGGCAATAACCAGCATATCGAGGTTGCGGCTCAGGTCGATGATACTGCTGGCCATCGCCGCCTCGCGCTTTGACCCTGCAATATTGGCCACAAAACGCCTGTCCAGCTTCAAGGTGTCGAGTTGCAGATTGCGCAGGTGCGACAGCGAGCATTCGCCGGTACCAAAGTCGTCGAGCGCAATGCGCACACCGACCTCATGCAACAACTTCAGCTGTTTGTGGCTGTGCGTCAGGTTGTTGACCAGGGCGGTTTCAGTGATTTCCACCTCTATCTGCCCCGGTTTCAGCTCGAAGCGATCCATGGCGCGTTTCAATTCCGAGGCCAGATTGGGCAGGCAGAATTGTGTGGGGCTGACACAGACACTCAGCACCATGTCGGGCGCGAAGATGTGGCTCCATGCCTGACGCTGCTCGGCGCCCTGATCAAAGATCCAGCTGCCGAGCCGATTGATCAGTCTGGTCTCTTCCAGCAGCGGAATGAACAGCGCAGGCGGGACCTCTCCGACCGCTGGATGCTGCCAACGCAGCAAGGCCTCGAAACCACGCAAGCGACCATCCGCCACGTGAATCTGGGGCTGGTACACCACTGAAAAATCCCGACCGTCGATGGCCGTACGCACGCTTTCCTCAAGCATCAGTCGCGAGCGGGCGCGCCCGTTCATGTTCTGATCATAGAACCGGTATTGTTGCCGCCCTGCACGCTTGGCCTCGTACATGGCGATATCTGCCGCGCGCAGCAGACCGTCCAGATTCGAGCCGCAATCCGGAAAGGTCGCAATGCCGACGCTGGCACCCAGGGTGATCTCGACACCGTCGACCTGGCGTCTTCCGGATACCCGCTCGATGAGCTTTTCGGCGATCTTGGCCGCCTGTTCGGGGTAATCAAGCCCGTCGATTACGACGGTGAACTCGTCGCCGCCGATGCGTGCCAGCACATCATAGGGGCGCATGCTGTCCTTGAACTGCTCGGCGACCCAGAGCAATACCTGATCACCGGCCTCGTGGCCCAGCGTGTCGTTTATCTGCTTGAAACCATCCAGATCCATGAACAGCACGACCAGGTATTTATCCGCCCGCTCGTTGCGCAACAGCATGCTTTCAACGGCCTGATAAAGTCCCCGGCGATTGAGCAGGCCTGTCAATGCATCGGTGACGGCCTGTTTTTCCAGCTGCTGATAAAGATCACGAACCACCGACATATCGAGAACCGTCAGCACCATTGCCTTCTGTTCGGCAGGCAGCGCCGCACAGGACAACGCCACTGGCAGTTGCGTGCCTTGCGCCGTACGCAGAATGGCGTCGTGCACCCGATAGGTGTCGGACTTGCGATAGTGCTGGTAAAAGCCCGAATCCAGCCAGTGGCCTACCTTCGGTTCGATGATGTAGTCCAGCACCTGGGTGCCGCGCAGGTGATCGACGGAGGTGTTCAATAACTGACAGATAGCCGGGTTGGCAAAGCTGATGGTGCCTGCTTCGTCAACGACCAGAATGCCTTCGGCGACGTTGGCCAGCACCGATGCGTTGAACGCACGGGCCGACTCCAGCTCCAGTGACAGCTGTTGCAGCGCACGACGATTGCGCTGTTGCTCAAGCAGGGTCTGCACCTTGGGCTTGAGCACATTCGGGTCGAAGGGTTTGAACAGATAGTCCGTCGCACCATTCGCATAGCCCTTTTGCACCGCATCCTGGGTCTGCTCATTGGCGGTGAGAAAAATAATCGGCGTAAGGCGGGTGCGCTGACTGCCACGCATCAGTCGCGCGACCTCGAAGCCGTCCATACCCGGCATCTGCACATCCAGCAAAACCAGGTCGACTTCCTGCTCGAGAAGTACGGTCAATGCTTCTATTCCGGAACTTGCAGTCACAATGTGCCAGTCCGTTCTTTGCAGAACAGCGCACATCGTCACCAGATTTTCCGGGTAATCGTCTACAACAAGTAAAACTGAAGAGCCATCATCTGGCTGGTTTGGCACGCGTTCCATGCTGCTTCTCTGTGTGGGCATGACGCCTGAGACTCAGGACGACCGTCATACTTTGGAATAACTCTAGCCTCGTCTCGCCAAAAGCAGAAGCAAGGCGCCTCTTCCCTACTGTCAAAGTTCGATCTAGCCGACTAACGGTCATTCTCTGCACCCCTTACAGGCTCTGCCCTGCAGAAGAAGTGACAGCACTTTGACGCCATCCGTTCGACATTTTTTTATTAACAAATTGTCCTACAAGCCGTATAAAAGCTGGCTGAAGCCTCGTGCCAGAGGCTTTCTCTATGAGCGATACAAAGACATTTACGGACGGAGACAAAATGGTAGATCTTGGATCGTGGAATCTCAGCATCCCGGTGGGGTCGCCCCCCAAGACCATCGAAACCGCTCAGTTAGTAAAAGGCTACGACGGTAAATATTTCAAATCCAAAACCGACGCCATTGTGTTCTGGTCGCCCGTCACCGGCACTAAAACCGAGAACGCCAAATATTCCCGAAGCGAACTTCGGGAAACGTGGTCCGATGGTTCGCTGCATAATTGGGTGTACCCGGATGCCGACAACTTTCTGAATGCCAAACTGGAAGTCGACCAAGTACCTTCCTCAGGCAAGATTGTCATCGGACAAATACACGCATACGAGAGCACAGAGCCGCTCCTGAAAGTCGAGTTTCAATACAAGGAAGACACCAAGACCGGCGATATCGTTGCAAAAGTCCGCAACCGCTATGACGACGATGAAAGCAAGGTTTACACCATCGTAGAGGGTGTGAAGCTCAATGAGACATTCAATTACGTCATTCACCTGAGCAAGGGCGGAAAACTGTCCGTCAGCGCCAAGGATCAGGACTGGAGCACGCGCATCAGTGAGACCTGGCGCGACAAGCCTCTGTACTTCAAGGCGGGGGTGTATACCCAGGACAATACCGGGTACACCTCGGAGGGTGGCAAGGCGACGTTCTACAACCTCGACATCGATCACAACCAGAGCTGAGCGGCACGCAGCTCTCAGCCTGAATACACAACGGCCCGCGCTTCACGAAGAAGAACGGGCCGTTTGTGTTTCAGTCAGACCTGTCAGCGGTTGGCTTTGAAATCCTGTTCGGCGGCCAGGAAACGGGTCTGCATGGACGCAGAAGCAGGCTTGCCGATCAGGCTGAATACCACGATGGCGATGCTGGCCAGGATGAACCCGGGGATGATTTCATACAGCCCCATGGTACTGAATTGCTTCCAGAGCACCACGGTGGCCGCACCCATAATGACCCCGGCCAGAGCGCCGTTGCGAGTCATGCCCTTCCACAGTACCGAAATCAGTACCACAGGGCCGAAGGCTGCGCCGAAACCGGCCCAGGCGTAACTCACCAGGCCCAGCACGCGGTTTTCAGGATTGGCCGCCAGCAGAATGGCAATGATCGCGATCAGCAGCACCATTGCCCGACCTACCCAGACCAGCTCGACCTGCGAAGCGCCCTTGCGCAGATAAGCCTTGTAGAAGTCCTCGGTCAACGCGCTGGAGCACACCAGCAACTGGCAGCTCAGCGTACTCATCACCGCAGCCAGAATGGCCGACAACAGCACGCCGGCAATCCACGGATTGAACAGCAGCTTGGCCAGCTCGATGAACACCCGCTCCGGGTTCTCGGTAACCGGCCCGGCGACCTCAGGGTGCGCGGAAAAATAAGCGATGCCGAAGAAACCCACCGCCACGGTGCCGCCCAGGCACAGGATCATCCAGGCCATGGAGATGCGTCGGGCGCTGGCAATCGACTTGACCGAATCGGCCGCCATGAAGCGCGCCAGGATATGTGGCTGACCGAAATAACCCAGGCCCCAGCCGAGCAGGGAAATGATGCCGATGAATGTGGTGTTCTTGAACATGTCGAAGCTGGTCGGGTCTTTCGCTTCGATCGCCAGAAAGGTGGTGTCGACGCCGCCCGTTGCCAGCAGAACGATGATCGGCGTCAGGATAAGGGCGAAGATCATCAGCGTGGCCTGCACGGTGTCTGTCCAGCTCACCGCCAGAAAACCACCGACGAAGGTGTAGGCGATGGTCGCCGCAGCGCCGGCCCACAGGGCGGTTTCGTAGGACATGCCGAAGGTGCTTTCAAACAGACGCGCGCCCGCAACGATGCCAGAGGCGCAATAAATGGTGAAGAACACCAGAATCACGATGGCCGAAATGATGCGCAGCAGGCCACTGTTGTCTTCGAAACGGCTGCTGAAGTAATCCGGCAGCGTCAGTGCGTCACCGTTGTGCTCTGTCTGCACACGCAGACGGCCGGCCACGAACAGCCAGTTCAGGTAGGCGCCGATGATCAGGCCGATGGCGATCCAGCTTTCCGACAGGCCGGACATATAGATGGCACCGGGCAACCCCATCAACAGCCAGCCGCTCATGTCCGAGGCTCCTGCTGAAAGAGCGGTGACCACGCTGCCGAGGCTGCGTCCGCCGAGAATGTAATCCGAAAGGTTGTTGGTAGAGCGATAGGCCATCAGGCCGATCAATACCATTGCCGCTATATAGATCACGAACGTGATCAAGGTAGGGTTGCTGACACTCATGAGTTCTGCCTTGGCATTATTTTTATGTTGGCACCCGATGCCAAAGGGAATAGCGACCGATATTCGGCACATCCCTGCTTTTGCACCCGACACCGCGTTGACTGATCGCTCCGCAAGGATTGGCAATCAATGACTGGCGGTTGCACCGCGGGAACGAATCCTATTAAACAATCCAAACAAGGTGCAACCCATTTCATCCTGCAAGTTGCACCTGTTACAAAAAACTCGTGACATATGCATTTACGCGCCATTTTAGGGCGTTTTCAACGCAATCTACAAAAAATCACGCACCAGCACTGAGCGTAGCGCCATTTTTATCAGCCGCTCACCGGGAACCTCACAAAATATTCTGCAAATCGGGTTGCACCCGGTTGCACCCCACCCTGTCCCGAGGCTAATCTGCGCCAAAGCCGATGCCACTTCCACGTGGCTATAAAGAGGACAACACATGGCCACCACCACTCTGGGCGTCAAACTTGACGACCCGACCCGCGAGCGTTTGAAAGCCGCAGCTCACTCCATCGACCGTACGCCGCACTGGTTGATCAAGCAGGCGATTTTCAATTACCTGGAAAAGCTCGAGAGTGGTGCAACCCTGCTGGAGCTCGACGGTGCTGCCGGCAAGGACAACGAAGACCGCGGCGAGCTGGCAGAAGAGGCGGGGCTGCAATGCTTTCTGGATTTTGCCGAGAGCATTCAACCGCAGTCCGTGTTACGTGCAGCCATCACCTCCGCCTACCGCCGCCCCGAGCCGGAAGTGGTGCCTATGCTGCTCGAGCAGGCACGCCTGAGCGCGCCGGTTGCCGAGGCCACCAACAAGATGGCCGCGTCGATTGCGGAGAAACTGCGTAACCAGAAAAGCGCCGGTGGTCGCGCGGGCATCGTTCAGGGCCTGCTGCAGGAGTTTTCACTGTCGTCCCAGGAGGGCGTCGCGCTGATGTGCCTGGCCGAAGCGCTGCTGCGTATTCCGGACAAGGGCACCCGCGATGCCTTGATTCGCGACAAGATCAGCAACGGCAACTGGCAGCCGCACCTGGGCAACAGCCCGTCGCTGTTCGTCAACGCCGCCACCTGGGGCCTGCTGCTGACAGGCAGGCTGGTCGCCACTCACAATGAAGCGGGCCTTACATCCTCGCTGAGCCGCATCATCGGCAAAAGCGGCGAACCGATGATCCGCAAGGGCGTCGACATGGCCATGCGCCTGATGGGCGAGCAGTTCGTCACCGGCGAAACCATCGGTGAAGCCCTGGCCAATGCCAGTCGCTTCGAAGCCAAGGGCTTTCGCTACTCCTACGACATGCTGGGTGAAGCGGCGCTGACCGAACATGACGCGCAGAAGTACCTGGCGTCCTACGAGCAGGCTATCCACTCCATCGGCAAAGCCTCGCACGGTCGCGGCATCTACGAAGGTCCGGGGATTTCCATCAAGCTGTCGGCGCTGCACCCGCGCTACAGCCGCGCCCAGTACGAGCGGGTGATGGATGAACTGTACCCGCGCCTGCTGTCGCTGACGCTGCTCGCCAAGCAGTACGACATCGGCCTGAACATCGACGCCGAAGAAGCCGATCGCCTGGAGCTGTCGCTGGATCTGCTCGAGCGCCTGTGTTTCGAACCACAGCTCACCGGCTGGAACGGCATCGGCTTCGTGATTCAGGCGTATCAGAAGCGCTGCCCTTATGTGATCGATTACGTGATCGACCTGGCGCGCCGCAGCCGCCATCGCCTGATGATCCGTCTGGTCAAGGGCGCGTACTGGGACAGCGAGATCAAGCGCGCCCAGGTCGAAGGCCTGGAAGGCTATCCGGTGTACACGCGCAAGGTGTACACCGACGTGTCCTACATCGCCTGCGCCCGCAAGTTGCTCGCGGCACCGGAAGTCATCTATCCACAATTTGCCACACACAACGCCCACACCCTGGCGGCGATCTACCAGATCGCCGGGCAGAATTATTACCCTGGCCAGTATGAATTCCAGTGCCTGCACGGCATGGGCGAGCCGTTGTATGAGCAGGTTGTAGGCAAAGTCGCCGACGGCAAACTGAATCGTCCTTGCCGCGTGTACGCCCCGGTTGGCACCCATGAAACGCTGCTGGCCTATCTGGTGCGTCGCCTGCTCGAAAACGGCGCCAACACCTCGTTCGTCAACCGGATTGCCGACCACTCGATCTCGATTCAGGAACTGGTCGCCGATCCGGTCAGCCAGATCGAACGCATGGCGACCCAGGAAGGCGGTTTCGGCCTGCCGCACCCACGCATTCCGCTGCCGCGTGATCTGTACGGAACCGAACGCGCCAACTCCAGCGGCATCGACATGGCCAACGAGCATCGTCTGGCTTCGCTGTCTTCGGCCCTGCTGGCTACCGCGCACAACGACTGGAAAGCCGCCCCGATGCTGGGCTGCCCGGCCAGCGCTGGCACGCTGAGTGCCGCGCTGAACCCATCGGACCTGCGTGACGTGGTCGGTCATGTGCAGGAAGCGTCCCTTCAGGATGTCGATAACGCCATCCAGTGCGCCTTGAGCGCTGGCCCGATCTGGCAGGCCACTCCGCCTGTCGAGCGCGCTGCGATTCTGGAGCGTGCCGCTGACTTGATGGAGGCTGAAATCCAGCCGTTGATGGGCCTGCTGGTTCGTGAAGCGGGCAAGACCTTCGCCAACGCCATCGCCGAAGTGCGCGAAGCCGTGGATTTCCTGCGTTACTACGCCGTGCAGGCGCGCAATGACTTCACTAACGACGGCCATCGTCCGCTGGGGCCGGTGGTCTGCATCAGCCCGTGGAACTTCCCGCTGGCGATTTTCAGTGGTCAGGTAGCTGCTGCATTGGCTGCCGGTAACCCGGTGCTGGCCAAACCTGCCGAGCAGACGCCGCTGATCGCCGCACAGGCCGTGCGCCTGCTGCTTGAAGCGGGCATTCCGGAAGGCGTAGTGCAATTGCTGCCGGGTCGCGGCGAAACCGTAGGTGCCGGACTGGTCGGCGATGAACGTGTCAAGGGTGTCATGTTTACCGGTTCAACCGAAGTCGCCCGCCTGCTGCAGCGCAACGTGGCAGGTCGCCTCGACTCACAGGGTCGCCCCATTCCGCTGATCGCCGAAACCGGTGGCCAGAACGCGATGATCGTCGACTCTTCGGCGCTGACCGAACAGGTGGTGATCGACGTAGTGTCTTCGGCGTTCGACAGCGCCGGTCAGCGCTGCTCGGCACTGCGCGTGCTGTGCCTGCAGGAAGATTCTGCCGACCGCGTCATCGAAATGCTCAAGGGCGCGATGGCCGAGAACCGCCTCGGCAATCCGGAGCGCCTGTCGGTAGACATCGGCCCGGTGATCGACGCAGAGGCCAAGGCCGGTATCGAAAAACACATCCAGGCCATGCGCGACAAGGGCCGCACGGTCTATCAGGTGGCCATCGCCGACAGCACCGAACTCAAGCGTGGCACTTATGTGATGCCTACCTTGATCGAACTGGAAAGCTTCGATGAGCTGCAACGCGAAATATTCGGCCCAGTGCTGCACGTGGTGCGCTACAAGCGCAAGGAGCTTGGCCTGCTGATCGATCAGATCAATGCCTCCGGTTATGGCCTGACCCTGGGCGTGCACACGCGCATCGACGAGACCATCGCCAAGGTCATCGACAACGTCAATGCCGGCAACGTCTACGTCAACCGCAACATCGTCGGCGCCGTGGTGGGTGTTCAGCCATTCGGCGGCGAAGGCTTGTCCGGCACCGGCCCCAAAGCGGGTGGCCCGTTGTACCTGTATCGCCTGCTGTCGACGCGTCCGCAGGATGCTATCGAGAAATCGTTCGTCCGCAGCGACGCGCTGTCTGCGCCGGATACCCGCCTGCGTGAAGCCCTCGGCAAGCCGTTGCAGGCATTGAAGGCCTGGGCTGCCAGCAACCAGCAAAGCGACCTGGACGCGCTGTGCAGTCAATACGCCGAGCAATCGCAAAGCGGCATCACCCGCCAGTTGGCAGGCCCGACCGGCGAACGCAACAGCTACGCGATCCTGCCGCGTGAACACGTACTTTGCCTGGCTGACGACGAGAACGACCTGCTGATTCAACTGGCAGCCGTACTGGCGGTCGGCAGCTCTGCCGTATGGCCGGAAACCGACATCAGCAAACCGCTGCGTGCTCGCCTGCCAAAGGACGTTCAGGCGCGCATCAAACTGATACCTGACTGGGCCAAGGACGAAGTCATCTTCGACGCCGTCCTGCACCATGGCGACTCCGATCAGCTACGTGCCATCTGCCAGCAGATCGCACAACGCAGCGGTGCCATCGTCGGCGTCAACGGCCTGTCCCACGGCGAAACCAACGTACCGCTGGAACGTCTGGTGATCGAGCGGGCATTGAGCGTCAACACTGCGGCGGCGGGTGGCAATGCGAGTCTGATGACGATCGGCTGATGCCGCGCGGTAACAGATGACGCAGAGCGTCACGACAGGCATTCCCACGCTGGAGCGTGCGGAACGAGAGGTGTCTGAAAGACACCGACCGTTCCCATGCTCTGGACGCTCTGCGTCCGCTCTCGATGCACCCTCACCCACGCTCGACCATCACCCGAATCAATCTTGCTACCCTCGCCCCTCAACCCGACCTAGACTTGAGCCATTCCAAGAACAGGTACGCCATCATGTCCGAGTCGCTGCTCAGTTCCCGAAATCTGGCTTTCGAGCTGTATGAAGTGCTGGACGCCGAAGGTCTGACGCGTCGCGAGCGCTTTGCCGAGCACTCGCGGGAAACCTTTGATGCGGCGCTGGGGACGGCGCGCGTCATTGCAGAAAAGTACTTTGCACCGCACAACCGCAAGGCTGACGAAAACGAGCCGCGCTATGAAAAGGGCGAGGCGATTCTGATCCCGGAGGTCAAGCCTGCGGTGGATGCGTTTATTGCGGCGGGCTTTCTCAACGCATCGCGTGATTTCGACGTGGGTGGCATGCAGTTGCCTACCCTGCTGTCGCAAGCCTGCTTTGCCCACTTCCAGGCCGCCAACGTCGGGACCACGTCCTATCCGTTTCTGACCATGGGCGCCGCAAACCTGATCGAAAGTTTTGGCAGTGACGAGCAGAAGCAACGCTTTCTGCAACCGATGATCGAGGGGCGCTTTTTCGGCACCATGGCGCTGACCGAGCCCCATGCGGGTTCATCATTGTCAGACATCCGCACACGCGCCGAACCGGCAGATAACGGTACGTATCGGCTGCGCGGCAACAAGATATTCATTTCCGGGGGCGATCATTCGCTGTCGGAAAATATCGTGCACCTGGTGCTGGCGAAACTGCCAGATGCACCAGGGGGCGTCAAAGGCATCTCACTGTTCATCGTGCCCAAGTTTCTGGTCCACGACGACGGCAGCCTCGGCAAACGCAATGATGTGCTGCTGGCAGGTCTGTTTCACAAGATGGGCTGGAAAGGTACGACCTCTACAGCGCTGAACTTCGGCGATAACGGCGAGTGCGTCGGCTATCTGGTCGGCAAGCCTCATCACGGTTTGAGTTACATGTTCCAGATGATGAACGAAGCGCGTATCGGCGTTGGCTTGGGCGCTGTCATGTTGGGCTACGCCGGTTATCTGTATTCGCTGGATTACGCTCGGGATCGACCTCAGGGTCGCCTGCCCGACAGCAAAAGCCCCGAGAGCACGCCCGTACCGATCATCCAGCACGCTGACGTGCGGCGCATGCTGCTGACCCAGAAGGCTTACGTAGAGGGCGCGTTTGACCTGTGTCTGTATGCCTCACGGCTGTTCGACGACACCCAGACCGGAGAAACCGAAGACGTCCGCAAGCACGCCCATGAGCTGCTGGACCTGCTGACCCCCGTCGTCAAATCCTGGCCTTCGGAGTTCTGCCTGAAGGCCAATGAACTGGCGATTCAGGTGCTCGGCGGTCATGGTTACACCCGCGAGTACCCCGTTGAGCAGTACTACCGTGACAACCGGCTCAATCCGATTCATGAAGGCACTCACGGCATTCAGTCACTGGACCTGCTCGGGCGCAAGCTGGCGCAGAACGGTGGCACCGGCCTCAAGCAACTGTTGCGCCTGATCGCCAACACCTGCGAGCGCGCGCAGGCTCACGAGTCACTCGTTGAACTGCGCCAGCCTCTGGAGCAATTGATTGCTCGCTTGCAGGCTGTCACTCTGGGGCTGCTGGGCGATCTGGCGCAAGGCAGGATCACCAGCACACTGGCCAACTCGGCGCTGTACCTCAAGGCATTCGGTCACACGGTAATCGGCTGGCGCTGGCTGGAACAGGCAATCCGCGCCGAGGAAGGCCTGGGCAAGGGTAATTCGGCCGACAGCGACTTCTACCACGGCAAACTGCAAGCTGCCCGGTATTTCCTGACGTGGGAAGTACCGGGCAGCCATCATGAACTGACGATTCTGGAAAACCGCGATGACACCTGTCTGGCAATGCGCGATGACTGGTTCTGATCAAAACCAGGCTGGCTGTTGATCAGTGCGGGCTGAACAGGTCTGTCATTGGATTCTGTGGAAAAAACCGGTCGACCAGTACCTTGGCATCTGTCCCCAGCTTAAGCGCGTATTGCTCTCGACTGAATGGCTCGCCCGTGCGCATATCGTAAAGCGCCCGCCCCTGGATTGGACGATCGACCTCCTGCATCTGGACTTTCATGATGCGATAAAACTCACCGCTCACTTCTTCGATGCTGTCGATCTGAAAGTAGCATCCGGGCAAGAAGATCGATTCGGCCTCATCGGGCGAGGCCGAGAATGGCGCAACGGGCGTGGCCCGCAGATAACGCCCTTTGGGCAAAACGAAGACCACCGAGGTGTCATCGAACGTGACCGGCCCAAGCATGGCGCTAGCGGGCGCACCGGCCCGACTGCTGGCGAAGGCGCTGACCACGTAGGGGTTTTCGCTGAACGAGGTGACATCGGTATTGACCAGCACGTCGCCGACCTTGATCTGCCCGCTGCGGAACACGGCACCCGAGGTGCCCCGATCACCACTGCCGCCACGGTACAACTCGACATCATTGTTGTACCCCACCACATGGATATCATCGGCCAGCCGTTCGACGGCTCTGACCTGGTTTCGGCCCAGGCTCTCACCGGTACGCAGGAACCTGTTGAATTGCGCATCATCCTGGGTATACAGCGTGATATTGGCGGCGTAATAGTCGTCATCGCCAAGCTTGAAAACCCGATGTTTGCCCTGCCAGGGGTCCCTGTATACCTCGTTGCCATCGGGCGAAGAATCGGACTCCAGGACATCCTCCGGGGTCGCGTCCCAGATTGACATGACCTGTTTCTGCCGGGCCAGAGCTGTTTCTGCAAAGTGCTGCTCATTGAAAATGTCAGTTTGCAAATACCGGTCCCAGAACGAGGAACCTACTGTCGCATAAGGTTTGCCAACCGGGGCAGATGCGCTGCCTGACGGAATCTGCACATCCATAGGAGAGCCGCCCTGCAAGCCGGGCGACGCCATCAGCGTCCATTTCCCTTCGGCGTTCAGACGAACCGGCTTGCTGCCGATGAACGCAAACGGGTTATCAGGATTGACGACCATCCAGCACTGCTGTTGCTCATTGAACATTACGCGATAAGGCAAGTGCGCCAGCTTGATCCAGGTTTCGCCGTTACCCAGCGTGTAGACGCCGCGCAACCTGCCCTCTTCGGCTGAGGGCGTGAGGGTGTCGAGCAGCAGGTTGCCTTCCATGTTATCCAGCGGGTTGGCAAGCACGCTGCCGCCCTCCAGGGCCTCACTGGAGATCGATGCGACGTCCGTTGTCGTTACCTGTAAAGGCTGGGGAGCGACACGTATGGACATCAGCAGAGGAAGATTGAAGAGTAGATAAAGCGTGTTGAGAATCGCGCCCAGCACACCAGCCTTGCGTTGCGCAGGGGTTTTGCCATTGACCGCCTGATCAATATTCAACCCGGTATTGGCAAGACTTGCCCCGACAAGCGTCAAAGCAACCGGCCAGCTCAGCGGCGCAAGCCCGCCAAACGCCCGCAGGAATGCGCTCAGATAGCCGATCCATATCTGCTTGAGCAGGTCGGTATTGGACGTCAGGATCTCGCGTGCATCGGCGCTCATTGCCTGCCGGGCAACGTCACGCAGGTAAACAAAGGGATCACCTGCAATAGGCGCTTGCGACTGGTTGATGAGTCGAACGTCAGCACGCCAATCGTGCGCGAGCAAATCGCTCACCGCGCGCGCAAACCTGGCACCATCTTGTGTCCGGGACGCCTCACCACGCAGGAAATGGCCTGTCATCGCCTTGGCTGCCTGCTCGCCCATGAACTGTTCCTTGAGCCAGTGGTACAAGGCGCGCTCGCTGTCGAACGCCATAAAAGGCTGTTCGGCATCAGGCCAGTAAATCACCTCCCGCCCACCGGCAATGACGATACGCAGCAGGTCATGGGCCTTGATGCCGTCGATATCCAGCGTATGTACCGACACACCGGGCGGCAACGGCAGCGGCTCCTGCAATGCTTTCAGCGTAGGCGTTTGCAATGGATCGGCAATAACGACGCGGGTGACCTGTTTGAAGTCGTCGGGTGACAGTTGGCCCTTGCGCAGGCAATGGCCGGCGGCAACCAGATATTGCGCCTTGGCCAGAATGCAAAAGTTGTCACTGTGAATGTTCCAGAAACGCTCCATTCGGCGGGTGTACAACGAACTGAAATCAAGCGTCCACATGTCGTTGAGCACATCCTGAGGCAGCATGGGCACCTCATTGCGCTCGTCGAAAAACCCGTGGTCCGGGCCATCGGTATAAAAACCACCGTACAGGGAGAGCTCATCGCTGGCTTCCTGGTCGTGGGCGCTGAAGTGCTTCATGAGCAGCTCGATCAACGTCATCGACTGCACAGGCTTTCCGGAATGCTGCCAGCCGGTGAAGGTACGCGGGCTGCTGCTGGCGGAACCGAAACGATGCCAGTACACCTTTTCAGGATTGAACATCCTGTGGGTGTGTTGAAGAATGATCTTGCTGGCTGCGATATAGGCCAGATCGTGCAGATCGGGATAGTCGAGAACAAACTGCTGCGCACGTTCGCGCAGCAGTTGCTGATCGGTTTTGGAGGCTTGCGAGGGTGGGGGTGACATAACGTCTTCCTGTGTGAGAGAAGTCATGCACGTAATCACCCATCGCAGTGTTCATGGCACTAACTATCTATGCCGTCACGCGCCTGTCGATGGTTCGGGCTCAGCCACTGGCCTGTCCACTGAACGCTACCACTCGTTCGCAGAGCCTGGAGTAATCTTCGCCGTGGCCTTGAAGGGGAAATAGAAGTCCACGGTATCCTTCAGATAGGCCTCGTATATGACGGACAGGACTTGATCAGGCGGAAGATAGGAGCGCGCCAGCAAATCGAAGCAGTCAGGTCGCAGCCTTCGCAAAACATCTGACATCAGTTTGGGGCCGGTCAAGTCCGAAATACGTGTCATATAAGGCGTCATCCTGGCTTTTGATGCGGCTTTCGTGGCGTCGCCGGTACGGTCGATGTAGGGCCTGCGGGTGCTGAAGAACGCTTCGTTGGTCTGCTTCTCGCTGTCGAAGCGTACCTTTATCTCCTTGAGCATCTGTTTTAAAACAGGATTGTTCGGGTGACTGCCGAAGTGACTGTTTCCCGGCCCTTTATAACCCAGATGCTCCGCCTGCAGTTCCCTTCCCAGCAGTACGTCATTCGGACCGGCTTTCAATGGAAATTTTGCGAAAGGGACGTTGATCGTGTCGTCGCAATCGACATAGATACCGCCATACTCGTCAATCAGCCGATAGCGCAAAATATCCGAGGCAGCAGCGTAATTACGGTTATCCGAGTGCCGGAAGTAATTGAATGCCTCGCCGTTTTCGCCGCTCAGGAAGTCTGGATAGAACGCTTCTTCCTTGAGGCGGGAAATATGCATTTGCGGCTGTTCAAAAAAGTAATCGAACAACTGCTGGTCAGCTGCCGGGTCATCGATATCTATGTGCAGTTGAAAGCGCAAATCCGGACTGGTGCGCATGTTGCTCAGCATCTTTTCCAGGAGGTCTGCACCCGGCGTTCGTTCCCCCATCCAGATGTGGTGAACGATGCGGCTTATGGGTTTGGCGTCTGCCGGCAGGCTCGGTACACGAGGAAAAGTATAGAACTCGAAACGCTGGCTCTGTGGCAGATTTGCCTCAAGTTTCTGGAATGTGTCTTTGGAACCGCGGTTCCACACCCCGTCGCGATCCAGCCACACCAAGCCGTCCCTGTCAGATGGGTCAGTTCGCCAGCAACGAATATCGGGGTCGTAATAGACATTCGTCTTTTCCCCCCTCACCTGAACGAAATACTTCTCTATGACGGTCCCTCTTGATTGACTCAGTACCTCCTCGATGCTGATACCGTCCATAGGCAATTCGACCTGCAACTTGGGGGCCCAGCGCTGGACTTCGATTTTCGGCTCGCCGGGCACCACCGGTACTACGACGCTTTCTGCTTCACTGGCAGGCGGCAACTGCGTACCGTCGAAACTTTCCCCGCCGCGCAGCCCCAGCTTGAGGTCCAGGTCCCAGTAGCCGGTGTCGACAGTCTTCACATAGGGCCCCCACACACGAGGATCCGCGGCGGAGCGAATTCGGTACTGTTTCTCCTGCGGCACCCACTCCACCCGGAACGCACGATCATGCAGTTCGATGTAGCGTTTGCCTTCGAGCGGATAGATACCCGCCACTTCGCCCGACGCAAGTCCCGGCAGTTCCTGAGGCGCTTCAAGCGCGCGCAACAGGCGGCGCATTTTCTTGTCAAGCGAGCGCAGTGCCGGGGGTTCCGGCCTGAAAACCGGGGCTGGCTCAATATCGATGACAGGGTCGATCTCAGTCGATGACCCTGGCACCTCATAGCCGCCACCCGTCTCGTCAACCAGCCCTGTTTCAACTCCGGCCTCGACCGCCTCACCCTCCTCGCCAAGAATCGGCAGCGCGTTCAAGACGCCGAAGGCAATCCGCCCAAGCCCAGCCTGACGCTCCTCCAGCGTGTGACCATTCACGGCGGCGTCAACACCCAACCCGACCAGCGCGAGAGACAGCCCTGCGACCACCGGCATCAGCTCGGGAAAGACGATGGCAACGCCACCCAGAACGGACACGCATTCGCTCAAACCGCTGCTGGCTTCCTCTTTCCAGTAGTCGCCATGGCTGCGGATTTTTTGCAGCGCATCGATTTCGGACTTTGCCCTGACCCGAGTCTTGAAGTGCGAGAACGGCCAAGGCTGCAGAGGTTCGCCAAACTGCACCAGCTTTCGGGGGTTCCATGCCCCCGTCGCGGAGTCCAGCAGCTTCGGGTAGACGGCAAAGCCTTTCAGGGCAGTGGCCACACCGCTGTAGAAAAAGCCATCCAGGTCATCGGCAGCACTGAAGTGCGCCTCCAAAGAACGGCGCTTGCCGGGGTCCCTGCACATCAGCGCGACCCAGTCCTTGAGTTCGTCTGCGTTCTTGAAGGCATGAATGGGTGACGAATTACCGGGTATATAGAGCAGCACGGTCGGCGAATCGGCGCTGCGTATGACCATGATGTCGACGGCACTGTAACCGTGAACCAGCAGCTCGGAAATCGTCACACGGGTGGCAATCGGGGCAGCGACAAAATCGTCGAAACTCAGCGTTTTCCAGCCCTGATCGCCGGGCAGGCCAAGCGCCTCAAGTACCATGGCCTTGTGCTCGGCCTTGAGGGTATTTTCTTCGGCTTGCAGCCAGGCTGCCTTGAACAACCCGGCCTTTAGCATCAGGTTGTAGTCTTCGCCATGCGCGTGCCAGAACTGCTTCAGATAAGCGATATACCCTGATTGCAGATTGTGATCCCAGATGTATTGCTTGAATGCCTCGGCATTAATGCCAAGTTGTGTCGTTGCGTCATAGCGCTGCGGGCTGGTTTTTCGGTAGATGGCCTCGTAAGCGACGCAGTCGGAAGCGAGCAGCTTCTCGTCCACGACCTGGCAGTCGAAACCGCCATCACTGTGGGGTTGCAAATGCCCGAGGTGATCAAACCAGTTGCCATTGCCCTTTTGCTGCCAGTTACGCAGCAGCGCCTGGGTCAGTGTCATCGAGTGAACGACATTGGCGCGGTGAGGTGCGGGGTAGAGCCTCGGATCTTCGATATACAGAGTGGCGATCAGGGTGTCGTCCGGATCAATCTCGACGCCCCACCGCGACTGGCATTCCTGTGCCACATCCCGCGCAGCCAGGGCGGCAGGTGACTGCAGGTTGATCGGGTTGAGCCGGAAGTAATCGCTGACCGAAAAGTCTTCGTCTACCCGTTTCCGGAACGCTGCGTCAGAGTCATCATCGCCAGCCCTGTCGGCATCGTCGAAGTCGTAATGTGCTGCAAACTCATCATCCATGATGAAAACCTTCTTGGTGGTAGGAGCCCCGACAGTAGTGAGCAAGAAGGTCTGGTCTGCGGTATATAGCTATGCGTCAGCCGCTGGATTGCAACCAATCGTGAACCCGGGAGCGCCGCTCTGGGTCAATCGCCCTAAATTGATCTTTGACAGCCAAGCAATTCAACAGGTTAAATCGCTTGGCATGCGGACTGCATGGTCAGTTTTCGCCCCTCTCGTTGCAATTCAGTTTTCTACGGAGTACCGCCCTTGGACGCCACCACCATCAACAGCCTGTTCCTGATCGGCGCGTTGCTGGTAGCCGCAAGCATCCTGGTCAGTTCTCTTTCGTCGCGCCTGGGCATTCCGATTCTGGTCATTATTCTGGCCGTAGGCATGGTTGCAGGCGTCGATGGCGGCGGGATCATCTTCGACAACTACGCGACCGCCTATCTGGTCGGCAACCTTGCGCTGGCGGTGATCCTGCTCGACGGCGGGCTGCGAACGCGGGTGGCCAGTTTCCGGGTCGCACTGTGGCCGGCCTTGTCGCTGGCGACGGTAGGCGTGCTGATCACCACGGTACTGACCGGCATGATGGCTGCGTGGCTGTTCAATCTCAGCGTTATCCAGGGCCTGTTGATCGGCGCGATCGTCGGCTCCACAGACGCCGCGGCGGTGTTCTCCCTGCTGGGCGGCAAAGGTTTGAACGAGCGCGTTACCGCCAGCCTCGAGATCGAGTCGGGGAGCAACGACCCCATGGCGGTGTTCCTGACTGTCACCCTGATCGGCATGCTCGCCAGCGGTCAGACCGGCTTGCACTGGGGACTGCTGGGGCACCTGATCCAGGAATTCGGGATCGGCAGCTTCATCGGTCTGGGCGGCGGCTGGATCCTGCTGCAACTGGTCAACCGCATCAATCTGGCCGCCGGCCTCTACCCGATTCTGGTGATTGCCGGTGGCCTGGCAATCTTCGCCCTGACCAACGCCATCCACGGCAGCGGCTTTCTCGCGGTCTACCTGTGCGGTCTGGTGCTCGGCAACCGGCCGATTCGCAGTCGCCACGGCATCCTGCACATGCTCGACGGCATGGCCTGGCTGGCACAGATCGGCATGTTTCTGGTACTGGGCCTGCTGGTCACGCCGCACGATCTGCTGCCGATTGCGATACCAGCGCTGGGTCTGGCGCTATGGATGATTCTGGTGGCACGTCCACTGTCGGTGATGGTCGGCCTGCTGCCGTTCAAGGCCTTCCATGATCGCGAAAAAGCCTTTATCGCCTGGGTCGGACTGCGTGGCGCGGTGCCGATCATCCTCGCGGTGTTCCCGCTGATGGCCGGCCTGCCCAATGCGCAGCTGTACTTCAACCTGGCGTTCTTTATCGTGCTGGTTTCGCTGTTGCTGCAAGGCACTAGCCTGCCGTGGATGGCCAAACTGCTGAAAGTGACGGTTCCGCCTGATCCCGCGCCGATTTCCCGGGCCGCGCTGGAGGTACACGTCACCAGCGAATGGGAGTTGTTCGTCTACCGCCTGGGCGCTGAAAAGTGGTGCATCGGCGCGGCGCTGCGTGAGCTGAAGATGCCGGAAGGCACGCGTATCGCGGCACTGTTCCGCGGCCAGCAACTGCTCCACCCGTCCGGCAGTACAACCCTGGAAGTCGGTGATCTGCTGTGCGTGATCGGCCACGAACACGACCTTCCAGCGCTGGGCAAATTGTTCAGCCAGGCGCCGCAGCGTGGGCTGGACCTGCGTTTCTTCGGCGACTTCGTGCTCGAAGGCGACGCAAGGCTGGGTGAAGTGGCGGCCCTGTATGGCCTGAAACTCGACGGCATCGACCCTGGAATGCCGCTCAGCCAGTTCATCGTGCAGAAGAACCGTGGCGAACCGGTGGTCGGCGACCAGGTTGAATGGAATGGAACTATTTGGACGGTTGCCGTCATGGACGGGAACAAGATCCAGAAAGTGGGCGTCAAATTCCCCGAAGGAACCCGCCCGGGCCCCGGACTGTTCCTTTAAACTGCCAACCCACACGTATCATCATGCGACCGGTGTCTATGTTTTCCCTGCGTTCCTTTTGTGCTGCCGCACTGTTTGCGCTCTGCCTGTCTTCTTTCCCGGCGCTCGCCGCCGACCCGCCCAGCAGCGCCGCTGTTCAGCAAAGCCTCGACAAGATTGCCGACCGCAAGCTGCCTGATGCCGAGCAAAAGGCACTGCAACAGGTCCTCGAACAGACACTGGCGTTTCTGAACAGCAAGCAGGACAGCGAACAGAAACTCGAAGCGCTCAAACAGCAGCTCGCCCAGGCGCCAAAACAGACTTCGGAAAACCAGCGTGAACTGGCCCGCCTGAAAGAAAGCAAAGTGGTGCCTGTGGCCCAGCGCTATGGCGGCCTCGACGTGCCGCAGCTGGAGCAACTGCTCAGTCAGCGCAGCACCCAGCAGAGTGATCTGCAGAGCGAACTCAACGACGCCAACAGCCTGGCCATTACCGCGCAAACACGGCCGGAGCGTGCCCAGACTGAAATCAGCGCCAACCAGACGCGCATCCAGCAGATCAACGCCATCCTCAAGAATGGCAAGGACAACGGCAAGACCCTGAGCGCCGACCAGCGCAACCTGCTCAATGCAGAGCTGGCCTCGATCAACGCCCTCAACCTGCTGCGCCGCCAGGAACTGGCCGGCAACAGCCAGTTGCAGGACCTGGGCAACAGCCAGCATGACTTGCTGACCGAGAAGGTCGCGCGCCAGGAGCAGGAAATTCAGGACCTGCAGACCCTGATCAACGACAAGCGCCGCGCCCAGTCGCAGAAAACGGTTGCCGACCTGTCCCTGGAAGCGCAGAAGTCAGGCGGCAGCAGCCTGCTGGCGACCGAAAGCGCTGCCAACCTCAAGCTCTCGGACTACCTGTTGCGCGGCACCGATCGCCTCAACGAACTGACCCAGCAGAACCTCAAGACCAAGCAGCAGCTCGACAACCTGACCCAGACCGATCAAGCCCTCAGCGAGCAGATCAACGTGCTGAGCGGCAGCCTGCTGCTGTCCAAGATTCTCTACAAACAGAAACAGGCATTGCCGCACCTTGAGCTGGACAAGGGGCTGGCCGATGAAATCGCCAACATTCGCCTGTATCAGTTCGACATCAACCAGCAACGCGAACAGATGAGCACGCCGACCGCTTACGTCGAAAAGCTGCTCGCTACCCAGCCGCCTGAAAACGTCACCCCGCAACTACGCCGGACGCTGCTGGACCTGGCCATCACCCGCAGTGACTTGCTGGAGCGCCTCAATCGCGAACTGAGCGCGTTGCTCAACGAATCCATCACCCTGCAACTGAACCAGAAGCAACTGACCAGCACTGCTCAGGGGCTGCGCGCCACACTCGACGAGCAGATGTTCTGGATCCCCAGCAACAAGCCGCTGGACGTGGAATGGTTTCAGAATATCTGGCCGCGTCTGCAAAAGCAGGTCGCCACCCTGCCGTGGACATCCAGCCTCAGCGAACTGTCAGACGGCCTGACCCAGCGGCCGCTGCTGTTCCTGCCCTTGCTGCTGTTGATCGGCATACTGACCTGGCGGCGCAAGGCGCTGTACCAGAAGCTCAATCGCCTGCACGCCGACATCGGTCACTTCAAGCGTGACAGCCAATGGAAGACGCCACTGGCGCTGCTGATCAACGTGCTGCTGGCCATGCCCGTCGCACTGGGACTGGCGCTGTGCGGTTACGCGCTGCAGATCGACGCCCGCGGTCAAAACGCCAATCTGGGCGAGGCATTGCTGCAGATCGCCCTGGCCTGGCTGGTGTTCTACACCGCCTATCGCGTGCTTGCGCCGTCTGGCGTTGCGCAGTTGCACTTCCGCTGGGAGACGGCGCAAGTCGAGTTCCTGCGTGGCTGGGTGCGGCGCCTGGGGCTGGTGGTCCTGGCCCTGGTGGCGGTAGTGGCCGTCGCCGAACACCAGCCTGCCGCACTGGCCGACGACGTGCTGGGAATCGGCGTGGTGCTGACCTGTTACGCCCTGATGACCTGGCTGCTTGGCCGCCTGCTGATCTCCAGCCCCACGCATCACAATGCCTCACTGTTCCGCAAAACCGTCGGCGTCTTGTTCACGGCGTTGCCCGTCGCGCTCTTCCTCGCAGTCTGCTTTGGCTACTACTACACCGCGCTCAAGCTCAGCGACCGTCTGATCGACACCCTGTACCTGATGATGATCTGGCTGATGGTCGAGGCGACGTTCGTCCGCGGCCTGAGCGTGGCCGCCCGGCGCCTGGCCTATCAGCGTGCGCTGGCCAAGCGTCAGGCAGCCAGAGAAAACGGCGACAGCGACATTCCGGTCGAAGAACCCAAGCTGGACATCGAGCAGGTCAACCAGCAGTCGCTGCGTCTGATCCGTCTGGCCCTGCTGGCCGGTTTCGTCGGTGCGCTGTATCTGGTGTGGGCCGAGCTGATCACGGTGTTCGCCTACCTGGACAACATCATTCTCTACGAGTACACCAGCGGCACTGGCGCCAACATGAGCATGGTGCCGATCAGCCTGAGCGACTTCCTCGGTGCGGGGGTGATCATCGTCATCACCTTCGTGCTCGCCGGCAACCTGCCCGGCCTGCTGGAAGTACTCGTGCTGTCACGCATGAACCTCGCGCAGGGCAGTGCCTACGCGACGACCACACTGCTGTCGTACACCATCGCCGGTGTCGGCTTCGTCACCACGTTGTCGACGCTGGGCGTGAGCTGGGACAAATTGCAGTGGCTGGTTGCGGCACTGTCGGTGGGCCTAGGCTTCGGCATGCAGGAAATCTTCGCCAACTTCATTTCCGGCATCATGATCCTCTTTGAACGTCCGGTGCGGATCGGCGACACCATCACCATCGGTGCCCTGTCGGGGACGGTCAGCAAGATCCGCATCCGCGCCACGACCATCACCGACTTCGACCGCAAGGACATCATCGTCCCGAACAAGACCTTCATCACCGGCCAGCTCATCAACTGGTCGCTGACCGACACCGTCACCCGCGTAACCCTCAAGCTGGGCGTGGATTACGGCTCGGACCTGGACCTGGTGCGCTCCCTGCTGCTACAAGCCGCCCGGGAAAATCCCCGGGTGCTCAAGGAGCCAGAACCGATTGTCTACTTCCTGAACTTCGGCGAAAGCACCCTCGACCACGAACTGCGCATGCACGTACGCGACCTGGGCGACCGCAACCCGGTACTCGACGAGATCAACCGCTTCATCAATCGCGAGTTCAAGAAGCAGCACATCAACATCTCGTTCCGCCAGATGGAGATCTACCTCAAGAACACCCAGGGCCTGGAGTACAAACTGGTGCCCGCCGAGCCAAGCGACAAGGGCAATGCGCCGACCGGAAAAACCACCCTGCAGCCGGTGAACACTACCGTAACCCCGGCGACCAAGGATGCGCCCGAGCCGCCTGAGTTGCGGCTGGATTGAGAAGACTGACAGTGTGCGTCAGCCGCCCCCACGCGGCTGACGCACATTAACGATCAAGTCAGGCCTCAACCCGCCCAATCACCACCTTCGCCTCCAGATACCCCCCAGGCTCCTTGCTGATCTGCACGGTTCCGGCACACGGTGCCAGTATCGATGTTTCCATCTTCATCGCCTCCATGATGGCGATCACCTGTCCCTTCTCTACCATCGCACCGTCTTCAACCGCCCAGGCATGCAGGTTGCCCGCGACCGGCGTCAGGACTGCGTGCGGGTCCGGGGTGTCGGCGACTGGCTGGCTGGCGTCAGCCGGGGCGGCAGCGTTCAGGCTCATGCCGGCCAGCAGCGCAGCAGGCAGGCCCAGTTCGTGGCGTTTGCCGTCGATTTCAACAAAGGTGCGCAGCACGCCCGGATCGACCGGCTCTGCGTTGCGTGGGGCGATGGTGACGTGCTCGGCGAAGTCGGTTTCGATCCAGCGGGTGTGGACGGCGAAGGTATCGGCCGCGGTGAAGTCGGCATGGTCCATGACCGCCCGGTGGAACGGCAGCACGGTGGCCACGCCTTCCACCTTGAACTCGGCCAGCGCACGGCGGGCGCGGCTGATGGCCTGTTCGCGGGTGGCGCCGGTGACGATCAGCTTGGCGATCATCGAGTCGAAGTTCGGTGAGACCCGTGAGCCTTCTGCCACGCCGGTGTCCAGACGCACGCCCGGACCGGACGGCGGCTGAAATAAAGTGATAGACCCTGGCGTCGGCAGAAAGCCGTTGCCCGCGTCTTCGGCATTGATGCGGAATTCAAAGCTGTGACCGCGCGGCACAGGCGTGCCATCGAACGACAGCGGCAGGCCGTCGGCGACGCGAAGTTGTTCGATGACCAGGTCCACACCGCTGGTTTCTTCCGTCACCGGGTGTTCGACCTGCAAGCGCGTGTTGACCTCCAGGAACGACAGGGTGCCATCGCCGCTGAGCAGGAACTCCACCGTACCGGCACCGACATAGCCCGCTTCGGCGCAGACCGCGCGGGCCGACTCGTGAATGCGCTGGCGCAGTTCGTCATTCAGATAAGGCGCTGGCGCTTCTTCGATCAGCTTCTGGTTGCGACGCTGCAACGAGCAGTCACGGGTGCCGACCACAACCACCCGGCCATGACGGTCGGCGATGATCTGCGCTTCGATGTGCCGTGGGCGATCCAGGAAGCGCTCGACGAAGCACTCGCCACGACCGAACGCGGTCACCGCCTCACGCACTGCAGATTCGTACAGCTCGCTGACTTCATCGAGCTTCCAGGCGACTTTCAGGCCGCGCCCACCGCCGCCAAAGGCAGCCTTGATGGCAATCGGCAGGCCGTGCTGCTCGGCAAATGCGACCACCTCAGAGGCATCGTTTACCGGGTCTTCCGTACCGGCCACCAGCGGTGCGCCGACTTTCAGGGCGATACGTCGGGCCTGGACCTTGTCGCCCAGTGCGTCGATGGTCGCAGGATCGGGGCCGATCCAGATCAGACCGGCGTCGATCACCGCGCGGGCGAATTCGGCGCGCTCCGAGAGGAAGCCGTAGCCCGGGTGAACCGCGTCGGCACCGGCACGCGCGGCAACCGCCAGCAGCTTTTCGATGTTCAGGTAGGTGTCGGTCGGGCGCTCGCCCTGCAGCCCGTAGGCTTCATCGGCCTGACGCACGTGCAGCGCGTCGATATCGGCATCAGCGTACACCGCCACCGAGGCGACTCCGTAGTCACGGCAGGCACGGGCAATACGAACGGCAATTTCGCCACGATTGGCTATCAGAACCTTTTTCATCTGTTCTTGGTCTCGTCTGAAGTGGCGGGGCGCACTGGCTCGAAGGCGCTCAGCGGGTTGAAGCGAATGCGGGCATTGACCGGAATCTGCCCGGCCTTGTCCAGGTGGTAGGTGGCGACTGCGCCGATGACCGGATAACCACCGGTCAACGGGTGATCGGCCAGAAACAGCACCGGCTGGCCACTGGGCGGCACTTGAATGGCGCCGACTGTGGTGCCCTCGCTGGGCAACTCGCCATCGACGGCACGTTGCAGCGATTGCTCGCCCGCCAGGCGAATACCGATACGGTTGGATTGCGGCGTGACCCGCCAGGTCTGTTGCGCCAGCAGTTGCTGTGCTTCGGCGCTGAACCAGTCACTGCGCGGCCCCATGACCACATCCAGGGTGATGACCTCATCGCTACGCGGCATCTCGAAAGCCGGTTGTTCGGCAGTCGATACTGAAAGGCCGCCGGTTCTGCGCGTGAAGCCCAGCCGGTCACCCGCTGCCAACGCGGCGGGCCCGACCTGGGCCAGCGTGTCGGTGGACAGGCTGCCGAGCACCGGCTCATGAATGAAACCGCCACGAACCGCCAGATAATTGCGCAGGCCGGCAGTCGGGGAACCGATGCTGACCTGATCGCCGTTCTGTAGAGAAAAAGGCGCATAAAGCAGCGGCCGCAATTTTTGCCCTTCGGCGGTCAGCACCTCGACGCTGACCTGAGCCCCGGTAATCGCCACAACGGTCTGCCCCTGACAGGTAAACGTCAGGCCGCCCATGAGAATTTCCAGGCACGCTGTCGCCGGATCGTTACCCACCGCGCGGTTGGCGGCGCGCAAGGCGCCGCGATCCAGCGCGCCCGATGCGGAAACACCCTGCCCCGCGCGACCGGGACGCCCCAGATCCTGAAACAGGGTTTGCAGACCTGGCGTCTCGATCTGCAGATAGTCTTCGTTGACCGTCGTCGCCTGCGGCCGGACAGGTGCGGCAACCTGCACACGAGTCTCCGGGAGCGGACCGGCATCCTGGAAACGCACGCGGTAGCCGGGCTGGAGCAAGGCGGGCTCGTCGCGGCCCAGGTCCCACATGGTTGAGGTGGTCACCCCGATGATCTGCCAGCCGCCGGGGCTGGCCTGTGGGTAAATACCACTGAAACCACCGGCCAGTGCCACTGCGCCAGCCGGAATACGCGTGCGCGGCGTGCTGCGCCGTGGCACCACGAACCCGGCGCCGCCGCTGAGGTAGGCAAATCCGGGCGCAAAGCCGCAGAACGCAACGTTGTAGTCGCTGCCAGTGTGGCGCCTGATCACTTCCTCGACGCTGATATCCAGCTCGCGGGCGACATCGGCCAGGTCTTCGCCGTTGTAATGCACCGGTATTTCGATCAGCTTGCCCGCCTCGCGCGCCTTGCCACGAATGTCGCGCGTGGCGATCTGTGTGGCCAGTGCTTCGAAACCGATGGCTGACGGACGAAAGTGCACCAGCAACGTTCGGGCGGCCGGGACGATTTCCTCCACGCCAGCGATGGGCATCTGCTGTAACGATTCGAACAGGGCCAGGGTCTCGTCCAGATTCGACAGTTCAACCAGGAGTGCATCCAGGTTGGCCGGGTAGAAACGCATGAGCCTCTCCTATACGTGGTAATAGCTGTCCGGGATATCGGTAATGAACATGTGGCCCGGCGCGTGGGAAATCGCAAACGGCACACGGGACGCCATGACCACCGCCTGCGGGGTCACGCCGCAGGCCCAGAACACCGGAATCTCGCCGGGCCTGATCGTCACCGCATCACCAAAATCAGGGCTCGCCAGGTCGTTGATGCCGAGCAGTCCAGGCTCGCCGACGTGTACTGGCGCGCCGTGCACACCGGGATAGCGCCCGGTGATGCGCGCCGCTTCGGCAACCCGGTCCGCGGCGATCGGGCGCATCGACACCACCATGTTGCCCTGCAGGCGCCCGGCCGGGCGGCAGACCCGGTTGCTGCGGTACATCGGCACATTGCAGCCTTCGCTGATGTGGCGCACATCGATGCCGGCGTGCATCAGGTCGGTTTCGAAGGTGAAGCTGCAACCGATCAGAAAGCTGACCAGATCGGTGTGCTGCGCCCAGATGTGGCTCACATCACTCAGTTCTTCGGCCAGTTGCCCATCGCGCCAGACCCGGTACAGCGGCAGGTCGGTGCGCAGATCAGCCTGCTCGGCCAACAGGGTGGTGTGGCTGCCGGCCTCGGTCACATCCAGCACCGGGCAGGCTTGCGGGTTGCGCTGTGCGAACAGCAGAAAGTCATACGCCCATTCACGTGGCAGGGTGATCATGTTGCACTGGGTCAGACCAGGCGCCTCGCCAGCGGTCGGCGCGACGAATCCCTGGCGATAACGGGCACGGGCGGCGCTGGCAGCCTCGCGGGCGAGTTGCAGTGAGTTCATGATCAGCCTCGATTGAATGCGCGGACAGTGACGCCTGCGTCGTGCAGACGGTTTTTCAGGATGCGGGCGATGTTCACCGCGCCCGGGCTGTCGCCATGCACGCAGATCGAATCGGCCTGCAGGCTGATTTCGCGGCCATCTTCAGCCTCGATGACGCCTTCGCGCACCAGGCGCAGCATGCGCTCGGCGATCAGTTCGGCGTCGTGCAGCACCGCACCGGGCCGCGAGCGCGAGACCAGCGTGCCTTGAGCGGTATAGGCGCGGTCGGCGAACGCTTCGGCGACGCAGGAAAGCCCGGCTTCGCGTGCCCAGTCGAGCAGCGGGGAATTAGCCAGGCACACCAGCTTCAACTCGGGATCAATGCGCAGCAGCGCCTGAATGACCGCCGCGGCCTGACGCTGATCACCAGCAATGGTGTTGTACAGCGCGCCGTGGGGTTTGACGTAGCTCACGCTCGTCCCGGCGCTGCGGGCCAGGCCCTGAAGCGCACCGATCTGATAAATGACATCGGCGGTCAGCTGGTCGGACGGGACGTCCATGTTGCGGCGGCCAAACCCTACCAGGTCCGGGTAGGCCACATGCGCGCCGATGGCAACGCCCCGGGCCGCAGCGGCCTCGAGGGTGCGCAGGATCCCGGCCGGGTCACCGGCATGGAAGCCGCAGGCCACGTTGGCGCTGCTGACCACATCGAGAATCGCCTCGTCATCGCCCATGCTCCAGGCGCCGAAGCTTTCACCGAGATCACTGTTGAGGTCTATTGCAGGCATTTTTATTCTCCGAAATCAGGCTGCATTGATGAAGGCAAAGATAGGACCGACTGATTTGAACGCCATGTACCACGACAGCAGACAGGTCAGCACGCCCAGTACCAGCAGCCAGCGCGGGTAGTGGTAGCCGTCCATCATGTCGGACCGGCGCCAGCCGACGTACATAAAAATGCTCAGGCCCAGTGGCAGGATCAAACCGTTGAAGCCCCCGGCAAAGACCAGCAGCGCGGCCGGTGGTTTGCCCCACATGACGTATACGACCACGGTGATCAGGATAAAGCCGACCGTGGCGAGGTTACGAGCTCGCTCGGTGATGCGCTTGGAAAACACCGTGATGAACGACATCGACGTGTAAGACGCGCCGATCACGCTGCTGATACCGGCCGCCCAGAGCACCAGGCCGAACATGATCAGGCCGAAGTTGCCAGCGGCAGCGGTGAACGCCTGGGCCGCAGGGTTTGCGCCCTTACCGGACACGTCGATGACGACGCCGCTGGCGACCACGCCGAGGATCGCCAGAAAGAGTATGTAACGAACAACCCCGGTGACCAGAATACCGGTGAGCGCCGCCTTGGACACCACATCGATGTTCTCGACCCCGACGGTGCCGCGATCCAGCAAGCGGTGAGCACCGGCGTAAGTGATATAGCCGCCGACCGTGCCGCCGACAATGGTGGTGATGGCCGCGAAATCGACCATGTCCGGCAGGACGGTCTGGCGCAGCGCTTCACCCAGCGGCGGATGCGAGGCAAAGGCGGCGAACAGAATCAGGCAGACCTTCAGGGTGCCCAGCACCATCATGATGCGGTCCATGGCGATGCCGGCGCGGTGCGACGAAAAGATCGCGATGGCGATCAACGCGCTCAAGGCGCCACCCCATTTGGGATCAAGCCCGGTCAACGCGTTCAAGCCCAGGCCCGCACCGGCGATGTTGCCCAGACTGAATACCAGGCCGCCGAAGATGACCAATACCGCGAGCAGATAACCGCTGCCGGGGATCGCTGCGTTGGCCAGGTCGGCCGCGCGCATTCTGGTCAGCGTGACGATGCGCCAGACATTCAGCTGTACCACGAAGTCGATCAGGATCGAAGCCAGGATGCCGAAGGCAAACGCCGCCCCCAGCGTCGCGGTGAACGTGGCTGTCTGGGTCAGAAAGCCAGGGCCGATGGCAGAGGTCGCCATCATGAAGATCGCGGCGATCAATGAGGCGCGGCGCGCCTTGGTGAACTCATTGGCAGTCTGTGTCACGGCGGCATTCCTGAGATGAGAGGTAATCTGTTTGAGCAACGACCATGCCAAAGGTCATTCAAGCGCGCCAAGTTGTAGATACACAAAGATAATATTGTTGAACAATGTAGATGGTTTGGATCAACCATGTGCACCATGTTGTTACGCAGGGACTCAGGTGTGCTACCTGATGAAGCATCTGTTGACCTTCGTCCTTGCCAGCCAATCAGCTGTCGTGGAATATCGACCTGGCTTTTCTTTCTCTGGACCTTTTATGAACGACGCTGCTTCTACCCTCCCTCGCACCCTCGGAGAATCAATCACCACTGAGCTTCGCAGAATGCTGGTCGAGGGCGAGCTGGTGCCTGGTCAGCGCCTCTCGGAAGCCGCTCTGGCCGAGAGTCTGGATATTTCCCGTAATACCCTGAGAGAAGCCTTCAGAGTACTGACCCGCGAAGGACTGCTGACCCACGAGCCCAATCGCGGCGTCACCGTGGCCAAGCCTGATATGGCGTCGATCATCGATATCTACCGAATTCGGCGCTTCATCGAGTGCGGGGCGATTGCCCAGGCTTACCCACAGCATCCGGGTGTGCTGCACATGCGCAATGCGGTCGAGGCGGGCGTGCAGGCGCGTGAAGCAAAGGACTGGATTGCCGTGGGCACCGCCAACATGATGTTTCACAAGGCCATCGTCGAGCTGTCCGACAGCCCGCGATTGGTGGCGTTTTATGCGCAGATATCGGCAGAGTTGCGACTGGCCTTCGGCTTGCTCAACAATCCGGAACTGCTGCATTCGCCCTATCTGGACATGAATGCTGCGGTACTCGGGCGCCTGGACGCGGGCAAGACCGATGAGGCAACGCGCATGCTCGAGGATTATCTGGTGCAATCGGAACGAACGATTCTGGCCGCCTTCGAGCGAAGCCGGAACCGGTAGTCCGGGCGCAGGCCTGATCACCAGAACTACCACCCAGGGACCCGGTCTACGGGTTCTGACCGTCGCAACACGCCCGACGAGCCAGGCAGGCCGCCGCTTCGTTGAAAGCCTGAAATTCCCCTCTGGAGGCGATACGCTTTGAAAGCACTCGACGAACTCATTTTCGACAACCGCTTTGCCCGTCTGGGCGATGCGTTCTCCACTTCCGTGCTGCCTGAGCCCATTGATGCGCCGCAGCTGGTGGTAGCCAGCCAGTCAGCGCTGGCGCTGCTGGACCTGGCGCCTGAGCAGGCCGATCTGCCGCTGTTCGCGGAAATCTTCAGCGGCCACAAGCTGTGGTCGGAGGCAGAACCTCGGGCGATGGTGTATTCCGGGCATCAGTTTGGCTCCTACAACCCACGCCTGGGCGACGGTCGCGGGCTGCTGCTCGGCGAGGTCTACAACGATGCAGGTGAGCACTGGGACCTGCACCTCAAGGGCGCCGGCCGCACGCCGTATTCACGCATGGGGGACGGGCGCGCCGTACTGCGCTCGTCGATCCGCGAGTTTCTGGCCTCCGAAGCCCTGCACGCGCTGGGCATCCCCAGCAGCCGCGCGGGGTGTGTGGTCAGCTCCAGCACGCCGGTATGGCGCGAAACCCAGGAGCATGCAGCCATGGTGCTGCGCTTGGCGCAGAGCCATGTGCGCTTCGGCAGTCTGGAATACTTCTTCTACACCAAGCAGCCAGAGCAGTTGAAGACCCTCGCCGAACATGTGCTGACGATGCATTACCCGCACTGCCAGGAGCAGCCGGAGCCGTATCTGGCGATGTTCCGGGAAATCGTCGAGCGCAACGCAGAGCTGATTGCCAAGTGGCAGGCCTACGGCTTCTGCCATGGTGTGATGAACACCGACAACATGTCGATTCTGGGCATTACCTTCGACTTCGGACCGTTCGCGTTTCTGGATGATTTCGATGAGCACTTTATCTGCAACCACTCCGACCATGAAGGCCGTTATTCCTTCAGCAATCAGGTGCCTATCGCGCAATGGAACCTCAGCGCACTGGCACAGGCGCTGACCCCTTTCATCAGCGTGGACGCGTTGCGCGAGGCGATCGGTTTGTTCCTGCCGCTGTATCAGGCGCACTACCTGGACCTGATGCGCCGTCGACTGGGCCTGACCGTCGCCCATGAGCAGGACGAACAACTGGTCAGCCAGTTGCTGAAGCTGATGCAGAACAGTGGCGTGGATTACACCCTGTTCTTCCGCCGCCTGGGTGACCAGCCAGCCGCCGAGGCGTTGCGCACGCTGCGCGACGACTTTGTCGAGATCAAGGGCTTCGATGGCTGGGCGCAAGCGTATCAAGCGCGTATTGCCCTTGAGGACAACGGCACCGAGCAGGAGCGTCAGAACCGCATGCATGCGGTCAATCCGCTGTACATCCTGCGCAACTACCTGGCGCAGAACGCCATCGCCGCAGCGGAAAAAGGCGACTACGCAGAAGTCCGCCGCCTGCATCAGGTGCTCTGCACCCCCTTCACCGAACAACCCGGCATGCAAGGCTACGCCCAACGCCCGCCGGACTGGGGCAAGCACCTGGAAATCAGCTGTTCGTCGTGAGGCATTTGACCCCTATCGTGGCCCTGCTCCAGCGTAGGCATGCCGTTCCGGACGCTCTCCTGTAACTATCGTGCGGCGCTCAGCGTCGCATGCAGTTCTGGACGCTCCGCGTCCTGCCTTGAGCGTGCGGTGCGACGCAGATCTGTGACGCAGAGCGTCACGAAAGGCATTCCCACGCTGGAGCGTGAGGAACGATAGGCGCCCACAAGAACACCATCTAACTATCGTGCGACGCTCCGCGTCGCATGCCGTTCTGGACGCTCCGCGTCCTGTCTTGAGTGTGCGGTGCGGCGCAGATCTGTGACGCAGAGCGTCACGAAAGGCATTCCCACGCTGGAGCGTGAGGAACGATAGGCGCCCGCAAGAACACCATCTAACTATCGTGCGACGCTCCGCGTCGCATGCCGTTCTGGACGCTCCGCGTCCTCTTTAACTACGACAGCCCTGCATCCACCAGCCATTGCTCCAGCCCTTCGAGGTCGGGAATACGGGCTATGGTTTCGCCGATCTGTACGGCGGCCAGTTCCAGTTCGGCCAGCGGGACGTCGACATAGCTCAACTGGCTGTCGACCTTGCACGAGCGCGGGATGCCCTGGGTCAGCAGGGCGATGAACCTGACGTCGTTGCGTCCGCCCAGTGCGTTGAGCACCACGATCCGGGCTCGGCCGCCAACGCGGGTGCGGCCTCCGCAGGCGGCTTCGAAGCTGAGCAGCGGCAAGGTCAGTTCGCGCCAGATGATCGGCCCCAGATACCACTCGGGGGCGCCCGGCTCTGCGCTGCAATCCTGGTAATCGATCAACTCTGCGACCGCGACGTTGGGCAGCAGCAGATGCCGGTCACTCAACGGCACCAGCAAGCCGGTCAGGCTGGTCAGACGGCTGGTCTGGAACGTGCCTTCAGACATGCGCCTGACTCCAGTAAGCGATGCTCTCCAGCAACACGGTTTCCTGATACGGCTTGCTCAGGTACTCGTTGACGCCTACCGCCATCGCCCGATCGCGATGCTTCTGGCCCGAGCGGGAGGTGATCATGATGATGGGCAGGTCCTTGAGCTGTTCGTCCTGGCGGATCTGACTGGCCACTTCAAAGCCGTCCATGCGCGGCATTTCGATATCGAGCAGCATGATGTCGGGGGTGTGCTCCTGCAACAGGGTCATGGCATCGACACCGTCCTTGGCGGTCAGCACGTGCATACCGTGGCGTTCCAGCAGACGGCTGGTAACTTTGCGCACCGTCACCGAATCGTCCACCACCATCACCAGCAACGGTCTGGCGTGCTCGACTTCGTGATAGGCAGGCGCCATAAGCCCTCGGAAAGGCAAGCCCTGCAAGTTACGAATCTGCGCCATCAGATCAAGAATCAGCACCACTTGGCCGTCACCCAGAATGGTCGCGCCGGAAATGCCCTGCACCCTGGAGAACTGCGGGCCAAGACTCTTGACCACGATCTCGCGCGAGCCTGCCAGCGCATCGACCTGCACCGCCACCCACTGATCCTGCAGATGCACCAGCAACACCGGCAGCGGCTGCAATTGCCCGGCCAGCCTGGGCGGACTGCTGCCCAGCAACTCGCCCAGATAGCGCAACTCGTAACTGCGCCCGCCATATTGATAGCGCGGCGGGCTGGTCTGGTAATAGCCGTCCAGCTCATTGGCCATGACGCGCACGATGCCATCGACGGTATTGAGCGGCACCGCATACTGTTCTTCGCCGCACGTGACCATCAACGCCCGGTTGACGGACACCGAAATCGGCAGGCGAATACGGAAGCGCGTGCCCTTGCCCGGCACCGAGTCGATGACCATCGAACCGCCCAGTTGCTTGACCTCGGCGTGCACCACATCCATGCCCACGCCACGGCCGGAAATCTGGGTGATGATCTCGCTGGTGGAAAACCCCGCCTGCAGAATGAACGGCAACACTTCATGGTCGGACAGATCGGCATCCGGATGAATCATGCCGCGCTTGATGGCCTTGCGGCGTACGGCAGCGAGGTCGACACCGGAGCCGTCATCGCTCAGTTCGATGACCATATCGCCGCCTTCGTACATCAGTTCCAGACTGATATGGCCTTGTTCCGGCTTACCGGCGGCGATACGTTTTTCGGTGCTTTCAAGCCCGTGATCAACGGCGTTGCGCAGCATGTGCTCGAGTGGCGCGACCATTCGTTCCAGCACGTTGCGGTCCATTTCACCGTCGGCGTTGCCCACCTCGAAATGGACCTTCTTGTGCAGTTCCGAGGCCACCTGGCGCACCACGCGACGCAGGCGCGGCACCAGTCGCTCGAACGGCACCATGCGCGTACGCATCAGGCCTTCCTGAAGCTGAGTGTTGACCCTGGCCTGTTGCGACAGCAGCGTTTCCGCGTCGCGGGCGCGCGCACCGAGGGTTTCCTTGAGGTCCATCAGGTCGGACGCCGATTCGAACAGGGCGCGTGACAACTGCTGCAACTGCGAATGACGGTCCATTTCCAGCGGGTCGAACTCTTCATAGCCCAACCGCTCGGCCTGGACCTGCTCACGGCTGAGAATGCGCCCCTGGGTTTCCATGTCCAGACGACGCAATTGATCGCGCATCCGCTCGATGGTGGTTTCCATCTCTACCAGGGCGATCTGCGAGTCAATAATTTGCTGTTCGATGCGTCCACGGAAGATCGAGGTTTCGCCGGCCAGGTTGACCAGGTCTTCCAGTTGCTCGGCAGGCACCTTGACCATTTCCGGGCCACTGCGCTCGACCTCGCCCTCGGCGACCGGGGCCACGGCTAAGACGGACTCCGGATGGACTTCCGGGTCCTGCGCAGCCAGCTGTGCGCCCGACGGCTCATCGGTGGCCAGCCTGCGAATGCTCTCGATCAGCAAGGAGGCGTCAGGCAGCGGTTTTTCATTGCGCACGGCATCGAGCATGTCGGCCAGCACATCCTGGCCGCTCTGCAACAGGCCGATCATCAACGGCGCAGGCTGCAGGCTCCCGGCGGAAAGCCCCTCGTAAAGCGTCTCCAGCTCGTGGGCGAGGTCGCCTATCGGAGCAATTTCCACCATCCGCGCGCCGCCCTTGAGGGTGTGCAGGTCGCGCAGCAGGTTTTCGACTTCCAGCATGTTGTGCGGATCGGCCTGCCAGCGAGCCAACGCCGCACCGGAGCTTTCCATGATGTCGAAACCTTCCTCGAGGAAGACTTCACGCAGCTCGGCGTCATGCTCGGGAAGATCTTCATGGGCGGCAGGCGAGGCTTGCACCTCAGGTCCGGCGCTCTCGAGCGTGCGGCAGCTGCGCAGCGCTTCGATCAAAGCCGAAGGGTCGCTGAGCGCTTCCTGCCGATACAATTGCTCGAGCAGAATCGCCAGATGGTCGTGGCTCTCGTTCAGCAGCGCGGCCAGCGTCGGAGAATGGTTGAAGCGCCGGTCGATCAAGCCTTCGTAGAGGTTTTCCAGTTCGTGGGCCAGGTCGCCCACTTCGGCTACCTCAGCCATCCGCGCACCGCCCTTGAGGGTGTGCAGGTCGCGTTGCAGGGAGGCCAGCGGCGCAGGGTTTTCCGGATCGGCCAGCCAGCGCTGCAACGCCTGCCCGGCGCTGTCGAGGATATCGACGGCCTCTTCCAGAAATATCTCGACGATTTCGTCGTCCGGCCCGGCAACTTCAGTGTGTCCGGCCTCGCTGGCCAGCTGCGCGGTGGCGGCGTTGAGCTCGGTAACGCTCAAGGTACGATGGCCGTCGCTCTTGACCAGCCCGGTCGCCGACGGGTCAAGCGTCTGATCCAGCAACTGGTTCAAGGCGCGCACGCATTCGGGACGCGGCTCGACATCCTGGCCGGCCGCCACCTGATCGAGCATGTTGATCAGCGCTTCGTGAGCATTTTCTGCCACATCGAAAAACCGCTCGCTGACCGCCAGACTGCTTTCCTCGACCGCACCGTAGAGGTCGAGCAAGGCTTCGCACAGCTCATCGACCTGCGGCAGGTCGGCCAGGTGCGCGCCATGACCGAGGGTGGTCAGTTCGTCGAGCAGCGCGCTCAGTTCCTGGCGTTCGCCGGGGTGCTGCCGCCAGCGCTGCAGCAGGTTCTCCGCATCCAGCACGATGTCCATGCCCTCGGCCAGAAAACCGGCGAGCAGCGTGGGGTTGCGCTTGATCCGCAGGCCGCTGTCCGACTCGCGCAGCACCACGGTGAGGCGGTCGTTGAGCATCGCCAGGGCGGCCTCGATCAGCGGCGCGGCCCCCGGGATATCGGCCAGCGGCGTGCTGTCCAGTTGTTCGAGGCCCTTGTGCAGCAAGGGTTCGGCGCTGCGCAGCAGGGCAAGTTCCGGTGAGCCGATATCGATGAGGTTGGCCTTGTATTCACGCACCAGCTGATCGAGCGGGCTGGCCAGTTCGGCAATCGGCAGCACTCCGGCCATGTGCGCGCTGCCCTTGAGCGTATGCAGCGCACGCAGCACGGCGTCGCTGATCGCCGGCGACGCTGATTGTTCGGCGTTGTCGAGGAAGCGACCGAGGGTATTCAGATGGCCGAGCGCTTCCTGACGAAAAATCTCCAGCAACTGTGGATCGAGCGGTTCGTCGGCAACAGGCTGGCCTGGCACATGATCATCCGCGGCTGGCAGCATCGGTGGCTCCAGCCCATTGGCCAACGCATGGGCGCGAGCCGCCAGCAGGTCGACATCATCGCGCTGACACTGTGCACCTTCGGCAAAGTCGCGGATGACCGACGGCAGCAGCGCCTGCACTTCGGTCATCAGTTGCTGCACTTCGAGGCCCGGCAACACGTCGCCTTCCAGCACCCGGTTGAGCAGGTTTTCCACCGCCCAGGCCAGTTCGCTGAGAATCAGCGCACGCACCATCCGGCCGCTGCCCTTGAGGGTATGAAACGCACGACGCACTTCGGTCAGCGCCGTGCTGTCCCAATGGCCGTCGCTGCCGAGCGAGGTGAACCAGCGCGGCAGGTACTCGCGCAGCGCGTCGAGCACCTCGTCGGCCTCTTCGAGAAACACATCGCGCAACTCGTCGTCCACCGCCTCTTCCCCGGCCGAGGGCGGCAACAGGCTGGCGGGGACGTTGCGGGCGGGCGGGTTGACGGCCGAGACCGGGCTGGCGAGGACCTGAGCAATGGTTTGCGTGGGGCTGACCAGCGCCTTGCGGTCATCCAGTTCCAGCAACTCGTCCTGAGTGATGACCTCTTCGAGCAATGGCACGTCGAGGGTGTCCGCAGCGGGCGTATAGCCCAGTCGTGCCAGACTCTGCTGGGCCATGTCGAGCACCTGGTCGCCCGGCGCCTGATGATCTTCGAGCATGCGCTCCAGGTAATACTCGATGCCGGTGATGGTGTCGGCCAGGCAATCGAGCTGAACCCAGGTGGGACGGGTTTCATCGACCAGCAGGTGTTCCTGAATGTATTCGTTGCAGGCGGCCAGCAGGCTGGCTGCACGGGCCAGCGGGATCATCGCCAGCGCACCACGAACCTGCACGATCAGCGCGCACAGCGGATCGAGGCGCTGTCGGTCCCACGCGCCGTCGATGTAATCGAGGATCACGTCCTTGGCCTGCTGCAACACCGTGCGGGCTTCGCGAATCACCAGTTGATGAATCTGCGTCAGGTCGGTGGTCGGCAGGCGGCTTTCCTCGCGGCTGACCTGCTCGTGACTGCCCGCCATGCCGGCAAGGGTCGATTCGACGTAGAGCAAGGCACCCGCGACATCCATCAGCGCCGCGTCGCTGGGCTCGCGCTGCCCCTGCGCCAGACCGATGACGACGGAAAGCTGGTCGATGATCACCTTGCGCGGCTGGCCGAAACCCAGCACCGCGAGAGTATCGGCAATCTGCCGCAACGGCGGCAGCAACGCGTTGAGCTCGCTGACATGCTGACGGTCGCCGCGCACGAACACGTCGAGCCGTTCCTTGACCCTGACCAGCCCTTCGCACAAGGCCACGATCACCGAACGCATGGCGTCACGGTCCGGACCGGCCATGCGGGCGCGCTCTTCGTTGACCACGTCGTTGCCGGGCAAGGCGTCGGCCAGCGCGTACTGGTCCTTGAGGTCGAGCATCTTCGGCGCCAGGCTGTCGGACTTGGCGATATAGAACAGCAGGCTTTTCAACAGCTCTTCGGGGGCGGGCTGATTGATGCCGGTGACGCCCTGCTCGGCCAGACGCTTGAGTTCCTTGTCGGCATCCTTCAACAGGCTGCGCAGCGCCGGGCTGTTGGTGAAGTTGCCGTTGAGCATGGTTTCGACCAGTGCCGAGGCGATCCGCCAGAGCGCACCGAGCGGCGCGTCTTCGCACAACTGCTCAAGCCGGGCAAAGACCTTGGCCATGTAGCCGAGCTGGGTCTGCACGCCCTGCTCGCGCATCAGGCCGGCCAGCGCCGCCTGCAGGGTCTGGCGCAGCTTGCGCAGCAGGTTGGGCAATTCCGGGGTATTGCGCCGCGCCAGTTCCTGTTCATCAAGCGCCGGCACGACGACCAGCTGCGGGGCGAACAGGCTGGTTTCCGAGAGCAGACTTTCGCCCCGCGCACTGCGCAGGTCATTGAGCAGTGGCAAGACCACCAGCGGCAGGTCGCGGCGCGCGGAATGAATGCGTTCCAGATAAACCGGCAACTGACTCATGGCCTGAATCAGCAGTTGCTCGGACTCGATCGGATGGCTGACGCGGTTCTGCTGGACCGCCAGCGCCAGTTGCTCGATTTCCTCGGCCAGCAACGCGGCGCCATAGAACTCGATCATCTGCAGACTGCCGTGAACCTGATGCACCAGGTTCAGGCACTCGGCCATCGCCGCAGCGTTGGCCGGGTCTTCGATGAACCCGTCCAGCGCCTGACGGGCATGGCGCAGCGTTTCGGCGATTTCGCCCTTCAGCCATTCAAGGGCTACATAATCGTGACGATCAGCCATGACGAGTACCGTCCGTTACCCAATCAAGGTTGTTCATGTGCGGTACATCATCCGGCTTTCTTCGATGACGGCAGGGCAAAGCCCGATACCGAGCGGCGCATTTCGCTGGCCATTTTTGCCAGGTTGCCGATGCTTTCGGCGGTGGCCGATGTGCCCGAGGTGGTCTGCGAAGTGGTCTGCTGAATGACGGTCATGATCTGCGAAATCTGCCCGGCAGACTCGGCCTGCTGGTGGGCAGCGTCGGTGATACTTTCGATCAGTTCGGCCAGCACCCTGGACACCCCTTCGATTTCCCCCAGCGCCACCCCGGCGTCCTGCGCCAGCCGGGCGCCGCGCACCACTTCGCTGGTGGTCTGCTCCATGGAGATAACCGCCTCGTTGGTGTCGTTCTGGATGGCCCGGACCAGCGTTTCGATCTGCTTGGTCGCAGACGACGAACGCTCGGCCAGGCGCTGCACTTCGTCAGCCACCACGGCAAACCCTCGTCCGGCATCACCGGCCATCGACGCCTGAATGGCGGCGTTCAAGGCCAGGATATTGGTCTGGTCGGCAATGTCGTCGATCAGGCTGACGATGTCGCCAATCTCCTGGGAGGACTCGCCCAGACGCTTGATGCGCTTGGAAGTGTCCTGAATCTGCTCGCGAATGTTGTCCATGCCGTGAATGGTGTTTTGCACGACCTCGTTGCCTTTATTGGCAATTGTCACGGAGCGCTCCGCCACGGCCGAGGACTCCGAGGCGTTGGTCGAAACCTGATCGATCGACGCGGCCATGTCGTTGATCGCCGTCGACGCGGCACTGATCTGCAACGCCTGGTGCTCAGAGGCAGCCGACAATTGCATGGCAGTCGCCTGGGTTTCGGTCACCGCAGCCGCCACTTGCTCGGCGGTCAGGTTGATGGTCACCACCAGCTCGCGCAACTGGTCAATGGAATAATTGATGGAGTCGGCAATCGCCCCGGTGAAGTCCTCGGTCACCGAGGCGGTGACCGTCAGGTCGCCGTCGGCGAGGTTCTCGATCTCGTCCAGCAGGCGCATGATCGCTGTCTGGTTGCGCTCGCTTTTCTGCGCGGTTTCGCGCAGCTGGCGATTGGTCTCGCGCACCATGACCAGACCGATGAGGATGATCGACGCCAGTGCCAGCAAGCCCAGCACATAGCCGCCGACGGTGTTCACGGTGCGGCGCTTGGCGAGGTTTTCCAGGCTGTTGGCGAGTACCGAGGTTTCATCCAGCAGGGTCTGTGAGGTGTTGAAGATGTTGCCCGACGCCTCGCGCACCTGATACAGCTCGGGCGAAGTCTCGAGAATCTCGTCCACCGAGCCTGAGACGAATTCGAACAGTTCGGCGATCTCCGCCAGCCGCGCGCGCGCATCGCGGTCTTCGACCTGGGATATGCGCAGCGTGGCGTTGCCCTCCAGCATGCCGTTGAGCACACGACCGAACTGGCTGGCGTCGCGGCCAAAGGCATCGGCGGCCTGCACAGCCGTTTCATCACCGGCCAGCACGGTATTGACCGAGCCGAGAATCCGTTCTGCGAGCAGCGCTTGGCGCTGCGCAACCACCACCTGTGCGGCAGGAGCACGGCTTTGCAGCAGGCTCTCGACGACTTTTTCGTATTCGGCCTGCAATTGCGGAATGGTTTCGGCCAGCGTTGCCGCCACCTGATGCAACGACAGGACGGTCTGTTCACTGGCCAGAATCACGTCGGTGCTCTTGCGCAGCCCTTCCCAGTCACGTTGCACGGTGCGCAATTCGTCGCGTATCAGCTCGGGTGCCGCAGGCAGGCCGGTGGCCGGGTCGCCTTTTCTCAGGTAGCCCCAGCGCACGTCGAAATCGTTGCGCGCATCGGCCAGCAATTTGAACGCCTGGGTTTTGCCGGCAGCCGCTTCGGTGGCGTTTTTCGCGATGCGTTGCGACAGCACGCGCAGCTCACCGGCATGCCCGATGTACTGTTTGTCGTAGTTGGACTGAGTGTTGAGGTAGGCGAAGTTGGCGAACAGCAACATGATGAAAACGATAAGCGCCACGAACAGCAGAATAATCTGCGTCCGGCTTCTTGCGCCTTCCCTTGACCGGTCTGTACTACTCATTAATCAGGCCCCCGCCTGGATCAATTGTGAAACACACCAGGCCCGACATGCTAGGAAGCCAGGTCCATGAAATCCGCAGACTGCACCAGCGCCCACGGGCTGAAGATCAGCCACGCCTGCTCGCGGATAAACTGCCCGCGCAGGAACGGCACCATACGCTGATCCATGTCCTGCGGGGTCTGGGGTATGAGGCTCAACTGACTGAAACGTTGCATGCCGAACACTTCATCGACCAGCAGACCGGCAAATACATCATGGTGCTCGACCACCAGCACCCGTCGCTGTTTGCGCACCGGCACCAGTTCGTGGCCGAAAAACCCGCACAGATCCATGAGTGGCAACAACCGACCGCGCAAGTTGGCAATACCGGCCACCCAGAACTTCACACCGGGCATTACCGCATGATGGGGTTCGTGAAGGATCTCGGCGATCTCGCCAATCGGCGCGACAAACCGTTGCTCGCCCATACGAAAGCCGATGCCGACCCAGTCCTGCTGATGGGCTTCCTGCAGCGGCAGGCCCGCCGCCAGCGAACGACAGCGTCGATCCATATCCAGAAGCAGTTCAAAAGCGGTGCGCGGCTCGGCCATGGCGATTCCGGCGATCAGCCGGCCAGCACCGCATTCAGGGTTTTCATCAGGGTTTCTTCGTCCACCGGCTTGGTCAGGTAATCCCGCGCGCCCTGGCGTTTGCCCCAGACCTTGTCGGTTTCCTGATCCTTGGTGGTGATCATGATCACCGGAATATTGGTGGTGTCAGGATCCTTGGTCAGCTGGCGTGTGGCCTGAAAGCCGTTGAGCCCCGGCATGACGATGTCCATCAGCACGGCATCAGGCTTTTCCTGACGGGCCAGGGCCACGCCATCAGCGCCGTTTTCGGCCTTGAGCACTTCATGACCGTGCTTTTCCAGCATGCCGGTGAGTTTGTACATTTCAGTCGGCGAGTCATCGACGATCAATATTCGAGCCATGGGTGTTCCCCGTCAGATTACGAGCGCGCTACATCAGGCGCGGGCGTCATGATATGTGTTGTTCTGCTGCAACGAAGCCCGGCACATGAGCCTTGATCGCGCTGAGCAGTTCTTCCTTGCTGAAAGGCTTGGTCAAAAACTGATCGGACCCGACAATCCGCCCCTTGGCCTTGTCGAACAGGCCGTCCTTGGAGGACAGCATGATGACCGGCGTCGACTTGAATGCCCGGTTGTTCTTGATCAGCGCGCAGGTCTGATAACCGTCCAGACGCGGCATCATGATATCGACGAATATGATTCGCGGGTGGTTATCGGCAATCTTGGCCAGCGCGTCGAAACCGTCTATCGCAGTGATGACTTCACAGCCTGCGTTCTTGAGCAGTGTTTCGGCGGTGCGGCGGATGGTCTTCGAATCATCGATGACCATGACTTTCAGGGCGGAGGCGTGTTGTTCCATAGCTGCTCTTCCATCGCCGCAGCGAATTTTTGCGCATTCTGCGAGGCACTGGGAGCCTGACCGTATCGCTTCGTTGATCGACTGGGACCGAAGACCGGATGCCGAGCCTTTTTAGCACACTCTCCAGACGCAATCCATAAAGTGCACCCTGGTGCATCGCGGCAGGCCTGCCCCTTGACCGGGAGCAATCGGAGCGCCACCCTGATGCCAATTTTACGGCCGTTGCGGCCCTTACCGATCAGAGGATATTGCCCATGAGCGTTCGCCTAGGGATTGTCATGGACCCCATTGAGCGCATTTCCTATAAAAAGGACAGCTCGCTGGCCATGCTGCTTGCCGCCCAGGAACGCGGCTGGTCACTGTTCTATATGGAACAGAAAGACCTGTATCAGAACGCCGGCCAGGCCCGCGCACGCATGAAGCCGCTCAAGGTGTTTGCCGATCCGGCCAAGTGGTTCGAGTTCGAAGCCGAAGTCGACGCAGGTCTCGACGATCTGGACGTGATCCTGATGCGCAAGGATCCGCCGTTCGACATGGAGTTCGTCTACGCCACCTACCTGCTGGAGCAGGCCGAGCGTGCCGGCGTACTGGTGGTCAACAAGCCGCAGAGCCTGCGCGACTGCAACGAGAAGCTGTTCGCCACGCTGTTTCCGCAGTGCACGCCGCCGACGCTGGTCAGCCGCCGCGCGGATATCATTCGCGAATTCGCCGAACAGCACGGCGACGTGATCCTCAAGCCGCTGGACGGCATGGGCGGCGCGTCGATCTTCCGCCATCGGGCGGGCGATCCGAACCTGTCAGTGATCCTCGAAACCCTGACCGCCCACGGCACGCAGCAAATCATGGCGCAGGGTTACCTGCCCGCCATCAAGGACGGCGACAAGCGCATTCTGATGGTCGATGGCGAACCGGTTCCGTATTGCCTGGCGCGCATCCCGGCAGCCGGCGAAACGCGTGGCAACCTGGCGGCAGGCGGACGTGGCGAGGCCCGTCCATTGAGCGACAAGGACCACTGGATCGCCGAACAGATCGGCCCGACCCTGCGTGAAAAAGGCCTGCTGTTCGTCGGACTCGACGTAATCGGTGAGCACCTTACCGAAATCAACGTCACCAGCCCGACCTGCATCCGCGAAATCGACAACGCCTTCGGCACCAACATTGGTGGCCTGCTGATGGACGCGATCGAGAAGAAGCTGCAAGCGCGCAAGGGCTGATCAGCCGCTGACGCCGCTGGCCACGGGCAACACCGTGCGCCACGGCGCCAGATCGATTCCCTTCGTCCGATCCGCAGCAGAGCGGCGCGGCACATTGCGTTATCATGCGCCACCTGTAACACGACACAGATTTTGACATGCAGGCTGACGAGATGCTGAACCGCCAATGACATCCATGGCCAACAACGACCTCCCCCTGGAACTCGCCAACGCCGGTGTGCGCCCTGCCGATCGCCTGGGCTTTACCATGATGATCGCGGCGCTGATCCACCTCGCGGTGATCCTTGGCGTGGGGTTCACCTATGTAAAGCCGGAGCAGATCTCGCAGACGCTGGAGATCACCCTGGCCACCTTCAAAAGCGAAGAAAAGCCCAAACAGGCTGACTTTCTGGCGCAAGACGATCAACAGGGCAGCGGCACCCTGGACAAGGCCGAAACGCTCAAGACCACTGAGCTGGCGCCCTATCAGGACACCAAGGTCAACAAGGTCACGCCGCCGCCGGCCAGCAAGCCGGTGGTCAAACAGGAAGCGCCAAAGACGGCCGTTGCGACCACCGCGCCCAGCCAGCAGAAAACCGTTGCCAAGCGCGATGAGGTCAAGCCCGAGCCCACCACCAAGGCCGCACCGACCTTCGACAGCTCGGAACTGAGCAACGAAATCGCCAGCCTCGAAGCCGAACTGTCGACCGAACAGCAGCTTTACGCCAAGCGCCCGAAGATCCATCGCCTCAATGCGGCCTCCACCATGCGCGACAAAGGTGCCTGGTACAAGGATGACTGGCGCAAGAAGGTCGAGCGGGTCGGAAACCTGAACTATCCTGAGGAAGCACGACGCAAGCAGATCTACGGTAATTTGCGACTTCTTGTGTCAATCAATCGGGACGGCTCGTTGTATGAAGTGCTGGTGCTCGAATCTTCAGGACAGCCTTTGCTGGATCAGGCCGCACAGCGGATCGTGCGTCTGGCGGCGCCTTTTGCGCCGTTCACCGGCGATCTGGCGGATATCGATCGACTGGAGATCATTCGCACCTGGAAATTTGCACGCGGAGACAAGCTGTCAAGCAACTGAACTTTTTGCCAGCCGATGCTCGACACCCACACGTGTCAGTTGTCAGCCGGGCAAGGCAACGCCAAACTAGGGCTCATGAAAAAAGTCTCTCCGAGTTATCTCAAGCATCATTTCCTCATCGCCATGCCTCACATGCACGATGAGAACTTTGCTCAGACCTTGACCTACATTGTCGAGCACAACGCCAATGGCGCCATGGGGCTGGTGATCAACCGCCCGCAAAGCCTGACCCTGGCCGATGTGCTCGAACAACTGCGACCGGAACTGCCGGCGCCGAGACACTGCCAGGACATCGTCATTCATACCGGCGGGCCGGTGCAGACCGATCGGGGCTTTGTCCTGCATCCCAGCGGCCAGACCTTTCAGGCAACGGTCAATCTTCCGGGCGGGATTTCCTTGTCGACCTCGCAGGATGTGCTGTTCTCCATCGCCGATGGCTACGGGCCTGATCAAAATGTGATCACTCTGGGCTACGCGGGCTGGGATGCCGGTCAACTGGATGCTGAAATGGCCGACAACGCCTGGCTGACCTGCTCGTTCGACCCGGCCATCCTGTTCGATGTCGACAGCGACCAGCGTCTGGAGGCTGCTGCCAGACGCCTGGGTATCAATCTCAACCTGATCTCGACCCAGGCAGGGCACGCTTGATGGCCGCCTTACGGCTGCTGCTGGGCATTGATTACGGCACCAAACAGATCGGCGTTGCAGTCGGCCAGGCGATTACCGGTCAGGCGCGTGAACTCTGTACGCTCAAGGCGCAGAATGGCGTGCCGGACTGGGACAAGGTCCAGGCGCTGATCAACGAGTGGAAACCTGATGCGATCGTGGTCGGCCTGCCGTTGAACATGGACGGCACGCCCAGCGACATGAGCGCGCGCGCGGAAAAGTTTTCGCGCAAGCTCAACGGACGCTTTGGTGTAACGGTCTACACCCATGATGAACGCCTGACCACCTTCGAAGCCAAGGGCGAGCGCATGGCGCGCGGCGGCCAGAAAGGCAGCTATCGCGACAACCCGGTGGATGCCATTGCCGCTGCACTCTTGCTGCAAGGCTGGCTGGACGAGCACCCCGAACTGTTGAATGTGTGACTTTTTCTGCCTTTATCGCTTCGAGATACCCGGATTCCACGTTATCGCTTGAGCATCGCGCCACGGACCGACGCTGCCCGAGCCTCTAAGGAGCAACCATGAGCCTGCCCGATCCCGCCGAACTGATTCGTCAGATGGCCACTGACCTGAACGCTCACCTGAGCAAGCGCGGCATCAGCGACCCTCGTTTCATCGGCATCCGCACTGGCGGTGTCTGGGTTGCCCAGGCGCTGCTCAAGGCACTGAACAACCCCGCTCCGCTGGGCACCCTGGACGTTTCGTTCTATCGCGATGATTTCAGCCAGAACGGCCTGCACCCGCAAGTGCGCCCTTCTGAACTGCCGTTCGAGATCGAAGGCCAGCACCTGGTGCTGATCGATGACGTGCTGATGAGCGGCCGTACCGTCCGCGCTGCACTCAACGAACTGTTCGATTACGGCCGCCCGGCCAGTGTCACGCTGGTCTGCCTGCTGGACCTGGACGCCGGTGAACTGCCGGTACGTCCGAACGTGGTCGGCGCCACCCTGTCGCTGGCACCGAATGAACGCATCAAGCTGTCCGGCCCCGAGCCGCTGGCGCTCGAACTTCAAGACCTCTCCACCGCCCTTTAAGAGTCCATTGCGATGACGCCTCTCGACGCCAAGCGCCCGCTGCAGCTCAACCACCTGGGCCAGCTGCGCCATTTCCTGTCTCTGGACGGCTTGCCCCGCGAGCTGCTCACCGAAATTCTCGACACCGCCGACTCGTTCCTCGAAGTCGGCGCCCGGGCGGTCAAGAAAGTCCCGTTGTTGCGCGGCAAGACTGTGTGCAACGTGTTCTTCGAGAACTCCACGCGCACCCGGACCACCTTTGAACTGGCGGCCCAGCGCCTGTCAGCCGACGTGATCACGCTGAACGTCTCGACCTCGTCCACCAGCAAGGGTGAAACGCTGTTCGACACCTTGCGCAACCTCGAAGCGATGGCCGCCGACATGTTCGTCGTGCGCCACGCCGACTCGGGTGCGGCGCATTTCATTGCCGAGCACGTGTGCCCGGACGTCGCGATCATCAACGGCGGCGACGGCCGCCATGCTCACCCGACCCAGGGCATGCTCGACATGCTGACCATCCGCCGTCACAAGGGCGGTTTCGAGAACCTGTCGGTGGCCATCGTCGGTGACATCCTGCATTCACGGGTGGCACGCTCGAATATGCTGGCGCTCAAGGCGCTGGGCTGCCCGGATATCCGCGTGATCGGGCCGAAAACCCTGCTGCCGGTGGGCGTCGAACAATACGGGGTCAAGGTCTACACCGACCTCAACGAAGGTTTGAAGGACGTGGACGTGGTCATCATGCTGCGTCTGCAGCGTGAGCGCATGACCGGTGGCCTGCTGCCCAGCGAAGGCGAGTTCTACCGCCTGTTCGGCCTGACCACCGCCCGTTTGGCGGCGGCGAAGCCGGATGCGATTGTCATGCACCCCGGCCCGATCAACCGCGGCGTGGAAATCGAATCGGCAGTGGCCGACGGCGCGCATTCGGTGATTCTCAATCAAGTGACTTACGGTATCGCGATCCGCATGGCGGTGCTGTCCATGGCCATGAGCGGACAAAACGCACAACGCCAATTCGAACAGGAGAACGCCCAGTGAAGCTCAGCATCCTCGGCGCTCGCGTCATCGACCCGGTCAGCGGGCTGGATCAAATCACTGACCTGCACCTCGAAGCAGGCAAACTCAGCGCCATCGGTTCGGCCCCGGCGGGTTTCGAGCCCACGCAGACCATCGACGCTACCGGGCTGGTCGCAGCACCGGGCCTGGTCGACCTCAACGTATCCCTGCGCGAGCCTGGCTACAGTCGCAAGGGCAGCATCGCCAGCGAAACCCGCGCGGCGGTGGCCGGCGGCGTGACCAGCCTGTGCTGCCCGCCACGTACCAAACCGGTGCTCGACACCTCGGCGGTGGCCGAGCTGATCCTCGACCGCGCCCGTGAGGCCGGATTCAGCAAGGTGTTCCCCATCGGAGCGCTGAGCAAGGGCCTGGACGGCGAACAGCTGGCAGAACTGATCGCCCTGCGCGACGCAGGTTGCGTGGCCTTCGGCAACGGTCTGAGCAGCTTCAGCAACACCCGCACGCTGTGCCGGGCGCTGGAATATGCGGCGACCTTTGACCTGACGGTGATTTTCAACTCGCAGGATCATGATCTGGCCGAAGGCGGTCTGGCGCACGATGGTCCGACGGCCAGTTTCCTGGGCCTGGCGGGCATTCCCGAGACGGCCGAGACCGTGGCGCTGGCTCGCGACCTGTTGCTGGTCGAACAGAGCGGTGTACGCGCGCACTTCAGCCAGCTGACCAGTGCGCGTGGCGCGGCGCTGATCGCCCAGGCGCAGGCACGCGGTCTGCCGGTGACGGCGGATGTGGCGCTGTATCAGTTGATTCTGACTGACGAGGCGCTGATCGACTTCTCCAGCCTCTATCACGTCCAGCCGCCGCTGCGCACCCGCGCTGACCGCGATGGCCTGCGTGAAGCGGTGAAGAGCGGTGTCATCCAGGCGATTTCCAGCCATCACCAGCCGCACGAACGCGATGCCAAGCTGGCACCGTTTGGCGCTACGGAGCCAGGCATCAGCAGTGTCGAACTGCTGCTGCCGCTGGCCATGACGCTGGTGGATGACGGCCTGCTGGACCTGCCGACCCTGATCGCCCGCCTGAGCAGCGGCCCGGCCGCCGCGCTGCGCCTGCCAGCCGGCAAGCTGAGCGCTGGAGCGCCTGCCGACATCGTCCTGTTCGACCCGGCCGCCTCGACGGTTGCCGGCGAGACCTGGCTGTCAAAAGGCGAAAACTGCCCCTTCATCGGCCACTGCCTGCCCGGCTCGGTACGCTACACACTGGTGGATGGACGGATCAGCTACAGCCGTTGAGCCCGCTTCGGGCTCTCGCTCCCGCACAGAGTGCTCATCGTTATGCACAAGTCCGCTTTTGATTCTGGCCGAAGGCCGTAGGAGCGAACTTGTTCGCGAAGGGTTTCGGCTATCGTGCGACGCTCCGCGTCTGCATGCCGTTCTGGACGCTCTGCGTCCGGTCTTGAGCATGCGGCGCGGCGCAGATTTGTGACGCGGAGCGTCACGACAGGCATTCCCACGCAGAGCGTGAGGAACGATAGGTGTCCGGGCCGCGCTCTGCGTCAGCCCTTCGTCCCAGCCTCACCCGCGTCGGGCGTTCTTCATCGAGATCTGGTCATTCAATGTCCAGAAGTCATAAAGGATGCCGACCAGAAACAACCCGCCGGTAAACAGGTAGATGATCCCGGTGATCCACTTGCCCTGGTACATGCGGTGCACGCCGAACAGGCCGAGGAAGGTCAGCAGCACCCACGCCACGCTGTAGTCGGTCGAGCCGGGGGTAAAGCGCAGGTCGGCGTCACGGTCCATCGACGGGATCAGGAACAGGTCGATCAGCCAGCCAATGCCAAACAGACCGAACGTGAAGAACCAGAGGGTCCCGGTGACCGGTTTGCCGTAGTAGAAGCGATGCGCTCCCAGGAAGCCGAAAATCCACATCAGGTAGCCCATGACCTTGCTGTGTGTGTCTGAACGATAGGCGTTCATTTTTGCCCTCTTTGCGCTGATAGAAAAAAATACATAACAAAATTGTGACTTGGTTTCCCTATTCCGACGTATGGCACATGAGGCGGTTTAATGCCGCCAAGCCCTTGTCGCTAAAGGGATTAGCCCGAAAAAAGAAAGAGTCTGTCGCATAAAACGCAATGATGCCACTGTGATGCGCTCGACAAATGGGGTCAGTTTTTTTGAAAAAGCTGTTATAAAGTTGCGCGCTGACCACCATGAGCCCTGCCGAATGCGTCCTTTTTTCAAGACATGGCTAACCATTTGCCTATTTATGCCTCTGGCCGCCCACGCCACCAATCGTGAGCAACAACTTCCTGCGAGCTTCTCGGGCTACACCGCCAAAAGCCACTCTTCACCGGCACTCGCGACTCGCAATGCACCCCAGGAAGCCGCCACCACCCGAACTCAGTACGGCGCCACCGCTGCCGTCCAGAAGCCGCTTTCACGCAAGAACGCCAAGAAAGTCGCGGCCTTGCAGGCTTCCGCCCCCGCCAAGCAAGGCAGCGCCGTTGTAAAGCGCGCCTTGCAGGCTGTGGGCACGCCTTATCGCTGGGGCGGCACCACGCCTGGCAAAGGCCTGGACTGCAGCGGACTGGTCAAATACGCCTACACGGATGTCCGTGAGGTCGACCTGCCGCGCACCTCCAATGCCATGGCCCAGGGTCATGGTCAGACGGTGGATCGCAAGGACCTGAAGCCCGGTGATCTGCTGTTCTTCAACATCAAGAGCCGCAACATCAACCACGTGGCCATTTACCTGGGCGACAACAAGTTCGTTCATGCGCCGCGCCGTGGCAAGGCCGTAACTGTCGATACGCTGAACAAACCGTATTGGAACAGCCACTACAAGATTGCCAAGCGTGTGCTGCCCAAGCAGGCAGGGCAGATGCGTGTGGTTCAGCGCTGATCCTGGCCTGAATCTGCGCTCTGCAGGCTGCATCTGAAAAAGGGGTCTTGAACGCGTTCAAGACCCCTTTTTCGTTCCTGCAGCATCCCTGTGATCAGAAGTTATCCGGCACCTTGGCGCGTTCGCGTGCGCTTTCGCGGGTGATCAGCCCCTTCTTGACCAGATCGGCCAGGCACATGTCCAGCGTCTGCATGCCCATCGAGCCGCCCGTCTGGATCGACGAATACATCTGCGCCACTTTGTCCTCGCGGATCAGGTTACGGATCGCCGGGGTGCCCATCATGATTTCGTGCGCCGCCACGCGCCCGCCGCCGACCTTCTTGAGCAACGCCTGCGAGACCACGGCGTGCAGCGATTCGGAGAGCATCGAGCGAATCATCGATTTTTCCTGAGCCGGAAACACGTCGACGATCCGGTCGATGGTCTTGGCGGCTGACGTGGTGTGCAGCGTGCCGAATACCAGGTGGCCGGTTTCAGCAGCGGTCAGCGCCAGGCGGATGGTCTCCAGGTCACGCATTTCACCGACCAGAATCACGTCCGGGTCTTCACGCAACGCCGAGCGCAGCGCCTCCGAGAAGCCCAGCGTGTCGCGGTGAACCTCACGCTGGTTGACCAGGCACTTCTTCGACTCGTGGACGAATTCGATCGGGTCCTCGATGGTCAGAATATGGTGATGCTTATTGTTATTGAGGTAGTCGATCATTGCCGCCAGGGTGGTCGACTTGCCTGAGCCGGTCGGCCCGGTAACCAGAATCAGGCCGCGCGCCACGTCGGTAATCTTGCGAAACACATTGCCCATGCCCAAGTCTTCCATGCTCAGGATTTTCGAGGGAATGGTCCGGAATACCGCGCCAGCACCGCGGTTCTGGTTGAAGGCGTTGACCCGAAACCGCGCCACGCCCGGCACTTCAAAGGAAAAGTCGGTTTCCAGCCGCTCTTCGAAATCCTGCCGTTGCTTGTCGTTCATGATGTCGTAGATCAGCGCCTTGACCTCCTTCGCGTCCAGCGGGGGCAGGTTGATACGCCGCACATCGCCGTCGACGCGGATCATCGGCGGCAGACCTGCAGAGAGGTGCAAGTCCGACGCGCCCTGTTTGGCACTGAAGGCCAACAGCTCGGTAATATCCATACAGCTCCTCAATCACATAGAATGCCGCAGACCTTAGCCTGACTGGCGCAAATCAATGTCCACGATAGCAGCGAACATTTCAACGCTCGAACAGCGAATTCGCGACGCAGCGCTTGCCGCCGATCGCGATCCGGCGTCCGTCGGCCTACTGGCGGTGAGTAAAACCAAGCCTGCCAGTGACCTGCGTGAAGCTTACAACGCAGGCTTGCGCGATTTTGGCGAAAATTATTTACAGGAAGCGCTGGGCAAACAGCTCGAACTGAGCGACCTGCCCTTGTGCTGGCACTTCATTGGCCCCATTCAATCGAACAAGACGCGAGCTATCGCCGAGAACTTCGACTGGGTACATTCCGTGGACCGCCTGAAAATCGCGCAACGCCTGTCCGAGCAACGCCCCGAAGCGCTTGAACCGCTGAACATCTGCATTCAGGTGAACGTCAGTGGCGAGGCCAGCAAGTCGGGCTGTACGCCTCAGGACCTGCCTGCGCTGGCCGCTGCCATCATCGCCCTGCCGCGACTCAGGTTGCGCGGCCTGATGGCCATCCCCGAGCCCACAGACGATCCTGCGGCGCAGGACGCATCCTTCGCCGCCGTACGCGCGCTGCAGGAGCAGTTGAACCTGGCGCTCGACACACTTTCCATGGGCATGAGCCACGACCTGGAAGCCGCCATTGCACAAGGCGCAACCTGGGTGCGCATCGGCACCGCTCTTTTTGGCGCCCGCGACTATGGCCAGCCATAAACTCTTCACAAGGACCCCTTCATGAGCAAGACCCGTATTGCCTTCGTCGGTGCCGGTAACATGGCCGCCAGCCTGATCGGCGGCCTGCGCGCCCAGGGCGTGGAGGCGGCACTGATCAGTGCCAGTGCGCCGGGTGCCGAAACCCGCGAACGCATTGCCAACGATCACGGCATCCAGGTATTCGCTGACAACGCTGAAGCCATTAAGGGCGTCGACGTGGTGGTACTGGCAGTCAAGCCGCAGATGATGAAAACCGTCTGTCAGGCCTTGAAGTCCAGTCTCGAACCTCATCAGCTGATTGTTTCGGTCGCGGCCGGCATCACCTGCGCCAGCCTGACTCAATGGCTGGGCGAGCAGCCGGTGGTGCGCTGCATGCCCAATACGCCCTCGCTGCTGCGTCAGGGTGCCAGCGGGCTGTACGCGACCGACAACGTCACGCCCGAGCAGCGTGAGCAGGCCGAGGCGTTGCTGGCCGCGGTCGGCATCGCGGTCTGGGTCGAGCAGGAAAAACACATGGACGCTGTCACGGCCGTTTCCGGCAGTGGCCCGGCGTATTTCTTTCTGATGATGGAAGCGATGACAGCGGCAGGCGTAAAACTGGGTCTGCCGGAGGACATCGCTAAAAAGCTGACCCTGCAGACAGCGCTGGGCTCGGCCCTGATCGCGACTGGCAGTGATGCAGGCGCGGGCGAACTGCGTCGTCGCGTCACTTCGCCGGGCGGGACCACCGAGGCGGCTATCAAGGCATTTCAGGCGGGCGGCTTCGAGGCACTCGTGGAAACGGCACTGACCGCCGCAGACCATCGTGCAGCCGAGCTGGCTGAACAACTGGGCAAATAATTTTCGGGTTTTCTGGAGCAGATCGATGATCGGATTGAACACCGCTGCAATTTACGTCCTGCAGACGCTTGGCAGTCTTTACCTGCTGATCGTACTGTTGCGCTTTGTCCTGCAACTGGTACGGGCCAACTTCTACAACCCGCTGTGCCAGTTCATCGTGCGCGCCACCCAGCCGCTGCTCAAGCCGCTGCGGCGCATCATCCCCAGCCTGTTCGGGCTGGACATGTCGTCGCTGGTGCTGGCGATCATCGTGCAGATGATCCTGATGGCCCTGACCCTGCTGCTGATGTTCGGCACCACGGGCGACCCGCTGCACCTGCTGCTGTGGTCGATCATCGGCGTGACCGCGCTGTTCCTGAAGATCTTCTTCTTTGCCCTGATCATCAGCGTGATTCTGTCGTGGGTCGCACCGGGCAGCCACAACCCCGGCGCGGAACTGGTCAACCAGATCTGCGAACCGGCACTGGCACCGTTCCGCAAGATCGTCCCGAATCTGGGCGGCCTGGACATCTCGCCGATCCTCGCATTCCTGGTGCTCAAACTGCTGGACATGCTGGTCATCAACAACCTCGCCGCTATGAGCAACATGCCGGATGTGCTGCGGTTGTTGATGTAAGCACTCTTGTTCCAACGTTCCAATGCTCGACGTTACACACAAGTCCGCTTTTGATTCTGGCCGTAGGCCGTAGGAGCGAACTTGTTCGCGAAGGGGTAGGTACATCCAAAGAGGATATATCGACCCAAGCAACGCCTTCGCGAACAAGTTCGCTCCTACAACAGCCTTAACTATCGTGCCGTTGATTTGCGTCTCACAATATCCCTTATTGCCGCTGCACCCCGCGGTCTTTAGACTTACGCCTCATTTATGCGAGAGCAGGGTCGATGCCCACGGTATTCCCTCACGATTCTGTCGGACTGGTCACGCCGCAAACGGCGCATTTCAGCGAGCCTCTGGCGCTGGCCTGCGGGCGTTCGTTGCCAGCCTATGACCTGATTTACGAAACCTACGGTCAACTCAACGCCGCACGCAGCAATGCCGTGCTGATCTGTCATGCGCTGTCCGGGCATCACCATGCCGCAGGCTTCCACAGCGCTGACGACCGCAAACCCGGTTGGTGGGACAGCTGTATCGGTCCCGGCAAGCCGATCGACACCACTAAGTTTTTCGTCGTCAGCCTCAACAATCTGGGCGGTTGCAACGGCTCGACCGGGCCGAGCAGCATTGACCCGGACACCGGCAAGCCGTTCGGCGCCAATTTCCCGGTGGTGACCGTGGAAGACTGGGTCAACAGCCAGGCCCGGCTGGCCGATCTGCTCGGCATCGACACCTGGGCTGCGGTGATTGGCGGCAGCCTGGGCGGCATGCAGGCGCTGCAATGGACCATCAGTTATCCGAACCGCGTACGCCATTGCCTGGCAATTGCCTCGGCGCCCAAGCTGTCGGCACAGAACATCGCGTTCAACGAGGTGGCCCGCCAGGCCATTCTCACCGACCCGGAATTTCACGGTGGCTCGTTCCAGGAACGCGGCGTGATTCCCAAGCGCGGCCTGATGCTGGCGCGAATGGTCGGGCACATCACCTACCTGTCGGATGACTCGATGGGCGAGAAATTCGGCCGTGGCCTGAAGAGCGAAAAACTCAACTACGACTTTCACAGCGTCGAGTTCCAGGTCGAAAGCTACCTGCGCTATCAGGGCGAAGAGTTTTCCGGGCGTTTCGACGCCAATACCTACCTGTTGATGACCAAGGCACTGGATTACTTCGACCCTGCGGCAAACTTCAACGACGACCTGGCCAAGACCTTCGCCAACGCCACCGCCAGGTTCTGCGTGATGTCGTTCACCACCGACTGGCGCTTCTCGCCGGCCCGCTCGCGGGAACTGGTGGACGCGCTGATGGCCGCGCGCAAGGACGTCTGCTACCTGGAAATCGATGCACCGCAGGGCCACGACGCCTTTCTGATCCCGATTCCGCGCTACTTGCAGGCTTTCGGTAATTACATGAACCGAATTTCGTTGTGAGGACGCCATGAGAGCCGATCTGGAAATCATTCAGGAATGGATTCCCGCAGGCAGCCGCGTGCTCGACCTGGGCTGCGGTGACGGCGAATTGCTGACCTGGCTGCGTGACCACAAACAGGTCACCGGCTACGGGCTGGAAAACGACGCGGCCAACATTGCCGAGTGTGTTGCCAAGGGCATCAACGTTATCGAGCAGGACCTCGACAAGGGGCTGGGCAACTTTGCCAGCAACAGCTTCGATGTCGTGGTCATGACTCAGGCCCTGCAGGCGGTGCATTACCCGGACCGCATCCTCGACGAGATGCTGCGCGTCGGTCGCCAGTGCATCATCACCTTCCCGAATTTCGGTCACTGGCGCTGCCGCTGGTATCTGGCGAGCAAGGGCCGCATGCCGGTGTCCGAATTCCTGCCGTATACCTGGTACAACACGCCGAACATTCACTTCTGCACCTTCGGCGACTTCGAAGAGCTGTGCCGCGAGCGCGATGCGCAGGTGCTCGACAGGCTGGCGGTCGATCAGCAGCACCGTCACGGCTGGGCCAGCAAACTCTGGCCTAATCTGCTCGGCGAGATCGGCATCTATCGCGTCACAAGCCCCGGGCTGACGGACCACAGGATTGCCGTTTAATCGACCGTTTCCAAGCACCACGACAGGCCAACCATGAACCTCACACAACTCGTACTGGCCAGCCACAATGGCGGCAAACTCAAGGAACTCCAGGCCATGCTCGGCGACAGCGTAACGCTGCGCTCGGTCAGCGAGTTCAGTCTGGTGGAGCCGGAAGAAACCGGCCTGTCATTCGTCGAGAATGCGATCCTCAAGGCACGCAACGCCGCGCGCCTGTCCGGCCTGCCTGCGCTGGCCGACGACTCGGGGCTGGCGGTGGACTTTCTCGGCGGTGCGCCGGGTATCTATTCGGCACGTTACGCCGATGGTCAGGGCGATGCCGCCAACAACGCCAAGCTGCTGGAGGCGCTCAAAGACGTGCCGGACGACCAGCGTGGTGCGCAGTTCGTGTGCGTATTGGCACTGGTACGCCACGCCGACGACCCATTGCCGATCCTCTGTGAAGGGCTGTGGCACGGGCGCATCCTGCACGCTGCCAGCGGCGAACACGGCTTCGGCTATGACCCGCTGTTCTGGGTACCGGAGCGCAACTGCTCGAGCGCCGAACTGGGCCCGACCGAAAAAAACCAGCTCAGCCACCGCGCCCGCGCCATGGTCCTGTTGCGGCAACGCCTGGGTCTGCAATGACCCACGATTCGCCTGCGCAGCCGCTGTTTCTCGGCGAGAGCGGCTTCTCGTCAGAGAGCCCGCGCCCTGCGCTGCCGCACCTGCCGCCGTTGTCGCTATACATCCATATTCCGTGGTGCGTGCGCAAATGCCCGTACTGCGACTTCAACTCGCACACCGCCAGCCCGGTGCTGCCGGAACAGGAATATGTCGACGCCCTGCTCGCCGACCTCGACCTTGACCTGCCGCACGTCTACGGCCGCGAGCTGCAATCGATCTTCTTTGGTGGCGGTACGCCGAGCCTGTTCAGCGCCGATGCGCTGGGGCGCCTGCTGCAAGGCGTCGAACAGCGCATCCGCTTTGCCAGCGACATCGAGATCACCCTGGAAGCCAACCCCGGCACCTTCGAACAGGCCAAGTTCAGCGCCTATCGCGGCCTGGGCATCAATCGGTTGTCGATCGGCATTCAGAGCTTTCAGGAATCCAAACTCAAGGCGCTGGGCCGCATTCACAACGGCGACGAAGCGATTCGCGCCGCCGACATGGCGCGCCGGGCCGGTTTCGACAACTTCAACCTGGACCTGATGCACGGCCTGCCGGATCAATCCCAGGACGAAGCACTGGCCGATCTGCGCCAGGCCATTGCCCTCGCGCCGACCCACCTGTCCTGGTATCAACTGACCCTGGAGCCCAACACGGTGTTCTGGAATCAGCCACCGGTGCTGCCCGAAGACGACATTCTCTGGGACATTCAGGAAACCGGACAGCAGTTGCTGGCCACTCATGGCTACGCGCAGTACGAAGTGTCGGCTTATGCACAGCCCGGGAAACCGGCGCGGCATAACCTCAACTATTGGGCGTTCGGTGATTTCATCGGCATCGGCGCAGGCGCACACGGCAAGCTGAGCCACCCGGACGGGCGCATTGTCCGTACTTGGAAAACACGGCTGCCCAAGGATTACCTGAACCCGGACAAGCCGTTTCAGGCCGGTTCCAAGCTGTTGCCGCTCGATGAATTGCCGTTCGAATTCCTGATGAACGCACTGCGACTGACAAATGGTGTGGACGCTGCGTTATTTCGCGAAAGAACCGGTCTAAGCCTCGATTCGCTGGCCGAGGCGCGTCGACAGGCTGAACAAAAGGGCTTGCTGCACCAGGACCCGACACGCCTGATCGCCACGCCACAAGGCCAGCTGTTCCTCAATGACCTGCTGCAATACTTTCTGATCTAAGGACCCTGCATGGATTTCGTACTCGACTTGCTCGCCACCGTTTCGCGCTGGAGTCGCAGCAATCTCTCGGAAATCGCGCTCGCGCTGGTGGGCTGCCTGCTGGTGCTGTTCGGCTCGGACATCAAAGGCTGGCTGGAACAGCGAATCAGCGGCATTACCGGCGCCCTGCGCATCCCGCTCATCGCCCTGCTGTGCGCCGTGGGCAGCGGCGCGGCGCTGATCTACGCCACACCGTGGGTAGTGCGCGGCCTCAGCCAGTTCAACAACTACAGCCTGGCACCGGTGCTGTTGGTGGTGCTGGTGCTGATCGGGGTGATTGCCGACCGCAAGTAAGCGCTGCTTTTTCAAACGCAGCAAAAAGCCCGGCATCTCTGCCGGGCTTTTGCTTTTACCTTCTACCGATGCGGATCAAGGTACCAGTTTGTCCAGCAACGCCTTGTCACGCACCGCGCCCTTGTCGGCGCTGGTCGCCAGCAGGGCGTAGGCCTTGAGGGCGGTGGTCACTTTGCGCGGACGCGACTCGACAGGCTTCCAGCCTTTCTTGTCCTGTTCGGTGCGACGCTCGGCCATCTCGGCATCGTCGATCAGCAGGTTGATCGAGCGATTGGGGATGTCGATCAGCACCTTGTCACCGTCGCGCACCAGACCGATCGCGCCACCTGCCGCCGCTTCCGGCGAGGCGTGGCCGATGGACAGGCCGGACGTACCGCCCGAGAAACGGCCGTCAGTCAGCAGCGCGCAATCCTTGCCCAGCCCCTTGGACTTCAGGTAGGACGTCGGGTAGAGCATTTCCTGCATGCCCGGACCGCCTTTCGGGCCTTCGTAGCGGATGATGACAATGTCGCCCGCCTTGACTTCGTCAGCGAGAATCCCGCGCACCGCGCTGTCCTGGCTTTCGAAGATCTTCGCGTTGCCTTCGAAGACGTGGATCGACTCGTCGACACCGGCGGTTTTCACCACGCAGCCGTCCAGGGCGATGTTGCCGTATAGCACGGCCAGGCCACCTTCCTGCGAATAGGCGTGCTGGACGCTACGGATGCAGCCGTTTTCACGGTCGTCATCCAGGCTGTCCCAACGGGTCGACTGGCTGAACGCGGTCTGCGTCGGGATGCCCGCCGGGCCTGCCTTGAAGAAGGTGTGCACGGCTTCGTCGTCAGTCTGGGTGATGTCCCATTTGGCGATGCCTTCGGCCAGGGTCTTGCTGTGTACGGTCGGCAGGTCGGTGTGCAGCAGGCCGCCACGCGCCAGCTCGCCGAGGATGCTGAAGATCCCGCCCGCGCGGTGCACGTCTTCCATGTGGTACTTCTGGATGTTCGGCGCGACCTTGCACAGCTGCGGCACCTTGCGCGACAGACGGTCGATATGGCGCAGGTCGAAGTCGATCTCGGCTTCCTGGGCCGCTGCCAGCAAGTGCAGGATGGTGTTGGTCGAACCGCCCATGGCGATGTCCAGCGTCATGGCGTTCTCGAACGCCTTGAAGTTGGCGATGTTGCGCGGCAACACCGAATCATCGTTTTCCTTGTAGTACTGACGGCACAGGTCAACGATGGTGCGGCCGGCCTGCAGGAACAGTTGCTCGCGGTCGCTATGGGTGGCGAGTGCGGAACCGTTGCCCGGCAGGGCCAGGCCCAGTGCCTCGGTCAGGCAGTTCATCGAGTTGGCGGTGAACATGCCGGAACACGACCCGCAGGTCGGACAGGCGCTGCGCTCATACTCGGCGACTTTTTCGTCACTGGCCGTCGAGTCGGCGGCGATGACCATCGCATCGACCAGATCCAGGCCGTGGCTGGCCAGTTTGGTCTTGCCCGCTTCCATCGGCCCGCCGGAGACGAAGATCACCGGAATGTTCAGGCGCAACGACGCCATCAGCATGCCGGGGGTGATCTTGTCGCAGTTGGAAATGCACACGATGGCGTCGGCGCAATGCGCGTTGACCATGTACTCGACCGAGTCGGCAATGATCTCGCGGCTCGGCAGCGAATAGAGCATGCCGTCGTGGCCCATGGCGATGCCGTCGTCGACCGCAATGGTGTTGAATTCCTTGGCCACGCCACCGGCGCGTTCGACTTCACGCGCGACCAGCTGGCCCATGTCCTTGAGGTGGACGTGGCCCGGTACGAACTGGGTGAAGGAGTTGGCAATGGCAATGATCGGTTTCTTGAAATCTTCGTCCTTCATGCCCGTGGCGCGCCACAGGGCACGGGCGCCGGCCATGTTGCGGCCGTGGGTGGAGGTTTTCGAGCGGTAATCAGGCATTGGAGCACTCCGGCAAAAATAAGGCTGAATCAGGAAGGGAGTGAGCTTCTATTGACGTCGCGGACGAGCGGCAGTGACCGCAGGCAGCGAAGAAACCGAACACCACGGGATCACCGTGTACTCGGCCTGAGCTCATAAACCCGCCGGGGATGACTGGCGATGAATAGCGCCGATTCTACACCGCCGGGTGGTTTGGTGGGGTCCGAATATCGGTCTTGGCACGGCGTTGCAGATCCCGATGGACAAAAGGCTATCAGCCCATCTATCTTCCTCGGCAGGCCGCCTCATGTGGCCACGTCGCTCGGACGGTTCCGGGCGCTTACGTACGCGAGATACTCATGGCAGACCAAGGTTCGCCGCGCCGCTTTGCGCGCATCGATCGACTCCCCCCTTACGTGTTCAACATCACCGCCGAGCTGAAAATGGCTGCTCGTCGTCGCGGTGAGGACATTATCGACCTGAGCATGGGCAACCCCGACGGGGCCACACCGCCGCACATCGTCGACAAGCTGATCACCGTCGCCCAGCGCGAAGACACCCACGGCTACTCCACCTCGCGCGGCATTCCACGCCTGCGCCGGGCGATTTCCAACTGGTACAAGAAACGCTACGAGGTCGACATCGACCCTGAAAGCGAAGCAATCGTGACCATTGGTTCCAAGGAAGGCCTGGCCCACCTGATGCTCGCCACACTGGACCAGGGCGACACGGTGCTGGTGCCCAACCCCAGTTACCCGATCCACATCTACGGTGCCGTGATTGCCGGCGCCCAGGTGCGATCGGTGCCGCTGGTGCCTGGCGTGGACTTCTTCGACGAGCTGGAAAAAGCCATTCGCGGCTCGATTCCCAAGCCGAAGATGATGATTCTGGGCTTTCCGTCCAACCCGACTGCGCAATGTGTGGAGCTGGACTTCTTCGAGCGCGTGGTGGCCCTGGCCAAACAGTACGACGTGCTGGTGGTGCATGACCTGGCGTACGCCGACATCGTCTACGATGGCTGGAAAGCCCCGTCGATCATGCAGGTGCCGGGTGCCAAGGACATTGCCGTGGAGTTCTTCACCCTGTCCAAGAGCTACAACATGGCCGGCTGGCGGATTGGTTTCATGGTCGGCAACCCCGAGCTGGTGAATGCACTGGCGCGGATCAAGAGTTACCACGACTACGGTACCTTCACGCCACTGCAGGTGGCGGCGATTGCCGCGCTGGAAGGCGATCAGCAATGCGTGCTCGACATTGCCGAGCAGTATCGCCAACGCCGCAACGTGCTGGTCAAGGGCTTGCACGAACTGGGCTGGATGGTCGAGAACCCCAAGGCCTCGATGTATGTCTGGGCGAAGATTCCACAGGCCTATGCGCACCTGGGTTCGCTGGAGTTCGCCAAGAAGCTGTTGGCCGAAGCCAAGGTGTGTGTCTCGCCGGGCATCGGTTTCGGCGAGTACGGCGACGACCACGTGCGCTTCGCCCTGATCGAGAATCAGGACCGCATCCGCCAGGCCGTTCGCGGCATCCGCAGCATGTTCAGGGCCGACGACAAGCTCAAGTCCTGAGCCCCCACTGAGACACCGCGCCTGCTGACCGACTGCGCTCGGCAGGCGCGGACTCTGCAGCCGACTGCCTGCCCACACCTGACCGACAGTCGCTTCGGCAATTTTTGATTTCTGCAAATCGCTGCAGACCGGTATGATCGCGCGCCCCGATACACCCGGAAGCCTGACCTGAAATGAAACCCACCTTGATCGCCGCCGCAGAACTCGATCGCATCGACACCTGGGCCAAATACTCCAGCCACATGTGCGGGGGCTGCGTGTCCAGTTGCTGCACGTTGCCGGTAGAAGTGAAGATCAAGGACCTGATCCGCATCGGCATCGTCGATGAGTTCGAACGCGGCGACCCGGCGAAGAACATCGCCAAGCGTCTGCAGAAAGAAGGCATCGTCGAGCGCTACAACCAGAAGTCCGAGATCTTCACCTTGCAGCGCATGAGCAACAACGACTGCCTGTACCTGGACCGCAAAAGCCGCCTGTGCACCATCTATGACAAGCGCCCGGACACCTGCCGCAACCACCCGAAAGTCGGGCCGCGCCCCGGTTATTGCGCGTACAAGCCCAAAGAAGTCGTGCGTCAGGAAAGCGGCTCACTGCGAAACGCCACCAGCGCGCCAGTGCCGAAATTCTGATTCGTGAAAGACGGCGCAGCACGCCGAACATCATGGTTTTCAATCAAGCCCCGCACAGGGGCTTTTTTGTGCGCGATGGAAAAAGCCTATCGATGTTAAATTTTGTGAAAAATAAAAATACTTCACATTATTTACTCATTGATTCACTATCCGATTCACAGATCAGAACAATAACGTCCGAATGTCGGCTTCACAGGCATCGGCACTGACTTCGAGGATTACTGCATGACTGGCAAAAACGTTGGCGTTATCGGCCTGGGTGCGATGGGTCTGGGCATTGCTCGCTCGTTGCTGCGTAGCGGCTTCACTGTGCATGCCTGTGATGTGCGCACCAGCGTGACCGAAGCATTCGCTCAGGAAGGCGGGGTGGCCTGTGATTCCCCGGCCAGCATGGCCGCTGCCTGCGATGTGATCATCACAGTCGTGGTCAACGCCGAGCAGACCGAAACCGTACTGTTTGGCGAAAACGGCGCCATTGCCGCGCTGCGTCCGGGCTGCCTGGTCATAGGTTGCGCCACCGTCGCGCCCACCTTCGCCGTCGAACTGGGCGAGCGTCTGGCTGCACAGAACCTGCTGTACCTCGATGCGCCGATCTCCGGCGGTGCCGCCAAGGCGGCCGCTGGCCAGATGACCATGATGACCTCCGGCCCGGCCGAGTCCTATGCCAAGGCAGAAGCCATCCTCAACGGCATGGCCGGTAAGGTCTATCGCCTGGGCGACGTTCACGGTCTGGGTTCGAAAGTCAAAATCATCAATCAACTGCTCGCGGGCGTACACATCGCCGCCAGTGCCGAAGCCATGGCCCTGGGCCTGCGCGAAGGTGTCGATGCTGACGCGCTGTATGAAGTGATCACCAACAGTGCCGGTAACTCGTGGATGTTCGAGAACCGCGTGCCGCACATCCTCAATGCCGATTACACGCCGCTGTCGGCCGTGGACATCTTCGTCAAGGACCTCGGCCTGGTGCTGGATACCGCACGCAGCAGCAAATTCCCGCTGCCACTCTCGGCCACCGCGCACCAGATGTTCATGCAGGCATCCAGCGCCGGCTTCGGTCGCGAGGATGACTCGGCCGTGATCAAGATTTTCCCGGGCATCGAGTTGCCGAAAGCCAAGCCAGAAAAAGCCTGAGGAGCGCCTGATGAGCCTGAATAACGCTCGCCCGCTGCTGGGCTGCATTGCCGATGACTTCACCGGCGCCACCGACCTGGCCAACATGCTAGTGCGGGGCGGCATGCGCACCGTGCAGAGCATTGGCATCCCCAGCGCCGAGATGGCTGCAGGTCTGGACGCCGACGCGATTGTCATCGCGCTGAAATCGCGTACCACGCCCAGCGCCGAGGCGGTGGCTGAATCCCTGGCGGCTCTGGAATGGCTGCGCGAGCGCGGCTGCGAGCAGATCTTCTTCAAGTACTGCTCGACCTTCGATTCCACTGCCGCGGGCAACATCGGCCAGGTCAGCGAAGCACTGCTGGAGCAACTGGGCAGCGACTTCACCCTCGCCTGCCCGGCCTTCCCGGAAAACGGCCGCACGATTTTCCGTGGTCACCTGTTCGTGCAGGACCAGTTGCTCAGCGAATCGGGCATGCAGAACCACCCGCTGACGCCGATGACCGACGCCAATCTGGTGCGTGTGCTGCAAGCGCAGACCCGCCACAAGGTCGGCCTGTTGCGCTATGACAGCATTGCCCAGGGCGTCGAAGGCGTGCGCAACAGAATTGCCGAGCTGCGCGCCGAAGGTGTGAGCATGGCGATTGCCGATGCCTTGTCGGATGCGGATCTGTACACACTCGGCGAAGCCTGCGCCGACTTGCCGCTGCTGACCGGTGGCTCGGGGCTGGCGCTGGGCCTGCCGGGCAACTTCCGCAAGGCGGGCAAGCTGCGCGATATCGATGCGGCCAAACAGGTCGCCATCAGTGGCGGCGAAGTGGTACTGGCGGGTAGCGCATCGGTCGCCACCAATGGTCAGGTCGCGGCGTGGCTGGAAGCCGATCGCCCTGCGCTGCGCATCAATCCGCTGGACCTGGCCGCTGGCAAGCCAGTGGTCGAGCAGGCGCTGGCCTTTGCCAGAGACGCCGGGCAGACCGTATTGATCTACGCCACCAGCACTCCGGACGAAGTCAAAGCCGTGCAGCAAGAACTGGGCGTCGAACGCTCCGGGGCCATGGTCGAAGCTGCACTTGGTGAAATCGCCAAAGGGCTGCTGGACGCAGGCGTGCGCCGTTTCGTGGTTGCCGGTGGCGAAACCTCCGGTGCCGTGGTTCAGGCACTGGGCGTGCAGTTGCTGCAAATCGGCGCGCAGATCGACCCGGGCGTTCCCGCCACAGTGAGCAGCGGCGCACAACCGCTGGCCCTGGCCCTCAAATCCGGCAACTTTGGTGCGCGCGACTTCTTCGCCAAGGCGCTCAAGCAACTGGCGGGGGCTGCCTGATGATCGATGAAAACGCACTGCGTCAGGAAATCTGCGACGTCGGCCGTTTGCTGTATGGCCGCGGCTATACGGTGGGCAGCGCCGGCAACATCAGCGCACGACTCGACGACGGCTGGCTGATTACCCCGACCGACGCCTGCCTGGGGCGCATGGACCCGGCCGATATCGCCAAGGTCAATCTGGCCGGTGAATGGGTGTCTGGCAGCAAGCCGTCCAAAACCCTGGCCTTGCACCGCGAGGTCTACGACCGCAATCCGCAGGTCGGTGGCGTGGTGCACACGCACTCGACGCATCTGGTCGCCCTGACCCTGGCCGGAGTGTGGCAGGAAGACGACATTCTGCCGCCGCTGACGCCGTATCAGGTCATGAAGGTCGGGCATATCCCGTTGATCCCTTACGAACGTCCAGGCTCGCCGAAAGTCGCCGAGCGCGTGGCGGAACTGGCCAACAGCGTGCGCGGCGTGATGCTCGAGCGCCTCGGCCCGGTGGTCTGGGAAAGCTCGGTGGCCAAGGCCTGCTATGCCCTTGAGGAACTGGAAGAGACTGCCCGTCTGTGGCTGATGAGCACCCCCAAACCTGCACCGCTGGACCCGGCGGCGCTTGAAGAGCTGCGTCAGGTGTTCGACGCCAGGTGGTAACGGACACACGGTGATCGCGAGGCGCACTGCGCCTCCCGGTCGAAAACAATAACAACAGGAATCGAGAGCATGACTCACCCCTACCCCGCTGTTTCGTTGTCAGTCTTTACCGCCATTGACCAGAGTGCACGGGCATGACGCCGCTCATGTTGATGGTCGTGGCCGGTGCGGGCATCGCACTGCTGTTGTTTCTGGTGCTCAAGTATAAATTCCAGCCGTTTGTCGCCCTGATGCTGGTCAGCATTATCGTGGCGCTGGTCGCCGGTGTTAAACCGGCCGATCTGGTCGCCACCATCGAAGGCGGCATGGGCAAGACGCTCGGCCATATCGCGATCATCATCGCCCTCGGCGCAATGATCGGGCGCATTATTGAGCTGTCCGGCGGGGCCGAAGCACTGGCCAAGACCCTGATCAACCGCTTCGGCAACAAGCGCACGCCACTGGCCCTGACGGTGGCGGGTTTCATGGTCGGCATTCCGGTGTTCTTCGAGGTCGGCGTGATCATTCTCATGCCGCTGGCCTATGGCGTGGCGCGTGCGGCACGCAAGCCGCTGCTGATTTTCGCGCTGCCGATGTGCGCTGCACTGCTCGCCGTGCACGCGTTTCTGCCGCCGCATCCTGGCGCTGTTGCCGCCGCCAGCCAGTTGGGCGCGGACCTGGGCCGGGTGCTGATGCTGGGCATCCCGATCGTTGCCGTGCTGTGCATGATCGGCTACTTCGTCGCGGGGCGCATGACCCGCAAGACTTACCCGATGACCGATGACATCCGCGCCGAAGTCTATGGCCCGCATGTCACCAACGAAGATCTGGAAGCCTGGGCGCGCAACGATTATTCCGCTGTGCGCGAAGCGAGCGAAACCCGAACAATGGGCGTCGAAGAGAGCGCCAGCAGCTTGGCAAGCAAGCTGCCGCCCGCGCCCGCACCGGGTTTCGGACTGATCATCGCGCTGATCCTGCTACCGATCGTGCTGATTCTGATGGGCACGCTGGCCACCACCATGCTGCCAGCCACGTCCACACTGCGCGCGGTGCTGACCGTACTGGGTGCGCCTCTGGTTGCGCTGCTGATCGATACCCTGCTGTGCGCCTGGCTGCTGGGCTCGCGTCGCGGCTGGAGCCGTACTCAGGTGTCCGACGTGATCGGCTCGGCCTTGCCGGGTGTCGCGATGGTGATCCTGATTGCCGGCGCCGGTGGCGTATTCGGCAAGGTGCTGGTCGACACCGGCATAGGTGCCGTGGTTTCCGAAGCGCTGCGCAACACCGGTCTGCCGGTACTCGCGCTGGGCTTCCTGCTGACCCTGCTGCTGCGTGCCGTTCAGGGCTCGACCACCGTTGCGCTGGTCACCACCGCAGGCATTCTCAGCCCGCTGATCGCCACACTGGACCTGAGCGCCAACCACCTGGCGCTGCTGTGTCTGGCCATGGGCGGTGGCGGCCTGGCCATGTCGCACATCAACGATGCCGGTTACTGGATGTTCACCAAGCTGGCGGGCCTCAACGTCGCCGACGGCTTGCGCACCTGGACCGTACTGGTCACGCTGCTCGGCACACTGGGCTTTGTGATCACCTTGCTGCTTTGGCCATTCGTCTGACCCTTTGAAGACTGGAGTTAACATGCCTCGTTTTGCCGCCAACCTCAGCATGCTGTACCCGCAGCATGATTTTCTTGAGCGCTTTGCCGCAGCCGCTGCCGACGGTTTCGGCGCGGTCGAGTACCTGTTTCCTTATGCTTACACGCCGCAGGAGCTCAAGCAGCGCCTGAGCGACAACGGTCTGGTGCAGGCGCTGTTCAACGCTCCACCGGGCGACTGGGACGCGTGCGAGCGAGGCATTGCCACCCTGCCGGGCCGTGAAGCGGAATTTCGCAGCGGTATCGAGCGGGCACTGGAATATGCGCAGGTGCTGGGCAATGACCGTGTGCATGTCATGGCCGGTCTATTGCCTAACGAAGGGTTGCGTGAGCGTCATCAGGCGGTCTATCTGGAGAACCTGGCGTTCGCGGCTGAGCAAGCCAAGAGCGCAGGCGTCACGATCCTGATCGAGCCGATCAACACCCGCGACATGCCGGGCTTCTTCCTCAACCGTCAGGATCAGGCGCAGGACATCTGCAAGCTGGTGGGCGCCGACAATCTGAAGGTGCAGTTCGACTGCTACCACTGCCAGATCGTCGAAGGCGACCTGACCAGCAAACTGCGTCGTGACTTTGCAGGCATCGGCCACATCCAGATCGCCGGGGTGCCGGATCGCAACGAGCCGGACCTGGGCGAACTGAACTACGAGCACCTGTTCAACGCCATCGACGAACTGGGCTACAGCGGCTGGATCGGTTGCGAATATCGCCCGAAAGGCGATACCAGCGAAGGTCTGGCGTGGTTGCGCGAGTTGCAGGCCAAGGGCTGAACCCTGCTTTTATGGATGACGCGGAGCGTCATGAAAGGCATTCCCACGCGGAGCGTGAGGAACGATCATTCTGTAACTGTCGTGCCCAGGCACGGCAGGTTTGCGCAAGAACACTATCGTGCCCATGCTCCGCGTGTTCAGCGACCTGAGCGTCAGTCCTCTACGTCGAACTGGTCCTTGATGTAGCGAATTTCAGTCCGGCCATGCGGCACAGGCTGGCCGTCTTCGTCGAGGTTGACGAACACGATCTTCTCGACGGTCAAAATGCTTTTGCGGGTGATCTTATTGCGCACCTGGCATTTGAGGGTGATCGAGGTGCGGCCGAACTCTGTAGCCGTGATGCCCAGCTCGATGATGTCGCCCTGACGCGAGGCACTGACGAAGTTGATTTCAGAGATGTACTTGGTGACCACCCGCTGATTACCCAGTTGAACAATCGCGTAGATCGCCGCCTCTTCATCGATCCAGCGCAGCAGGCTGCCGCCGAATAACGTGCCGTTGGGGTTGAGGTCTTCGGGCTTTACCCATTTGCGGGTGTGGAAATTCATGGTCACTCCTGAGCGTCTGGCCGATGGATAGCTGCATGATGGCAGAGCCGGCGGCCCGCGCCCATGCCTGGGTCATAGCGACTGTGCATCGACCCTATTACAGACAGATGGCAATTGGATGGCCTTTAAACCGACAGAAAGCCTTGGGAAGAATCGCGAGCACCGCTATACTGCCAAACGTTTCAAAACGGTCATCTACGCTTGATACCGTTCCCGCCACCTGTCCGAGGGGCGCTGCAGCAGGTTTTCCCTGTCAGGCTCGGATGGGGCGTTGTTTGCCAGGACGATCCTCGACCGGCAAACCTTAAACGCACAACGGCGCCCATTCGCATTTTTATGGAATGGAGACTCTCAATGAGTGCTGTAATGACGCCCGCAGAATTCAATGACTACAAGGTTGCCGATATTTCCCTGGCCGCCTGGGGCCGCCGCGAAACCATCATCGCCGAATCCGAAATGCCTGCCCTGATGGGTCTGCGTAGCAAATACGCCGGTGATCAGCCGCTGAAAGGCGCGAAGATACTCGGCTGCATCCACATGACCATTCAGACCGCCGTACTGATCGAAACCCTGGTTGCCCTGGGTGCCGAAGTTCGCTGGTCGTCGTGCAACATTTTCTCGACTCAGGACCAGGCTGCTGCGGCCATCGCTGCTGCCGGCATTCCTGTGTTCGCCTGGAAAGGCGAAACCGAAGAAGAATACGAGTGGTGCATCGAGCAGACCATCCTCAAGGATGGCCAGCCATGGGACGCCAACATGATCCTCGACGACGGCGGCGACCTGACCGAGATCATCCACAAGAAATACCCGGCGATGCTGGACAAGATCCACGGCGTCACTGAAGAAACCACCACGGGCGTGCACCGCCTGCTGGACATGCTGGCCAAGGGCGAGCTGAAAATCCCGGCCATCAACGTCAACGACTCGGTGACCAAGAGCAAGAACGACAACAAGTACGGCTGCCGTCACAGCCTGAACGACGCCATCAAGCGCGGCACCGACCACTTGCTGTCCGGCAAGCAGGCGCTGGTGATCGGCTACGGTGACGTGGGCAAGGGCTCGGCCCAGTCCCTGCGTCAGGAAGGCATGATCGTCAAAGTGACCGAAGTCGACCCGATCTGCGCCATGCAGGCCTGCATGGACGGTTTCGAGCTGGTCTCGCCGTTCATCGACGGTGAGAACGACGGCACCGAAGCGAGCATCGACAAGGCACTGTTGGGCAAGATCGACCTGATCGTGACCACCACCGGTAACGTCAACGTTTGCGACTCCAACATGCTCAAGGCGCTGAAAAAGCGCGCTGTGGTGTGCAACATCGGTCACTTCGACAACGAAATCGACACCGCTTTCATGCGCAAGAACTGGGCATGGGAAGAAGTGAAGCCACAGGTTCACAAGATCCACCGTACCGGCCCAGGCTCGTTCGACGCACAGAACGACGACTACCTGATCCTGCTGGCCGAAGGCCGTCTGGTCAACCTGGGTAACGCCACTGGCCACCCAAGCCGCATCATGGATGGCTCGTTCGCCAACCAGGTTCTGGCGCAGATCTTCCTCTTCGAGCAGAAGTACGCCGACCTGGCACCCGCCAAGAAATCCGAGCGTCTGACCGTTGAAGTACTGCCGAAGAAACTCGACGAAGAAGTGGCCCTGGAAATGGTCCGCGGCTTCGGTGGCGTTGTGACCAAGCTGACCAAGACCCAGGCCGATTACATCGGCGTGACCGTCGAAGGTCCGTTCAAGCCAGACGCTTATCGCTATTGATAGATAGCTGCAAGCGATAAGCTTCAAGCTGCAAGCAAGTGCATTTCTCTTGTTTGCAGCTTGAGCTTGACGCTCGTTTCTTTATCGTTATTACACAGCCGTGAGCGGTAAGCATGAGGCTGCGGAGCCAGGCATACAGCCCTCTTGCAGCTTGTAGCTTGCAGCTAAAAGCTGGAGGCCTCCTCCCCCATGTCTCAAGAACGCCGCTTCAGCTTCGAGTTCTTTCCTACCAAGACCGACGCTGGACATGAAAAGCTGCTGACCGTTGCTCGTCAGCTCGCTACGTACAACCCCGATTTTTTCTCCTGCACCTATGGTGCCGGTGGCTCGACCCGCGACCGCACGCTCAATACCGTGCTGCAGCTGGAAAACGAGATCAAAGTCCCTGCTGCGCCGCATTTGTCCTGCGTAGGCGACAGCAAGGATGACCTGCGCAACCTGTTGGCGCAGTACAAGGATGCGGGCATCAAACGCATCGTGGCACTGCGCGGCGACCTGCCATCCGGCATGGGCATGGCCAGCGGTGAACTGCGTCACGCCAATGACCTGGTGAGCTTCATTCGCCAGGAAAGCGGCAGCCACTTCCACATCGAAGTCGCCGCCTACCCGGAAATGCATCCGCAGGCGCGCAATTTCGAAGACGACCTCAAGCACTTCGTCAACAAGGCCAATGCCGGCGCCGACAGTGCGATCACTCAGTACTTCTTCAACGCCGACAGCTATTTCAACTTTGTCGAGCGTGTCGAGAAGATGGGCGTCAGCATTCCGATCGTGCCGGGCATCATGCCGATCACCAACTACAGCAAGCTGGCGCGTTTCTCGGATGCCTGCGGTGCGGAAATCCCGCGCTGGATTCGCAAACAGCTGGAAGCCTACGGCGATGACGTGCAAAGCATCCAGGCGTTTGGCGAAGAAGTCATCACGCAGATGTGCGAACGACTGCTGCAAGGTGGCGCTCCCGGCCTGCACCTCTACACCCTGAACCAGGCGGAACCGAGCCTGGCGGTGTGGAACAACCTGCAACTGCCACGCTGAAAACGGCTGCGGCACCGCGATCCGACCGGCAGTTTCCGGGGGATCGCGGCCTCATACACCGTTGGGCAGCAGGAAAGCGGCGTATTGCGCTCGCTCTGTTATACTCCAGCCTTCCCGCCAGGCTTACGCCCGGACGCCCGGTCTTGCAATCGTCATCCGTTCACGCCAACAGCGCAATTTTCATCAAGCGCAGACGTCACGGAATGCACTGAAGACCCGGCAGGACCGGACGGGATCGCGTTGTCTTTACACGCCATTCGCGCCAGGCAAGACATCCCTTGAGCTTAAGCTCCAACAGAACAGGATTACTCATGTCCTTTGCTTCCCTCGGTCTCTCCGAGGCTTTAGTCCGCGCCATCGAGGCAGCCGGCTATACCCAGCCTACCCCCGTGCAACAGCGGGCCATTCCCGCCGTGTTGCAAGGTCGCGACCTGATGGTTGCGGCACAGACCGGTACTGGTAAAACCGGCGGTTTTGCCCTCCCTATTCTGGAGCGGCTGTTTCCCAATGGTGTTCCGGACAAATCCCAGCGTCACGGCCCGCGTCAACCGCGCGTTCTGGTCCTGACCCCGACCCGCGAACTGGCCGCACAGGTGCACGAGAGCTTCAAGCTCTATGCCCGCGACCTGAAGTTCGTCAGCGCCTGCATCTTCGGCGGCGTCGGCATGAACCCGCAGGTTCAGGCCATGTCCCGTGGTGTGGACGTCCTGGTGGCCTGCCCCGGCCGCCTGCTCGACCTGGCCGGCCAAGGCAGTGTCGACCTGTCCCACGTCGAAATCCTGGTGCTCGATGAAGCAGACCGGATGCTCGACATGGGCTTCGTGCATGACGTCAAGAAGGTCCTCGCGCGGCTGCCGGCCAAGCGTCAGAACCTGCTGTTCTCGGCCACCTTCTCCAATGACATCACGTCGTTGGCTGGCAAGCTGCTGCACAACCCCGAGCGCATCGAAGTCACGCCGCCGAACACCACGGTCGAGCGTATCGAGCAACGGGTTTTCCGCCTGGCAGCCAACCACAAGCGTTCGCTGCTGGCGCACCTGATTACCGTCGGTGCCTGGGAACAGGTGCTGGTCTTCACCCGCACCAAGCACGGCGCCAACCGTCTGGCCGAGTACCTGGACAAGCACGGCCTTGCGGCTGTCGCGATCCACGGCAACAAGAGCCAGAACGCCCGTACCAAGGCCCTGGCTGACTTCAAGGCAGGTGATGTACGCATCATGGTCGCGACCGATATCGCCGCACGCGGCCTGGATATCGATCAGTTGCCGCATGTCGTCAACTTCGAGCTGCCCAACGTCGACGAAGACTACGTGCACCGTATCGGTCGTACCGGCCGTGCCGGTCGCTCCGGTGAAGCCATTTCGCTGGTTGCGCCGGACGAAGAGAAGCTGCTCAAAAGCATCGAGCGCATGACCAAGCAGAAGATCGCCGACGGCGACCTGATGGGCTTCGACATCACCGCAGTCGAGGCTGAGAAGCCGGAAGTGCGTGAGCGTCCGGATGTTCGCAACTCGCGTGGCGCACGTCCTGCACGTGGCGATGGCGACAAGAACAACGGTGGTCGTCGCGACAAGGGCAAGGATAAAGGCAAGGAAAAACCTGCCGCTGCATCCGCCACTGGCGAACGCCCTGCAAGGCAGCCACGCGAAAAAAAACCTCGTGAGGGCACGCCTCGCAGCGAACAGCGTGCATCGCAACCCGCCACACCGCGTCCGGCAGCCGATCGTGCACCGGACGAGTTCCGTGACGACGAAGTAGACAACTTCGGCAACCGCGCTGACTACGTCAGTCCTTATCAGGGCAAAGGCCAGAACCGTGGTCGTCGCCCTGCCGCCGCGCCTGGCGCAGCCGCACCGGCCGCTGGCGGCGCAGCTCGCCCGGCCAATCCGGGTCGCCCTGCCGGTGGCGCTCGCAACGGCTCCGGCAGTGGCGCACCAAAGCGCAACGGCTCGGGCTCATCGGCACCACGCTCGCGCGATGGTCAGCCACGTGGCCGTCGCCCGGCACGTGAAGAGCAACCCTTGCCACGTGAAGGTCAGGAGCCGGTCGCACGCGCACCCCGCGACGGCCAGCCTCAGCCGAAGATCGTGCACAAGGAATCCAAGATCGACCGCTTCCCGTCTGCCGAGCAACTGGACCAGTTGCCAAGCCGCCCACGCGGTGAAAAACCGGCCCTGCTGACCCGCAACCGCGACAGCTGACAGCCACGCAACACTGAAAACGCCCCGACTTGCTCGGGGCGTTTTTGTTTGTTGTATCGATGATCGTCGTGCGAGATGATCGCTCCCGCACTCTGCGTATACGTAAATCTGTTTTTGATTCTGGCCGAAGGCCGTAGGAGCGAACTTGTTCGCGAAGGCTTCAGCTCAGACGATGCATTTTCGGTGAATATACAGGCCCTTTCGCGAACAAGTTCGCTCCCACGCCCTGCGGGCAGAAACCTGAAAGCGCCGTCCTCCGAGCTTTTCAGGGCTTGTATATGAAGATAAGCGCTCCGCGTAGTAGCGCAGCCTTGGACGCTCCGCGTTCGATCCTGGGCAGCACCAACAAAAACGCCGACCCAAGGGTCGGCGTTTTGTCGATCAAGCGTGCAATTACTTCTTCTGTACGCCTTCGAAGCTGATGTCCAGATCCAGCGTCTGCGACGTAGGGCCTGGGCCCTTGATGCCGAAGTCGTTCAGGTTCAGCGTCGAAGTACCGTTGAAGCCGGCACGGTAGCCGCCCCATGGATCCTTGCCTTCGCCGTTGAAGGTTGCCTTGATGACGATTGGCTTGGTTACGCCGTGCAGGGTCAGGTCACCAGTGACGTCAGCCGTTTTCTCGCCAGTCGATTTGACTGCGGTGGAAACGAATTTGGCTTCCGGGTATTTGGCAACGTCCAGGAAATCCTTGCTGGAGATGTGCTTGTCGCGCTCAGCGTGGTTGGTGAACAGGCTGGCGGTTTTCAGCTCGACATTGATCTTGCTGGCTTCAGGCTTGGCAGCATCGAAGCTGAACGTGCCGTCCCAGTCCTTGAAGGTACCGTGGATGAAGCTGTAGCCCAGGTGGCTGATCTTGAAGTCAACGAATGCGTGTTGACCTTCCTTGTCGATTACGTAGTCGGCAGCCATGGCCTGGCCAGCAGACAACAATGCGGTACCCAGAGCCAGAGCGGCGAGAGACTTCTTCAACATGCGTTTATTCCCGTTTTGGTTGAACAATCAATTACGACCCAGCATACGCTTGAGGGTCACATCGCGATCGATGAAGTGGTGTTTCAATGCAGCAAAACCATGGAGCCCCGCGAATATCACGATGACCCAGGCCAGATACAGGTGAATCCAGCCAGCCGTTTCTGCCTGATCAGGAAGGCCCGAAACCAGCGCGGGCACATCGAACAGGCCGAATATCGGAATCCCCACGCCGTCGGCGGTGGAGATGAGATACCCGGCGAACATCACGGCAAACAGTGCGACGTACAAAAACAGATGGCCGAATGCGGCACCGATGCGCGTCAACTTACTGTAGCTGGTCAACGGCGGTGGTGGCGGACTGAGCAGGCGCCAGACCACACGGATCAACATGACTGCAAACAACGTGATGCCGATGCTCTTGTGCAGATCAGGGCCCGCCTTGCGCCACGTATCGTAGTAATCCAGCCCGACCATCCACAGCCCCAGCGCAAACATTCCAAACACGACAGCAGCCACACCCCAGTGCAGCACCATGCTGACCAGACCGTAGCGAGAGGATGAATTACGTAGCTGCATTACCAGTACCTTGTCAGAAGTGTTACCAGACTAGCTTTTTATCTATCGAATGAAAGCGCAAAATTTCGCTCGGACGTATCGAACAATACGATAGGTCTGGTGGACAGCTCGTACTTCGATTCTGTTGCTTTCCCCAACACCTGAACCCCTGTTCAGCGGTGTCAGGCTGTCCTCGCTGCAGCAGCATCCCGATAATTGGCCGCCAGTAACACTTTGCAATGACCATCGGCGTTTCGATGCCGATGAACGGCACGCCGAGGCCCGACAAGGTCAACCCACAGGGATAGAACGAATCGAGCGTGCATAAAAAAAGGGATGCGGTATGAACCGCATCCCTTTCAGTCAGCCATCGGCTGGTCAGTTGTTGGCGTCTGCAGGCGCTGCGTCAGCAGGGGTCTTGGCTGGAGCCGGTTTGCTCTGAGCCTTTTTCGCGGCCTCTTTTTTGGCCGCTTCCTTCTTCGCAGCCTCTTTTTTAGCCGCTTCTTTCCTGGCCGCTTCCTTGCTCTGCACTTTCTTCGCAGGCTCAGCCTTGGTCGCTGGCTTCTTCGCTGGCTCGGCTTTTACCGGCGGTTTGGCAGGCTGAACAACCGGCGCAACCACGGGTGCCGGAGCGGCAGCCGGTGCAGGCGCTGGAGCCGGCTCTACCGCTTTCTCAACCGGAGCAGGTGCCGGCGCCGGTTGCTCACCACCGCCGAACATGCGCGAGAAGAAGCCTGGCTTGTCAGCCTGCGGCTTGGCAGGTTCGGCCGGTTTGTCGGAGGAACCGCCGAACAGATTGCTGAAGAAATTACCTTCGGATTTCTGCGCAGCCGGGGCCGGAGCTTTCGGCGGCGCAACCTTGACCGGTTCGAACGACTTGCCAGCGGCCAGATCCTGCACCTGACCGGCTGCACGCTGCCCACTGCGCAGGGCGCCTTCCAGGGTGCCGGGGTACAAGGTGTCGGTGTGCTCGCCAGCAAAGGCTACGCGCAGAATCGGCCGCTCCCACAGACGCCAGTACTTGCTGATCTGACCGGGGCCGAACGCCAGGTAAGAACCGCCAGTGGAGGGATCGACGCTGTAGCGGCGGATTTCATAGCCGGTGTACGCACCGCGAGCTTCAGGGTAGAACGCATGCAGACGGATCAACACCTGATCGACCATCTGCTTGTCACCGAAGGCCTGCATGATGCGCGCGTTGTCGCCCGACAGATTGATCACCACGTTGGCGCCACCCTTGAGCGCGGGCTCTACCCACAGCATGCCCAGACCGGTGTTACTGAACACTTCACCGGACATGCGCGCCTTGCTGTCCCAGACCGGGGTCTTGAACTTGAGCATGATCTGGTCGCGCCAGCCGTAGTTGGTGCTCTTGATCGCGCCCATGTGCTGAGCGTCCAGTGCAGGCGTCATCTGGATCTTGCCCAGCGAACGCAACGGCACGGCCATGACTGCGTAGTCGGCTGTATAGCTGGTCGCGCCAGCCTTGACGGTGACCTTGTCCTTTTCCTGAATGACTGCCGTCACCGGCGAGTTGGTCTTGACGGTCTTGAGTTGCTTGACGAACGCCTGGGTCAGCACCGCGCTGCCACCGGGCAGGCGCGCAGCACGCAAGTCACGCTCGTCGACCGAGCGATAAACCCGCGATTGCTGGGCGAGGTACAGCAGCGACAGGCGCGAAGGCTCGTCGTAGCGGGTACGGATCTGCTGATTGATCAACTGACGCGCCGTGACAGGCAGGTTCAGGCGGTCCAGCCAGTTGGCGACGTTGATCTGGTCCAGCGCAAACAGCGTGCTGTTGGACGCCGGGTTTTCCGGGTCGTCCACCGAACGCGCGAGGTTATCCAGCGTGTCGTTGTAGCGCTTGATGGCTTCGGCGGTCGCCGGCTGTTTGACGGCCAGGTCAGCCTGGGTGAAGTACACCCCGTCGATCAGGTAGCTGGGCGTGCGCACGAATTCAGGCGCAGGCACAGTAGGCAGCTTGAAGCTGTCCAGGTAGCGGTTCAGCACAGGCTGAGCCTTGGTGTTGCCGATCCACTCGCTGGTCGCCAGACCGGAGCGTCCGCCCAGGCTCGGCTTGGCTTCCAGCAGCGTCACCTGCCAGCCTTTGGCCTGCAGTTCATAGGCAGCAGTCAAACCTGCCAGACCACCACCGACGACAATGGCGGTTCGTTGTTTTTCATCGGCGAGCGTCGAAACGCTGACCAACCCTGCCACTATCAGCGCACAGGCGCGCAGCCAACCAGAAAGCATTCGGCGAACTCCAGAAAACATAGGGAAGATAGGGCAAGTCAGCCCGACACATCGACTCGCTGCGCAGGATACGCGAGCCATCAAATAGCCGCCAGCAATGTCCATCGGCCGTTAAAACTGCATCAAAGGTTGTTCCGCAGCCGGGCATTGCATAGGCTTGCGCGATTGTTCGTCCTCGCATCAGGCGAGTCGCTACCCGGAGATTGAAAATGGGCCTCAATGACCAGTGGATGCAACGTGACCTGAAGGTCCTGTGGCACCCCTGCACCCAGATGAAAGACCACGAAAATCTGCCGTTGATACCGATCAAGCGTGGTGAAGGCGTATGGCTTGAAGACTTCGAGGGCAAGCGCTATCTGGACGCTGTCAGCTCCTGGTGGGTCAACGTTTTCGGACACGCCAACCCGCGCATCAATCAGCGCATCAAGGATCAGGTTGACCAGCTGGAGCACGTGATCCTCGCCGGCTTCAGCCATCAGCCGGTGATCGAGCTGTCCGAACGGCTGGTCAAACTCACGCCTGACGGCCTGACCCGCTGCTTCTACGCCGATAACGGCTCGTCGTGCATCGAAGTCGCGCTGAAAATGAGCTTTCATTACTGGCTCAATCGCGGCCAGCCGGACAAGAAACGCTTCGTCACCCTGACCAACAGCTACCACGGCGAGACCATGGCGGCGATGTCGGTCGGTGATGTGCCGCTGTTCACCGAAACCTACAAGGCGCTGCTGCTCGATACCATCAAGGTGCCGAGCCCCGATTGCTACCATCGCCCGGACGGCATGAGCTGGGAAGAGCATTCGCGCAACATGTTCGCCGCCATGGAGCAGACCCTCGCCGAGCACCACGCCAGCGTTGCAGCGGTGATCGTCGAGCCGCTGATCCAGGGCGCGGGCGGCATGCGCATGTATCACCCGATCTACCTCAAGCTGCTGCGCGACGCCTGCGACCGCTATGGCGTGCACCTGATCCACGACGAAATCGCTGTCGGTTTCGGCCGTACCGGGACCATGTTCGCCTGCGAACAGGCCGGCATTCGTCCGGACTTCCTGTGCCTGTCCAAGGCGCTGACCGGTGGCTACCTGCCGCTGGCCGCCTGCCTGACCACCGATGATGTGTACGACGCGTTCTACGACGACTACCCGACCCTGCGTGCGTTTCTGCACTCGCACAGTTACACCGGCAACCCGCTGGCCTGTGCGGCGGCGCTGGCGACCCTGGATATCTTCGAGCAGGACAACGTCATCGAGAACAACAAGGCCTTGGCACAACGCATGGCGACGGCCACTGCGCATCTGGTCGATCACCCGCACGTCGCGGAAGTGCGTCAGACCGGCATGGCCATCGCCATCGAAATGGTTCAGGACAAGGCGACCAAGACCGCCTACCCGTGGCAGGAACGCCGCGGCATGAAGGTCTTCCAGCATGCGCTGGAACGTGGCGCACTGCTGCGCCCGCTGGGCAGTGTGGTGTATTTCCTGCCGCCGTACGTGATTACGCCGGAGCAGATCGACTTCCTCGCCGAGGTAGCCAGCGAAGGCATTGATATCGCGACGCGCAGCAGTGTCAGTGTTGCCGTGCGCGAGAACTTTCATCCGGACTTTCGCGATCCGGGTTAAGGGCTGAAATTGCGGCGTCATGACTGACGCCTTCGCGGACAAGTCCGCTCCTACAGGGGCCTGGCTGCACATGCGGGAGCGAGCCGGGTGACGACACCCTCACAGAATGAACACCGGAACCGAGACACACCATGAGACTGTCGCGCTTTTTTACTGAAACGCCGCTGAGTCTGGGCGAGCATGAACTGCCTGAGGCCCAGGCGCATTACATCAGCCGCGTGCTGCGCATGACCGAAGGTGACGCGCTGCAACTGTTCGACGGGTCGGGCCAGGAGTTTCGCGGCACGTTGCTGGAAGTCGGCAAGAAGCGCGTGCATGTGCAGCTCACCGAAAGCTTCGCGGGGCAGGTGGAGTCAGGCCTGCGCATTCATCTCGGTCAAGGCCTGTCGCGCGGCGAGCGGATGGACTGGGCCATTCAAAAAGCCACCGAGCTGGGCGTCAGCGAAATTACGCCGATTGTCAGCGAACGCTGCGAGGTGCGCCTCAAGGACGAACGTGCCGAGAAGCGCCAGGCACACTGGCAGCAGATCGCGATCAGCGCCTGTGAGCAATGTGGTCGCTCCGTGGTGCCGGTGATTCATGCACCGATGCCGCTGGCCGAGTGGATCAAGCACACCGAAGCCGACCTGAAACTGGTCCTGCACCCGGTGGCCGAACCCCTGACCAGCCATGACAAGCCCGCCAGTCTGGCCTTTCTGATTGGCCCGGAAGGCGGTCTGAATGATGCGGAAGTCGCTCAGGCGCAAGACGCAGGCTTCCACGCCGCGCGCCTCGGCCCACGCGTGCTGCGCACTGAAACCGCTCCCGTGGTCGCGCTCAGCGTGGCGCAACAGCTGTGGGGCGATTTTTGATCATTTGATGCGTCCTCACACGCGCTGCACGCTCAGAGTCAGACACCGGCGGGGTGGGAGCTTGCTCGCGAAAGGGTCGATACAGAACATGAAAATACAGCGTTTGTACCATCGTCTTCGCGAGCAAGCTCGCTCCCACAAGGATTTGCATTTACACAGCCATTGAGGCCTGAACCTGGCCACTTTCACAGCACATAAAAACAGATCGCCACAAAGTGCATCAAACTGCCGGCAATGACGAACAGGTGCCAGATGCCGTGAAAGTGGCGGATCTGGTCGTAGGCGAAGAACAGGATGCCGACGGTGTACAGCACGCCGCCTCCGGCCAGCCAGATGAAACCCGATACACCGAGCGCAGCCAGCAGTGGCTTGACGGCCACCAGCACGATCCAGCCCATCACCGCGTAAATCACGATGGACATGATTCGCGCTTCGGAGCGCGGTTTTATCTCTTGCAGGATGCCGATCAGCGCCAGCCCCCAGACAATGCCGAACAGGGTCCAGCCCCACGCGCCGCGCAATGTCACGAGACAGAACGGGGTGTAGCTGCCGGCAATCATCAGGTAGATCGAAAAGTGGTCGACCTTCTGCATGATCGATTTCGAGCGTCCCTTGACGCTGTGGTAGACCGTCGAGACGCTGTACAGCGTCACCAGACACACACCATAGATGGCCATGCTGACCACTTTCCAGACATCGCCATGCAGGCTGGCCATGACCAATAGCCAGATCGCACCGACGGCCGCCAGTACGGCGCCAACCAGATGCGACCAGGCGTTGAATTTTTCTCCGTAGTACATCCGCTTATTGCCCTCGCCTAGAGAAAATACTGATGACAGACGCTCCCGGTTATTGAAACAAAGAGCAACGTATCTGTCATTACAGGGCACAATCAGCGCACCTTAACCATAAGCGCCACGACATGCAGATCGATGACGAACTGACGCTCAAGAAACTGGAAATATTCCTGGCCTTCATGCGCACCGGCAATCTGGCGCGGGCGGCGGAGGAGTTGCAGACCAGTAACGTCAGCGTGCACCGCGCCATTCATTCGCTGGAAAGCGCGCTGCGTTGCCCGCTGTTCAAGCACGAGGGACGCAACCTGACGCCGCTGGAAAGCGCGTATGTGCTGGAAGAACGTGCACAGAAACTGGTCCAGGATGTGCTCGCCACGGTGGAACTGACCCGTCAGGCAGCAGGCTTTTCAGCGGCGCGGTTCAGGCTGGGGGCGTTGTATTCGCTGACGGTCAAGACGGTGCCGCAGTTGATCATGGGCCTGAAGATCCGCCGCAGCGAGCTGAATATCGACCTGATTCTGGGCTCGAACATGGACTTGCTCTACAAGCTCAAGAACATGGAAGTCGATGCGATGCTGGTGTCGCTGGATGAAAGCACCCATGACCCGGACTGCGAGCATCTGGCGCTGTTTTCCGACGACATCTTTCTCGCCGTCCCCACCGACTCACCGTTCGCCGAACACCCTGAAGTGGACCTGAGCGACCTGCGCGAAGCGACGTTCATCACCCTGACCCAAGGCTTCGCCACGCACCGCGACGGGATCCGCGTATTCCAGCAGGCCGGTTTCGAGCCCAAGGTGGCGATGCAGGTCAATGACATCTTCACCCTGCTGAGCATGGTCAGCTCCGGCGTCGGCTATGCACTGCTGCCGGGAAGAATCGCCGCGGTCTATGAAAACCGCGTGCGCCTGATCCCGTTGCAGAGCCGCTACCGGATGCAGCAACACATCGGCATTGTTTTTCTCAAGTCCAAGCAGCGCGATCCCAACCTGCTCGCGCTGTTGGCCGAGTGCCGGATGTACACCAACCGGCTGCTGGAACAGACGACCTGAGCTAGCCGACGATGGCGCGCACGATGAAATACAGCACCGATGGCCCGAGCAGGCAGCCCAGACCGGTGTGGAACGTGGCGGTCAGCGCGCCGTAGGGCACCAGACGCCGGTCGGTTGCTGCCAGCCCTGCGGTAACGCCGCTGACAGTCCCCGCCAGACCACCGAAAACCATCGCCGAGCGCGGATTGTCCAGCCCCATCCAGCGCGCCGCCATGGGCGTGCCGACCATCACCAGAATCGCCTTGATCAGACCGGTGGCAATCGACAGCGCCATTACATCGGAGGTGGCGCCCAGCGCAGCACCGGTCACCGGGCCGACAATGTAGGTCACCGCCCCTGCACCGATGGTGGTCATGCTGATCGCATCGCGATAGCCAAACATCCAGGCGATGCTCGCGCCGACGATAAACGGCAGAATCGTGCCCAGTAGCAAGGCGATTACCCCGATCAGCCCGGCCTTGCGCGCTTCGGTGGCCTGCACTTCGAAGGCGGTGGCCACGATGGCAAAGTCACGCAGCATCGCCCCGCCCATCAGGCCGATGCCGGAGAACAGCGTGATATCGGCCAGCCCTTTCTGGCCACCGGTCAAGGTACCGCCGACCCAGGCCAGAATCAGCCCGATGACAATCGCAATGGCCGAACCATGCACCCGGCCGAACGTCAGGCGCCTGGAAAGCACTACCGAGACCCACATGATGATGCCGACGAAGGCGAAGGCGGTGATCAGGCCGTTGTGTTCAAGTCCCTTTTCGATGAGGTCCCACATATCAGCGACCTCCGGCAGGGGCGATTTCAGGCGTCAGCAGCGGCTCTTCCTTGGGCAATGGCTCGCCCCGGTTGGTACGGCTGATCAAAGCAATGGTGCAGGCACACAGCACCACCGAACCCACAGCAGCCAACACCGCCACCGGCCCGCCCTTGAGTGCGGTTACCACGTTTTGTTGTGCGGCCATCGCCACCACCACCGGGATGTACAGCGCGCCCCAGAAACCCACGCCCATTTCGCAGTCCTTGCTCATGCCGCCGTGTTTTTCCATCCACAGGCGCGCGCAGATCAACAGGATCATGGCGATCCCGACCCCGCCCACATTGGATTTCACACCCAGCAGAACGCCGAGCATGTCGCCGAGAATCACGCCCGCAAGCGTGCAGATGGCCAGTAGTGCAACACCGTAGATAATCATTGTTGTTATTCCTCTGTTTGCATTGCTGAAGTTGTTGTTTTTGTCCTTCGTAGCAGCTGCACGGCGGCTCTATGGGGTGCGGCGACCCTCCTCGCGCGACAGCGCGACCAGGCTGTCCAGACGCGCAGCCTGAAAAGCCAATGCGCTGCCCTGCTGAAATACCTTGCGTGCCAGCCCGGTCAGCACACTGCCGGGCGGCAATTCGATGTGCAGGCGCACGCCCCGCTCCCAGGCGGTTTCCACGGTGCTGCGCCAGTCGATGACCCGGCACATGTTGAAGGCCAGGTCGTCACGCAGCTTCTCGGCACTCAGCACCGGCCGCGCCGTGCTGCCGCTGAGGTAACGTAGCGTGGGTGCCTGCAGCGCGACCCTTGAAAAGGCCTCGGCCAGTTGTTGCGCGGGAGCGTCCAGCAAGGCGCAATGTGACGGCACGCTGACCGCAAGACGCTTGACCGCTGCCGCTCCGGCAGCCTTGGCCAACTGACCGACCTGATGCATCGCCTCGGCACTGCCGGAGATCACCATCTGGTTGTCGGCGTTGATATTGGCGAGAAATACCGGTGTCTTCGCGCTGTGTACCTGCCCGATCAGCGCTTCTACCTGTGTCTGGTCCAGGCCGATGAGCGCGGTCATGCCGTAACCCTGCGCCCAGGCGCTTTGCATCAGCTCGCCACGCAACGCGACCAGGCGCACGGCGTCGTCAAAGGCCAGCGCCCCCGAAACCACCGCTGCCGGATAAGCACCGATGGACAGCCCGGCCAGGTAGTCCGGCACACAATCACGCGCCTGCAGCACCCGTGCGCATGCGACGCCAGCGATCAGCAGGCAAAGCTGAACGGCACGCGTGGCTTGCAGTGCCTCGGCAGTGTCCAGCGCCAGCACGTCTTCACCCAGCGCATCGGCGGCTTCCTGCAGGCAGTCGCGCACCACGGCCTCGTCCGGCAACTGATGCAGCATGCCGGCTTGCTGCGCGCCCTGACCGGGAAACACCCACAGGCTGCTCATGCGCACACCTGACCCAGGTGCCACGGGTCTGCAACCAGCCGCGCGCCGGTGGCGGTCTTGAGCAGCACCCGCCCCGTTGGCCGCGCCCACTCACGCAGCGCCACGGCACCAGACTCAAGTTGCAGCTGGACGTCGACCCGACAGACCGAGGTTTCCAGCGCCTCGACCAGCTCGGCGGCACAGCGGCGACCCAGGCGTCCCGGGGTGCGCAGAATCAGATCCAGATCGCTGTCCTGATGCAACGCCGCAATACCGCTGGCCAGCTCGAATCCGGCACTGCCGCCGACGCCCCAGTCCAGCTCCAGCGCCTCCATGACCGGACGGATCTGGCGCAACGCCTGCAACGCCGGCCATTGCTGATGAATCTCGGTCGGGGCGTCGATCAACTGCTCGGGCATGACCCTTCGGCAGACCTCAGCCAGCGGCATGCTCGCGGCATAGCGCTGCTCCCGACCGCGACCGCGCAAGCCCACCGCCACCTGCCCGGCGGGCATTGCCTGACGCCGCACCACCACCGGTTGCCCGGCCAGCACGGCCTCGACCGCCCATTTGGGCGCATCGTCCGGCAACGCAGTCAGCGGCATGCCCCACAACAAATCATGGGGCAGCACTGCACCCGTGTTGCTGATCACCATTGCGCCCGCAGCAACTGGCGCACATTGACCGACGCCGCACGGTTGCTCGCGCCCAGGCGGCTGCTCAGATCGACGCCGCGGGCCTGTACGTCCTTGATCGCACTGCTCAGCACGTTGCGCACCTGAACCAGGTCATCCGCAGCGGGCTGTTCGATCTGCTTGACCGTCAGGGTTTCCCACAACAGACCGAGGCTGGCGTAGCTGTCAATGTCGTAAGCCATCGGCGGAATGCTGGCGGCGAGCTTTTCCAGATCCTCGACGCTGCGCAGGGTTACGCGGGCTGCCGAAGCCTTGCCCATCGCATGCACCATCACGCCGGGATCACGCAGCGCGATCAATCGATTGGCCTGATAGCCGTGGGCCAGAAATGCGCCGGACATCGCTTTGCCGACCAACAGGCCGATCACCGGATGCCCGGCCAGACGTGCTCGCGCATAACTGTCCACAGCCCCGGCCAGTGCCTGATGGATACCGAGCGCTTCCTCGCGACGCCCGTAGGCCTGGCTCGGGACGTCGACGATGGCAATCAGTGCGCGCTTTTCGGCGCGGTCGCGATCCTGCTCGATAGCCTCGTCCACCGCTTTGGCCAGGCCCCAGCCTTCCAGCAGGCCGACTTCGCCCTGGCGCGCCCGGGGAAAGCGGTTGTCGGTATCGGCAATCACGGCCAGAAAGCGCACCGGCTGTTCGCCCAGTACGCCATCCGCCACCTTGAGTGAGGCAGGCAGGCCAGTGACTTCACGGGCACCTGCGCTCAAGGCGTTGAACCAGTTCAAACCCCGTTGTGAATGACTCATGACCGGGCTCCTTGATAGAGGGTGCGCACGCTTTGCGGATCGATTTGCGGTTCAGTGTCGAGGCTGGCCAAGCGTTGCAGGAACAGTGGGTACTGACTGCTGCGATGCGTGTCGGGCACGCCCTGCTTGAGCCAGCCGCTGACCTGCTGGCGCACATCGGCGACATCATCGGCAGCAAAACCATCCACCAGAGCGCTGGCAAAGCGTTGCTCGCCACCGGTCAGGCTCCAGATGAACGGACGGTCGCGGGAGTCGTATTCTTCGATGCCGGCTTCCTGCTCGATCACCTGCGGACCGTTCAGGCCCAGACGCGCTTCCTGTGTCACCAGCAGGTAACTGCACAGCCCTGCGGCGATGGACATCCCGCCAAAGCAGCCGACGCCGCCTGCGACCACACCGATCACCGGCTGGTACTGACGCAGGTCGACTATCGCGGCATGAATCTCGGCAATCGCGGCCAGGCCCAGATTGGCTTCCTGCAAACGCACGCCACCGGTTTCCAGCAGCACGATCGCGGCGGTAGGAATGCCGTTGCGGTTGTCTTCGGCGGCCAGTTCCAGCGCGCCGGCCATCTTCGCACCGCCGACTTCGCCCATGCTGCCACCCTGAAAAGAACCTTCGATGGCGGCGATGACCACTGGCCGACCATCGACAGTGCCTTTAGCGACCACCACGCCATCATCCGCCTGAGGCACCACGCCCTGCATGGCCAGCCACGGCGACATGACCCGATCGAACGGACCGAGCAGTTCGCGGAAACTGCCGGCATCCAGCAAGGCACGGGCGCGCTGTCGGGCACCCAGTTCGATGAAACTGTGCTGATTCAGCAACCGTGCGTTATCAGTCATGACCGATCTCCTCGAAGCCTTGCTCCAGGCGCAGACGCACAACGCCGGGCGTCGCGCCGAAGTCATGAATATCGATGCTCAGCGCAGGCGGGGTCTGGCCGTCGAACATGCGTTCGAACAGATGCTGCCAGCGCAGCGCGGCACCGTTGACCGACGTCACCACCTGAATCGACAAGGTGCCCGGCTTACCGGGCTCCAGCAGCACTTCCAGATCACCGGAGCCCACCACACCCACCAGCGCACGGCCCTTGGGCGGCTGTCCGGCAGGAAATTCAAAAGACAGGGTTTCCATTTCAGGCACTCCTCGAAACAAGGCCGAGCGCAGGCTCAAGGCCATCGATGAACAGGCAGCCAGCCAGCAGATCCGCCGCGCCACCGGGCGAAGCATTGAGGGCCAGCAGGTGCTGATCCAGCGCGTTCAGTGCACGGCGGCCGGCCAGACTGGCGCTGCCTCCAGCGTCCAGCACGCGCTGCGCGCCTTGCTGCATGGCATTCAGCCCTTCGATGCCGGCGCGATGCAGCACGCAGGTGTCGTCCAGCGTAGTCATGATTGCCAGCAGCGCGTCCAGCCGGGCGTTCTGCTCACCGCTGCCTGCCGCGCGGCTGCGTTGCAGTTGCGGCAAGGCAAACAGCCTGACCGCCGGGAACCCTTGCTGCGCCTGCTCCCTGGCACCCATGACGCCGTAACGACGAACCACCTGATCACCGTGGCTGTTCTGCGTGAGCACCTGGCGGTCCTTGATCCGTGCCAGAGCGGCAGCGCGCGCGCAGACGGCTTCGGGCGCACACTCCTGAGCATCCAGCGCGGCAGCGGTCACCAGCAGGCCCAGCGCCCAGATCGCGCCGCGATGCGTATTCACCCCGCTGGTGGTGCGCAGCATCGTGGCTTCGCCTTCACGGCCAAGCCTGCCCAATGCCTCACGCAATGGCTGACCCACGACACCGAACTGCGTGGCGGCATCCGCCATCCACTTGAAGGTCGGCCACAACGACAGCGCCGAGGAATGCATCAGCCCCAGATGCAGATCGGTGTGCGCACCGCTGCCACGCCGGTCTACCAGAGCCGGTTTGGGTGACAGGTCGGCTTCGTCGATCAAGGCGTCGACCGCCAGATCGGCCAGTCGCTCGGCCAGCGAAGCAGGGTGCGGTGTCCATTGAAGTGCGCTCATTACCAGCTCCTGAATTTGGCAGGCGGGTTGTAGAGGCCACCGGACCACTGAACCAGGTCGGCAATGCTCTTGGCGGCCAGCAGTTCACGGCTAGCATCGGTGCGGCGGATCCCGAGGTCTTCGGGCAACGCGATCAGCCCTTCACGGCGCATGCGCGCGGTGTCCTTGGGGTTGTGGCGCAAACCGATCACGGTCACGCCGGCCACCGCCGCGATCATCGCCTGGCGTTCCTCAAGGCTGCGCGCCTTGTAAAGATAGGCGATGCCTTCTTCGGTCAGCAGGTGGGTCACGTCGTCGCCGTAGATCATGATCGGCGCCAGCGGCATGCCGCTTTTCTTCGCTACCTCGACGGCGTCCAGGGTTTCGACGAAGGTCGGTTTGCCACCCTCCTGGAACGTCTCGACCATCTGCACCACCAGTTTCTTGCCACGCTCCAGGTAGGCAGCCGGGCCGTCATCGTGCTGCTGACGCATGTCGAGCCAGGCGGGCGTGGCATGACGCCGGCCGCGTGGGTCATGGCCCATGTTCGGCGCGCCACCAAAGCCGGCCAGACGACCACGGGTGACTGTCGAGGAATGCCCGTCGCCATCGACCTGCAAGGTTGCACCGATGAACAGGTCCACCGCGTACTGCCCGGCCAGTTGGCAGAGCTGGCGGTTGGAACGCAGCGAGCCGTCGCGTCCGGTGAAGAACACGTCCGGGCGGGCGGCGATGTAATTTTCCATGCCCAGCTCGGTGCCGAAACAATGCACGCTCTCGACCCAGCCGCTTTCGATGGCCGGGATCAGCGTCGGGTGCGGATTGAGTGTCCAGTTGCGGCAGATCTTGCCCTTCAGGCCCAGCGACTCGCCGTAGGTCGGCAGAATCAGCTCAATGGCGGCGGTATTGAAACCGATGCCGTGGTTCAACGACTGGACGTTGTGTTTCTCGTAGATGCCGCGAATCGCCATCATCGCCATCAACACATGCACCGGCTTGATATGGCGCGGGTCGCGGGTGAACAGCGGTTCGATATAGAACGGCTTGTCGGCGACCACCACAAAGTCGACCCACGAGGCCGGGATGTCCACGCGTGGCAGCTCGCTGACGTCATCGACCAGTTGATTGACCTGGACAATGACGATGCCGTCGCTGAATGCCGCCGGTTCGATGAGTGCGGGGGTGTCTTCGGTGCTGGGTCCGGTGTAGATGTTGCCGGCGCGGTCGGCCATGAAGCCTGCCGCCAGCACCACGTTGGGGATGAGGTCCACCACCAGCCGTGAATAGAGTTCGATGTAGGTGTGGATCGCACCGATTTCCAGCAGGCCGTCTTCCAGCAACTGACTGATGCGCAAGCTTTGCGTACCGGCGAACGAGAAGTCCAGCTTGCGCGCAATGCCCTGCTCGAACAGGTCCAGGTGCTCGGCGCGGCCGACGCTCGGCATGATCATGTGCAGGTCATGCACCTTGCCCGGATCGACTTTGGCCAGCGCGCGGGAGAGGAAGTCCGCCTGCTTCTGGTTGTTGCCTTCAAGCACCACACGATCACCGGAAACCAGCAAGGCCTCCAGCGCCGCGACGATGTTGTCGGTCGGCAACACCACACCATCGGCCAACGCCCGCACTTGCTGCAGACGCCGCTGCTTCTCGCTGCGACGACGTGTCCAGCGTGCGTCGGGGGAAGTTGTTGTTGTCATGATCGCTCCACGATTTTGCTGTCGTCGGCCACCTTAGGAGCCAGGGTGTGTAAAAACGTCACGAGCGAAGGCAAGACAAGGCAAAAACAGGCGAAAAAGCGGAGTCTAGGTGTTCTAAATGAGCATTTTTCGCCTGTTTTTAACGCAGTATTGCCAAGCGCAGTAGTTTTTACACATCCTGGAGCGATAGCGGTCGGGCATCAATCAAGCAACGCGTCGAATCATTACGGCTGGAGTAACGATAGAGGAACGGGCGTTTCGCCAGGCGCGTCATTGCGCGTGCAACAGGCTCGAAACGCCCGGCTGGTAATTGCGTAGGACCGGTCTTTAAAGGGCCAGGGGAGCTATCGGAATCCGTGTTTGCGCCTAGCCTTGAGGTTTTCCGTAACCCAGAGGCAGTAGCGCCATGTCATTTATAGTCAGGGAAGGCGATCTCACCACCACCGGCGGCTTCGTGCTGGCCGCATCGGCAAGCGAAGTCATCGAGCGGCGTCGTGTAGCGCGCATGGGAGACCCGGTGTGGTGCCCGGCCTGCAAGGAGATTGGCTTCATCGCCCAGGGCAACCCCACCTACATCGACGAACTCGTGGCGGTCGCCACGCAGGGTCATGAGGTGCAGTGTGGCTGCGCAACCGGCAGCAATACGCTGACCACCTCGCAGGAGCATGTCCGGGCAGACATGGACGCGACCATCACCATCCCCGAAGAACTGGCCAACACTGCCCGCCAGCATGCGGGACACCTGGCCCGTTCGATGAAGGATGGCAGCTTCACGCCTGATGTATTGAGGCCGCTGACGTAGCGAGAGTTGCGCGGTAGAACGCCCGTCAAAGGGCTTAGGAGCGAACCGGGAGTTTGCGGTGTCCTGTAGGAGCGGACTTGTCCGCGAAGAGGGCGTCATAGTCGATGGATTTTCTGCGTCAGGAATATAGCCTTCGCGAACAAGGCGGATCGCCGCCCCGGTCGCTCCTGCGGGTGTTTGCGGTGCCCTGTAGGAGCGGACTTGTCCGCGAAGAGGGCGTCATAGTCGATGGATTTTCTGCGTCAGGAATATAGCCTTCGCGAACAAGGCGGATCGCCGCCCCGGTCGCTCCTACGGCCTTCGGCCAGAATCCAGAGCGGACTTCTGCATGACGAGCCTTCGCGAACAAGGCGGATCGCCGCCCCGGTCGCTCCTGCGGCCTTCGGCCAGAATCAAGAGCGGACTTGCGTATGACGATTGCTCTCGCGGTGGCCCATCACGGATGGGCGTTGGTCTCGAGCAGGTGATGCAGTTCCATGAACTGCTGGGTCAGTTTGTGCCGTGGGTCGAGGTGGATCAGCGGCAGGTTGGCCTGATGCGACTCGCGCATTTTTACCGAGGCGTTGAGGTAGACCGGCAGCACCGGCAAGCCTTCGGCAATCAGTTCGTCGAGCATCTGCTGCGGCAGGCTGGCCCTGGGCTGGAACTGGTTGACGATGATGCCTTCCACCTGAAGACCTTCGTTGTGGTCCTCTTTCAACTCCTCGATCTCGCGCATCAGCCCGTACAGCGCCTGTCGCGAGAAACTGTCGCAGTCGAAAGGGATCAGCACCCGATCGGACGCGATCAACGCCGAAACTGCATAAAAATTCAGCGCGGGAGGCGTATCCAGGTAGATACGCTCGTAATCTTCGCTCAACTCGTCGAGCAGTTTGCGCAGCTTGTTGATCTTGTGCTTGGCCTCAAGCTTGGGCTGCAGGTCAGCAAGCTCTGCGGTCGCCGTGACCACATGAAGGTTGTCGAACGGTGTTTCGTAGATATCGACATGGTTCTTCTTGGCGACCGGTGAGCCGGACAGCGTGTTCTTGAAGAACTCGGCGATCCCCATCGGGATGTCCTGGCCGGTGAGGCCGGTGAGGTACTGAGTCGAATTGGCCTGGGCATCGAGATCGATCAATAACGTCCGATAGCCTTCGTGAGCGCTGACTGCAGCCAGATTGCAGGCGATGCTCGATTTGCCGACACCGCCCTTCTGATTGAATACCACGCGACGCATGCTTTGGATTCCTTGAAAGATGAAGAAACAGCAGCAGTGGCCGATAACGACCGTAAGAGGAGGTCGAGTCTAGACAGCGCATATGACAACGGTGAGCTTAACGCAAAAACAGTTGTCAGCCGGTTGTCATACAGAAAAACGACTTCAACCTTAAAATACACGCCTGTAAACGGTTTTTATGTAACAAATTTGCTAGTAATGAGCACCATCGGGATAATGCGCGCACTCGGTCAATTACCGCACCCAGGCTGATATCGACCTGATATCGATGTAGCGAGAAACAAGCCCGCAGGGGCGGGAAGAGAAGCCTTGATCACCTTCAACATTGCACGATGGCAAGCCTGGGCGCCGGGCCTGGCGAGCGCGGAAGACTGGCAGAGGTGGAGCCTCGATCCGACGTTGCTGGAAACCAGTGACGCAGCGCCAGACGTGTCTTTTCTTCCTGCGATGCAACGCCGCCGCCTGGGCCGTATGGCAAGAATGGCGTTTGCTGTCGGCTGGCCGTTGACTGAAGGGCTGGGGCGCGTCCCGCTGGTGTTTGTCTCGCGCCACGGAGAAACCCCGAGGACCTTTGAAATCCTGCGTGATCTGGCCGCCAACGAGCCGCTTTCACCGACCCAGTTCAGCCTTTCAGTGCATAACGCCGTCATTGGTCTGTGGTCGATCATGCGCGGTGAAACAAGTGAGATGACAGCCCTGGCCGCCACAGGCGACGGGCTGGAGTATGGAGCATTCGAGGCCGCAGCGTTGCTGGCCGAGGGAGCAGAAGCAGTATTGCTTGTGGTGACTGAAGAACAGCCACCGCAAGCCTATGCCCAATGGATTGATGACGTGCCCTTTCCCTACGCGGTCGGCTTGCTGCTGACGCCGGGGAATGAGTGGCAGCTGTCTCTGAACACCGATACGCAAGGCACAACGCGCACTCAGTGGCCTCACGCCCTGAACCTGCTGCGGGCCTTGCACACTGATCAATCCGTCTGCCTGCACCCTTGGAATAACCGGTTATGGAACTGGCAACGCAGTCACTGAAGAAAGGTCGGGACGCCTATTACTGGCGTCTGCTGGCAACAGGCATCAGCTTTGCCCTGTTCGGGTTGAGCGGTTTATGCCTGCGGTTGTTCGTTTTTCCAGTCTTGGGTTGCATGCCTGGCAGTGTGGCCAGCCATCAGCGTCGCGCGCGGCGGACCATCAGCCGCCTGTTCTGGCTGTTCATCCGCATCATGGCGCGCATGCGTGTGCTGACCTATGACGTGCAAGGCGCCGAAAAGCTTGGCCGCCCCGGGCAGATGATCATCGCCAACCACCCGTCACTGATCGATGTGGTGTTCCTGATCGGGCTGGTGCGTGACGCCAACTGCGTCGTCAAACGCAGCCTGTGGGAGAACCCTTTCACCCGCGGCCCTGTGCGCGCCACCGGTTACATCAGCAACGACGGCAGCATGGACATGCTCGACGCCGCCGTAGAGCGCCTGCAAAGCGGCCAGACACTGATCATCTTCCCGGAAGGCACGCGCACCCAGCCAGGTCAGCCGCCGGTCTTTCACCGTGGCGCGGCAGCCATTGCGCTGCGTGGCGCAAGCGTCATCACCCCGGTGACGATCAAGGTCCAGCCGACCACCCTGACCAAGGCCGAGCCCTGGTATCGCATTCCGCAACGCCGCGTGCACTTCACTTTGCGCGTCGGTGCCGATATAGACCCAACCGCCTTCAGTGCGCTAGGCCCACCGCCCCTGGCGTCCCGCAAGCTCAACGATTACCTGCATGACTATTTCACCAAGGAGCTCGCCTCAGATGAGCGATCTGCACCAGGACATTAAATTGTTGATCATCGATGCCCTGGGCCTCGAAGACATCACCCCGGAAGATATCGGCAACGATATGACGCTGTTTGGCGAAGGACTGGGACTGGACTCGGTGGATGCACTCGAATTGGGCCTGGCCATCCAGAAGCGTTATGGCATCAGGATCGATGCCGATGCAAAGGACACCCGTAACCATTTCGCCAGCGTCGACAGCCTTGCGGCCTTCGTCAGCGCCAGACAACCGGCCTGAGAATTGAACATGCAAACCCGTGAAGACATCTTCGAAATCCTGCGCGCCGCAATGGTGGAACTGTTCGAACTGGAGCCTGAGAGAGTCACGCTTGAAGCCAATCTGTATCAGGACCTGGAAATCGACAGTATCGATGCCGTGGACCTGATCGATCACATCAAACGCAAGACCGGCAAGAAGATTGCGGCTGAAGAATTCAAGTCGGTGAGAACCGTAAACGACGTGGTAGAGGCCGTCTACAAACTGGTCAACAGCGCCGAATGAAGCGGCTGATTGGCCTGATTCTGGTGCTGGCCGGTGTGCTGTATCCATTCGCCGTCTATTGGGGGACCGAGCATTTCGCCCCCTGGCAGTTCGCGCTGCTGCTCGGCAGCCTGTGGCTGGCGCGCGCCCTGACCGGAGAGCGCAAGCAAGGCAGCCTGGCGATGGCGATTGTCGCGCTGATCTTTTGCGTGGTGCTCGGCGCCCTCGACAGCCACATGATGCTGCGCTGGTACCCAGTACTGGTCAGCACCTTCATGCTCGGTCTGTTCGGTTCAAGCCTGGTCTACGGCCCGCCGATCGTGGAAAAGATGGCGCGCCTGAACCGCCCCGATCTGCCTGAGGCGGGTATCCGCTATACGCGTAAAGTCACGCAGATATGGTGCCTGTTCTTTCTCGTCAACGGCCTCACGTCAGCCATCCTGACGCTGTGGGCACCGTTGTCATGGTGGACGCTGTACACCGGCCTGATTTCCTACGGCCTGATGGGCATATTGTTCGCTGTCGAATGGATCGTCCGCCCACCCTCAGCGGGCGGCAAATGAAATGGATCGCATGAACTGGTTGAACCTGGAACACCTGCTGCTCGATGCGCTACCCGACCGGCTGCTGACGCTGGCCCCGGCCCTCGACCACGCGCAGTTTCGTGATCAGGCGCTGGGCGTGGCCGCTGGGCTGCAAGCGCGTGGCATCACCCACCTTGCAGTGCACCTCGAAGATGCCGCCGACCTGGCCATTGCGTTGTTCGCGGCCTGGCGCGCAGGTGTGCACGTGTTGCTGCCCGCCGACTTGCAGGGCCAGACCCGCGAGCGCTGGGCGAATCAGGTCGACCTGTGGCTGACCGACCTGCCAGGTGACACCCAGCTGAGCGATCTGCGTGCCGCGCCCCTCCCGGCGGCAGCGCTGGACCTCGACCAATGCCGGCTGAGCCTGTGCACCTCAGGCTCCAGCGGCGAGCCCAAACTGATCGATAAGCGCCTGCGGCAACTGGCCAACGAAGTCTGCGGGCTGGAACAGCTGTGGGGCGCGGAGCTCGGCTCGGCATGCATGATCGGCAGCGTGGCGACGCAACATATTTACGGGCTGCTGTTTCGTTTGCTGTGGCCGCTGTGCGCGGCACGCCCGTTCGTGCGCCGTCAGTTGCCGTTCGCCGAAGACCTGCAACGCGCCAGCCGTGAATACCCGTCATTCGCCTGGGTCGCCAGCCCCGCGCTGCTCAAACGCATGGGCGACAATCTCGACTGGCACAGTCTTGCGGCCGTGCGCCGGGTGTTCTCTTCCGGTGGTGCATTGCCGGCCGACGCCGCACAGAGCCTGCAGCAACGCCTCGGCCAGTGGCCGACGGAAATTCTCGGCAGCTCGGAAACCGGCGGCATCGCCTGGCGTCAGGGCGGGCAGCGCTGGCAGGCCTTCGACGGCGTAGAGCTGAGTCAGGATGCGCAAGGTGCGCTGCGCATCAGCTCGCCCTATCTGCCGCCCGGCCATGTCGAGCAGACCGCCGATGCGGCGCTGATCGGCGCAGACGGGCGCTTTGAACTGCTGGGCAGGCTGGACCGCATCGTCAAACTCGAAGAGAAGCGCGTGTCCTTGCCGCTGATCGAGCAGGCCCTCGCGGCTCACCCGTGGGTGAGTGAAGCACGCCTTGGCGTGGTGCAGGCAAACCGTGCCTCGCTGGGCGCGCTGCTGGTGCTGAGCGCCGCGGGCTTGCTGGCCCTGCGCAATCAAGGCCGCCGGGCGCTCACCGAAGCCTTGCGACAGCACCTGCAGCCGCATTGCGAAACCATCGCCCTGCCGCGTCGCTGGCGGCTGCTGCGGCAGATGCCGCTCAACGCCCAGGGCAAGCTGCCTCAAGCAGACGTCGAGGCGCTGCTGCTGGCGCCGCGCTCGAAACAACCGGAAGTGCTTGAGCAACAGAACGTCGAAGGCGAGCTGCACCTGCACTTGAGTGTCCCGCCCGATCTGGCGTTTTTCAGCGGCCACTTTCCCAAGGCGCCGATTTTGCCGGGCGTGGTGCAGGTCGACTGGGCGATCAGTCTGGGCCGGCGCCTGCTCGACCTGCCATGCGGATTCGCCGGCATGGAGGTGCTCAAATTCCAGCAGCTGGTGCGCCCCGGCGACCGTCTCACGCTGACGCTGCGCTTCGATGCGGCACGCTCCAAGCTGCACTTCGCCTTTCGCAACGCCGACAACGCGCCCTGCTCCAGTGGCCGGATCCTCCTGGAGGACGACCATGCATAAGCCTTGCGTGATCATTCCGGTGTTTGACCACGAGCTGGCCGTGCCCAACGTGGTCAAGGCCGTGCGCAACGCCGGGTTGCCGTGCATCCTGGTCGACGATGCCAGCAGCCCGGCCTGCGAAGCCGTGTTACAGCAGTTGGCACAGGGCGAGGCTATCTACCTGCTGCGCCTGCCGGTCAATCAGGGCAAGGGCGGCGCGGTGATGGCGGGGTTCCGCGAGGCGTTCCGGCTCGGTTTCAGCCATGCGTTGCAGGTCGATGCCGATGGCCAGCATGATCTGAGCGATATCCCGGTGTTTCTGGAGCAGTCGCGCCAGCACCCGGATGCGCTGATCTGCGGCTATCCGCAGTTCGACGAGAGCGTGCCCAAAGGCCGTCTGTATGCACGCTACCTGACCCACGTCTGGGTGTGGATCAACACCCTGTCGTTGCACATTCGCGACTCCATGTGCGGCTTTCGCCTGTATCCGCTGGCGCCGGTGGTGGCGCTGATCGACCGCGTGCAGATCGGCAGGCGCATGGATTTCGACTCCGAAATTCTCGTGCGCCTGTCCTGGCGCGGCCAGCCGATGCGCTGGCTGCCGACACGGGTTCACTACCCGCAGGACGGCCTGTCGCATTTCCGCCTGTTTCACGACAACGCTCTGATTTCGAAAATGCACGCCAAACTGTTCTTCGGCATGCTGGTACGCCTGCCCATGATCCTGTGGCGACGGTGGCGGCCATGAGCATCGATAAGTCGCCCAGGGAGCATTGGGCCAGTCATCAGGAGCGCGGCAGTTTCATGCTCATGAAGCTCACCGCCTGGGGCATGCGGGTACTCGGCCGGCGCCTGCTCAGCCCGGTGCTGTATGGCATCGTTCTGTATTTCTTTGTCTTCGGCCGACGTGCCCGGCACAGCATCTGGCAATACCAGCAGCACCTGGCCGACTGGAGCGGCAAGCCCGAACTGCGGCCCGGCCAGCGCCGGGTGTTCGGGCAGTTCATGGCATTTGCCGATGCCTTGCTCGACAAGCTCGACGTGTGGAACGGCAGGCTGGGTATCGATCAGATCGAGATCGTCGACCAGGCCCTGCTGCGCCAGAACCTGCGTGGCCAACGCGGACAGATGCTGGTCGGTGCGCACCTGGGCAACCTCGAAGTGTGCCGTGCGCTGGCCGAACTCGGCGAAAAGGTCACCATGAACGTGCTGGTGCACACCAAGCACGCCGAACGTTTCAATCGCCTGCTCGGCGAAGCCGGCGCGACTCATCTGCGCCTGATTCAGGTCAGCGAGCTGGATCCGGCCATCATGCTGCAGCTCAGCCAGCGCCTGGACGAAGGCGAGTGGCTGGCCATCGCCGGTGACCGCGTCGCGCTGCACGGCGGGCGCAATGTGCGGGTCGACTTTCTCGGTCAGCCGGCCAACTTCCCGCAAGGCCCCTGGCTGCTGGCCGGTCTGCTCAAGTGCCCGGTCAACCTGTTCTTCTGCCTCAAGGGTGCGAAAGGCTATCGGGTGATTCTCGAACCGTTCGCCGACGCCATCGAGTGGCGGCGCAGCGACCGCGCTCAGGTCATCGAGCAGTGGGCCACGCGTTATGCCGAGCGTCTTGGTCACTATTGCCTGGAAGCGCCGCAGCAGTGGTTCAATTTCTACCCATTCTGGAAGTCTGCCGATGAATCGGGCTCATGAGCTGATCGCGCTCGGCGATCGGGGGCTGCGTTGTAAAATCAGCGCGGGTCGCCACAGGAGGTTACATGCGCAGTAAGGGTTTTCTGCACATCGACACTGAAATCGTCGTGCCGTTTTTCGACGTCGACATGATGAACATCGTCTGGCACGGGCACTACGTGAAGTACCTCGAAGTGGCGCGTTGCGCGTTGCTCGATCATATCGGCCATAACTACATGCAGATGCTCGAATCCGGTTATGGTTGGCCGGTGATCGATCTGCAATTGCGCTATGTGCGCAGCGCCGTGTTCGGTCAGACACTGAACGTGCGCGCCAGTCTGGTGGAGTGGGAGAACCGCTTGAAAATCAATTACCTGATCACCGATGCACACACCGGTGAGCGCCTGACCCGCGCCAGTACTGTGCAGGTCGCCGTCGACAGCCAGAGCCGGGAAATGCAACTGGCTTCGCCGCAAGTGTTCATCGATGCCGTGAAAAATGCCCTTGAGAGCACAATAGAGAGCGCCTCGCCATGAACCGCCCGCTTCGCACCTTGATTCTGCTGGGTCTGCTGTGCCTTTCGTCCCTGGCGCAGGCTTTCGACCTGCAACAACTGAGCGACCAGCTCGCCAAACCTGCCGTGGTGCAGGGTCGTTTCGTTCAGGAAAAACACCTGCGCGCCCTGCCGCAACCGCTGCTCAGCAAGGGCCGCTTCGTGCTCGCCAGGGATTTCGGGCTGCTCTGGCTGCTGGAAACACCGCTCAAGCAGGATTACCGCATCAATGCCGACGGTATTGCCCGTCGTGAAACCGCTGGCAATGTCAGCACCTGGAAGCCGGTGCCGAACAAGAACGCCGGCTCCGAGCAGAACCGTCTGTTTCTGGCGGTCCTGCAAGGCGACAGCAGCGGCCTGCAACGGGATTTCGACTTGCAGCTCAAGGGCGAAGCGAATGCCTGGCACCTCACCCTGACGCCACGCTCGATGCTGCTGCAACAAGTGTTCAAGCAGATCAACATCGACGGCGGCGAACTGGTGCAGCGTATCGAGCTGCTGGAAACCCAGGGCGACAGCACGGTCCTGAAAATGATCGACAGCAGCAGTGCCACGACCCTGACCGATGCGCAGCGTAATGACTTCAAAGACTGAGCGGCTGTTGCCGCGACTGTTCCTGCTGATTCTGGCGGGCGTATTGGCGCTGGCTGGCTGGCAGTGGCACGACCGCTCGCCGCTGTCGGCCAACCTGATGGAGCTGGTGCCGGGCACCGATAACGACGAACTGGTGGTGAGCGCCGAAAAGCGCATGCAGGAACCGCTCAACCGCGAAATGCTGGTGCTGGTGGGCCACAGCGATCGGCAGAAGGCCGTCGAACTGGCGCGCAACCTGGCTGAACAATGGCAGTCGACCGGCCTGTTTGAGAAGGTCCAGTGGTCGCTGCAGGCCGACCTGCCCGCGTTGCGCACCCAGTTGCTGCAAGGGCGCATCGCCATGTTGCCGACAGCGGACCGCACACTGCTGATCGACGACCCGAAAACCTTCATCGAACAGCGCGTACAGACGCTGTTCGACCCGTTTGCCGGGTTCAGCCTGGTGCCTGGTCAGGATGACTGGCTGGGGCTGACCGGACGTATCCAGAACGGCCTGCCGAAGCAGGGCTCGGTCGAGGCGGACCTGGCCAGTGGCGCGCTGGTGGCCAGCGCCGAGGGTAAAAGCTGGGTACTGCTGCGTTCACGAACCCGAACCGATGCCTTCGATATGCACCTGCCCGGCCAGGTTGCCGACCTGCTGGCGCAAGCGCGGGTGCAGGCCAGTCAGGCAGGTGGTCAATTACTCGCCGCCAGCGGGCTGCTTTACGCTGCCGACGGGCAGAAGCAGGCCAGCCGGGAAATCACCTGGGTCGGCGGTGGCGCAACGGTCGGTATCCTGTTGTTGCTGTTGCTCGCCTTCCGCCGCTGGAGCGTGCTGCTGGCATTCGTGCCGGTGGTGGTCGGCATGCTGTTCGGCGCGGTGGCCTGCGTCGCGCTATTCGGCAGCATGCACGTCATGACACTGGTGCTGGGCTCCAGCCTGATCGGCGTCGCGGTGGATTACCCGCTGCATTACCTGTCCAAGAGCTGGAGCCTCAAGCCCTGGCGCAGCTGGCCCGCCTTGCGCCTGACCCTGCCGGGCCTGAGCCTGAGCCTGATCACCAGTTGCATCGGCTACCTGGCGCTGGCCTGGACGCCGTTCCCGGCACTCACGCAAATTGCGGTGTTCTCGGCGGCCGGCCTGATCGGCGCCTACCTGACGGCGGTGTGCCTGCTGCCCGCGCTGCTCGCCAATGTCGAGATCAGCCCTGCCCAGTGGCCGCTGAAACTGGCGCAATTGATGCTCGATTGCCGCGCCGCCTTGTTGCTGCGCATCAGCACACCGATTCTGCTGGTGCTGCTGTTGGCCTTCTGTGGCGGCGGGCTCTGGCACCTGACCACCAAGAACGATATCCGCCAGTGGGTGGCAGCGCCTCAGACGTTGACCGATGAAGCCCAGGCCATCGCACGGATCACCGGTTATCAACCCACCAGCCAGTTCTTTCTGGTGCGCGGCAAGGACCAGCAGCAATTGCTGGATCGGCAGTCCGAACTGACCCAACGGCTCGACCAACTGGTCAGCATGGACAAGCTGCAAGGCTACATGGCGCTCAACCAGTTGCTCGATTCGCCTGCCGAACAACAGGCCACCCGCGATGCACTGGGCAAATTGCCGCAATACTGGGCACCGCTGGTGCAACTTGGCGTTCCGGCCAGCGCCTTGAAGGCTGAACTGGCCCAATTGCAGGTACTGCCGACGCAAGACGTCGATCAAGCGCTTCAAGGCCCGCTGAGCGAGCCGTGGCGCACGCTCTGGCTGGGACCGACCCGCGATGACAATGGCGATCAAGGTGTCGCCAGCATCGTCAGCCTGCGCGGCATGAACAGCATGGCGTTGCTGCGCGTGCAGGCCATCGGGCTGGAGGGCGTGCAACTGGTCGACCGCCTGGGTGAGCTCAACGAGGTGTTTGCCCACACACAGATCAGTGCAGCGGAATTGAAGCTGGCGTCGTGCGTACTGATCGTCCTGCTGCTGATCACTCCGTTTGGCTTCGGTGGTGCGTTGCGCATCGTCGCACTGCCGCTGCTGGCGGCGCTGTGCAGCCTCGCCAGCCTGGGCTGGCTCGGTCAGCCGCTGACCCTGTTCAGCCTGTTCGGCCTGTTGCTGGTCACGGCGATCAGCGTCGATTACGCCATCCTGATGCGCGAGCAGATAGGCGGCGCGGCCGTCAGCCTGCTGGGCACGCTGCTGGCGGCGCTCACCACCTGGCTGTCGTTCGGGCTGCTGGCCGTTTCCAGCACCCCGGCGATCAGCAACTTCGGCCTGTCGGTCAGTCTGGGGCTGGCGTTCAGCTTCCTGCTGGCGCCCTGGGCCAGCCCGCGTAAAGCGCTTCATTCGCCAGCCAATGCTGAAGGGCCACACGCATGAATCTTGCAGCGCTGTCGTCACTCCCTGCCACCGCCCAACCGAAAAGGAATACCTGTGCCCATCACTGATAGGGAAATACGTCAGGTCATCGTCATCGGTGCCGGCCCGGCCGGTTCAATAGCGGCTGCCCTGCTCAAACGCCAGGGCCATGACGTGCTGATCATCGAGCGCCAGCTGTTTCCGCGCTTCTCCATCGGTGAAAGCCTGCTGTGCCATTGCCTGGACTTCGTCGAAGAAGCCGGGATGCTGGAGGCCGTGCAGGCCGCCGGTTTCCAGCCCAAGAATGGCGCAGCCTTCGCGCGTGGCGAGCAATACAGCGATTTCGACTTCGGCGATACGTTCAGCAACGGCAGGCCGACGAAGTTTCAGGTGCAGCGCAGCGAGTTCGACAAACTGCTCGCCGATCAGGCCGCGCTGCAAGGCGTGGACATCCGCTATCAGGAAGAGATCGTCAGTGCCGACTTCGACGGCCCGCAGCCGGTTTTGCGTGTGAGGCGCGAGGACGGCAGCGAATACAGCGTGCAGGCCAGCTTCGTGCTCGACGCCAGCGGTTATGGCCGCGTGCTGCCGCGCTTGCTGGATCTGGAAGCGCCGTCGGGTTTCCCCGTGCGCCAGGCGGTGTTCACGCATATCCAAGACCGCATCGAAAGCCCGCCCTTCGACCGCCGCAAGATTCTCGTCAGCATCCATCCGCAGCACAGCGATGTGTGGTTCTGGTCGATTCCGTTCAGCGAAGGCCGCTGTTCGATAGGCGTGGTCGCCTCGGCTGAACGCTTCAAGGACAAGCCCGAGGATCTGGATGCCTGCCTGCGCACCTTTATCGCTGAAACACCGCAACTGGCCAGCGTGCTGAAAAACGCGGTCTGGGACACGCCAGCGAGAACCATCGGCGGCTACTCGGCCAACGTCAAGACCCTGCACGGCAAGGGCTTTGCGCTGCTGGGCAATGCGGCGGAGTTCCTCGACCCGGTGTTTTCTTCGGGCGTGACCATCGCCATGCGTTCGGCAAGCATGGCGGCTGGCGTGCTGAGCCGGCAGTTGCAGGGCGAAAACGTGGATTGGGAAAGCGAGTTCGCGGTGCCGTTGAAACGTGGCGTCGACACCTTTCGCGCCTATGTCGAAGGCTGGTACGACGGTACGTTCCAGAACGTGATCTTCTACCCCGGCAGCGCTCCGGACATCCGCCGCATGATCAGCTCGATTCTGGCCGGTTATGCCTGGGACGAACGCAATCCGTTTGTCAGCGAGCCCAAGCGCCGCCTGCGCACGCTCTCGGAAATCTGCGCGGGCAGTGGCTCATGAATCGACCGTTCCTGAGTGACAGTTATGTCGAGGAAACCCGCTTCGGCCTGTGGTTTCTGCGCAGTAACATCTGGCAGTACCGCGTGCTGCGCGTGGCGATAGACGACTTGCGCAGCCTGTTCGCCAGCGCGCCGCCGGTTGCGCCGGTGTTGCTCGACGCCGGGTGCGGGCAAGGCCGCTCGTTCCAGCACCTGAACAAGGTTTTTCAGCCCTACAGGCTCATCGGTGTCGACGCCGACCCGCACAGCCTCGACATGAGTCGTGAAGAGGCGAGGGCCAGAGGCGTAGAGGTCGAACTGATCGGCAGCGACTGCGCAGCCCTGCAAGTACCCGACGCCAGCGTCGATCTGCTGTTCTGCCACCAGACTTTCCATCATCTGGTCGATCAGGAACGGGCGCTGGCCGAGTTTTATCGCGTGCTCAAGCCGGGCGGCTATCTGCTGTTCGCCGAGTCGACCGAGGCGTACATCGACACCTGGGTGATTCGCTGGCTGTTCCGCCACCCGATGCATGTTCAGAAAAGCGCGGCGCAGTATCTGCAGATGATCCATGACCAGGGTTTCGAGTTCGATGCACAGAATGTTTCGTACCCTTACCTGTGGTGGAGCCGCGCCAGGGACTTCGGCCTGCTCGAAGTCTTGAAATTGCAAAAGCCCAGGCCGTTCGGGCAACGTGAGGAAACGCTGGTCAATGTCGTGGCCCGCAAACCCCTGGAAGTGGGAGCATCATGATTCGCGTACTGTTTTTAGCCTTCCTGCTGCTCGGCGGCTGTGCGGCACAAGCCCCGCTGCCGGCCAGCGCACCGACCCTGCAATTGCCGATGCAACTGCACATCGAGCGTCGCCAGGCCGATCAGCATCAGGACTGGTTGCTGATCATCCAGCGTGAAAACGGCGGATTGCGCTGGTCGATGATGGACCCGCTGGGCATTCCCCAGGCGCGCCAGTTGCTGATCGACGGAAAATGGCAGGCCGATGGTTTGCTGCCGCCCAATCCCGAAGCCCGCGAGCTGTTCGCTGCGCTGATGTTCGCCATGACCCCGGACCTGGAAATGCATGGTCGCTACCCGACGGCTTACCGCCAGGGCATGCAGCGTCGTCTGGATGACCGCTGGCTGGTCGAATATCAATCGGCCAACGCGTTCACTGTCCGCCTCAAGGACAGGCTGAGCTACAAGGTTACACCGCTGAACAACGAGAGCCTGCCATGACTGCCTATCTCAACGCGCTGGGCCTGATCTGCTCGCTGGGCGACAGCCGTGAAGAGGTGTCGCGCAGGCTGTTCGCAGGCGACAGCTCGGGCATGGTGTTCGAAAGCGGCTGGGTGCCGGAACGGGCGTTGCCGGTCGGTGCAGTCAAATCTGCACTGCCGCCCATTCCGCCTGCCGTACATTTGCATCGCAGCCGCAATAACCAGTTGCTGCTGGCCGCCGCCTTGCAGATCGAGGAGGACATCAGCCAGGCCATCACCCGCTTCGGCGCCGGGCGGATCGGCGTGATCATCGGCACCAGCACCTCTGGCATCGATGAAGCGAGCGAGAGCATGGCCGTCTGGCTGCGTGAACGGACCTTCCCCGACGATTACGATTATCGGCAACAGGAACTGGGCGCACCGGCGAATTTTCTCGCCGCCTGGCTGCAATTGAGCGGCCCGGCCTACGTCATTTCGACAGCCTGCACCTCCAGCTCGCGGGCGTTGCTCAGTGCGCGTCGGGCGCTGGACATGGGCCTGTGCGATGCCGTGCTGTGCGGCGGCGTCGACAGCCTGTGCAGGCTGACCCTGCAGGGATTCTCGGCACTCGAGGCCATGTCGCCGCAGCTCTGCAACCCGTTCTCCAGCAACCGCAACGGGATCAATATCGGCGAGGCCGCCGCGCTGTTCCTGATGACTCGCGAAACCGACAGCAGGCACTCGATTGCCCTGCTGGGTGCAGGTGCCAGCTGCGACGCTCACCACATCTCGGCCCCCGAACCCACCGGGCGTGGTGCGCGCGATGCCATGCTGCAAGCGTTGCGCAATGCCCGACTCGAGGCGGAACAGATCGGTTATCTGAACCTGCATGGCACCGCCACGCCGCACAACGACGCGATGGAGAGCCTGGCCGTGCAGGGGGTATTTCCGAACGGCGTGCCCTGCTCGTCGACCAAACCGCTCAGCGGCCACACCCTGGGCGCGGCAGGCGCGCTGGAAGCGGCGTTTTGCTGGCTGAGCCTGGCACCGCAGAATACCGAACAGGCCCTGCCCCCGCACTTGTGGGACGGCGAGGCCGATCCGCTCTTGCCAGCGCTGCACTGGACACATGCAGGCTCGCGCCTGACACCTGAAAACGCTCGTTACATGATGAGCAATTCGTTTGCCTTCGGTGGCAACAACATCAGCCTGATTATCGGAGATGCCCCATGACCGAGTGGCCGCTCGCCGAACTCATCCCCCATGCCGGCGACATGATTCTCATCGATCAGGTGCTGAGCTTTGACGAAGAGCAGATTCGAACCCGCCTGACCGTGCGCGCCGACGGCCTGTTCAATCAAGCCGACGGCAGTCTGCCGGCATGGCTGGGCATCGAGCTGATGGCGCAGAGCGTCGCGGCCTATGCCGGTTGCAAGGCGCGCAACAAGGGCGAAGCGGTCAAGCTGGGGTTTCTGCTTGGCAGCCGCAAGTTCGACTGCAACGTGACGCGCTTCCCGCTGGGCAGCGAACTGCACATCCACGCCGTGCGTTCCCTGCAGGACGACAACGGCATGGGCATGTTCGAATGCACCCTCACCGGTCCGGGTATCGAGGCTTTTGCCCGACTCAATGTATATTGCCCGCCCAATACTGCTGACTACCTGGCTGAAGGAGCCCCGGCATGACTGAATCGATACTGGTCACCGGCTCCAGCCGTGGCATTGGCCGCGCCATCGCCCTGCGTCTGGCGCAGGCCGGATACGACCTGATCCTGCATTGCCGCACCGGCCGCAGCGAAGCCGAAGCGGTGCAGGCCGAAGTCGTTGCGCTGGGCCGTCAGGCACGCGTGCTGCAATTCGATGTCTCGGACCGGGCCGCCTGCAAGGCCGTTCTGGAACAGGACGTGGAGACGCACGGCGCCTATTACGGCGTGGTGCTCAACGCCGGGCTGACCCGCGACGGCGCGTTTCCGGCGCTCAGCGACGATGACTGGGATCAGGTGCTGCGCACCAACCTGGACGGCTTCTATAACGTCCTGCACCCGTTGACGATGCCGATGATTCGCCGTCGTACAGCAGGGCGCATCGTCTGCATCACTTCGGTTTCCGGGCTGATCGGCAACCGCGGCCAGGTCAATTACAGCGCTTCCAAGGCAGGGCTTATCGGTGCTGCCAAGGCCCTGGCTATCGAACTGGGCAAGCGCAAGATCACCGTCAACTGCGTCGCGCCGGGGCTGATCGATACCGCCATGCTCGACGAGAACGTGCCGGTGGACGAACTGCTGAAAATGATTCCGGCACAACGCATGGGCACGCCCGAGGAAGTGGCGGGTGCGGTGAATTTTCTGATGTCGGCCGAAGCGAGCTACATCACTCGTCAGGTTCTGGCCGTCAACGGGGGACTGTGCTGATGAAGCGTGTGGTAGTGACCGGCATGTCCGGCATCACTTCGGTGGGCAGCGACTGGCCGACTATCGATGCACGCTTCACGGCCAATCGCAGCGGCATTCGCCGGATGGACGAGTGGAACCGGTTTGCCGAGCTCAATACCCGCCTGGCCGGTCCCATCGACGATTTCGCCGTGCCGGGGCACTGGACGCGCAAGCAACTGCGCAGCATGGGCCGCGTGTCACGTCTGGCCGTGGCGGCTGCCGAGCAGGCCCTGATCGACGCCGGGCTGCTGAATGACCCGATCATTCGCGATGGGCGCATGGGCACGGCCTGCGGTTCGTCCACCGGCAGCACCGACGAGATCAAGGCCTTCGGCAACATGCTGATCAACTCGGTGGCCGTGGGCCTGAACGCCAATTCCTATGTGCGGATGATGCCGCACACCACCGCCGCCAACATCAGTATCTTCTTCGGCCTGACCGGACGCCTGATTCCGACCTCCAGCGCCTGCACCAGTGGCAGTCAGGGCATCGGCTATGCCTATGAGGCGATCAAGTTCGGCCGTCTGCCGCTGATGCTGGCGGGCGGGGCCGAAGAGTTGTGCCCGACCGAGGCCATGGTCTTCGACGCGCTGTACGCCACCAGCCTCAAGAATGACGCGCCACACACCACACCACGCCCCTACGACAGCGGACGCGACGGCCTGGTGATCGGTGAAGGCGGCGGCATGCTGGTGCTTGAAGAGCTTGAGCATGCCCAGGCACGGGGGGCGCACATCTACGCCGAAATAGTCGGCTTCGGCAGCAACGCCGACGGCGCGCACAGCACTCGCCCCGAGCAGACCACCATGCGCCGCGCGATGGAGCTGGCCCTCGAAGACGCCAACCTGTCGCCCGACGCCATCGGTTACGTCAACGGTCACGGCACCGCCACCGAACAAGGCGACATCGCCGAGACCCTGGCCACCAGCAGCCTGTTCGGCCCGCGCATGCCACTTAGCTCGCAAAAAAGCTTTCTCGGTCACACGCTGGGAGCGTGCGGCGCGCTGGAATCATGGTTCAGCATCGAAATGCTCAACAGCGATCGCTATATCCATACCCTGAACCTGGTCGACATCGACCCACAGTGCGGCGAACTGGACTACATCGTCGGCGAACCCAGGCACATGAGCAACGAATACGTGATGAACAACAACTTCGCATTTGGCGGCGTGAACACCTCGCTGATCTTCAGGCGTTGGGGCTAAGGGTATTCTCTGAGCCGCCTGTCGTTCCTCACGCGCCAGCCCACACACCTATCGTTCCCTACGCTCCAGCGTGGGAATACAGTTCTGCACCGCATGCACCGGTCTTGCTGCCGGTTCCCGGCAGATCGCGAGCAAGCTCGCTCCCACGGCCTGCGGCCAGAATCTCAACTATCGTGCGACGCTCCGCGTCGCATGCCGTTCTGGACGCTCCGCGTCCTATCATCCGTGCCTTTGAATCACCCTACGTTGCGCGTTAACAGCTCGGTGAACGCCTTGGCCATGGGCGATTGTTCGTCCTTGCGTTGCACCAGCCACACCGCGCTGGTTGCGCCGGGGTCGAGGACGTTGCGGTAGACCACGCCGTCGATGCGCATTCGCCGGTAGGACGCAGGCAGTACGGTGACGCCCAAGCCTGCTGCAACCAGGCCGATGATGGTCATCACTTCGCCCGCTTCCTGGGTGATCAGCGGGCTGAACCCGGCCGCGCGCGCCAGGCTCAGGACTTGCGCGTAGATACCGCTGCCATAAGTGCGCGGGAAGAACACGAACGGCTCGGCGGCCAGTGCCGCCATGTAGATCCCTTCCTCGCTTTCTGCCGCCAGCGGATGGTCGGCACGCATGATCGCCACCAGCGGCTCACTGAGCAATTCGAACACCACCAGTGAATCGGGCAATGCCAGCGGGCGCATGATGCCGACCTGAATGGTCTTGTCCTCAAGACCTGCCGCCACTTCCTGACTGGTGATCTCGGTCAGGGTCAGGTGCACATCCGGGCAGGCCTGACGGAAAGCAAAAATCGCCTGCGGGATGCTCGACGTAAACGGCGCAGACGAAGTGAAGCCAATCTTCAGCTCGCCGATTTCACCCAGTTGCGCACGCCGGGCAACATCAGTGGCCTTGTCGACCTGTGCCAGCACCAGCCGTGCTTCGTCGAGAAACAGCCGCCCGGATTCGCTCAGCTCGACACGCCGGTTGGTGCGTTCGAAAAGACGCGTGCCCAGTTCCTGCTCCAGCGTCTGAATCTGCTGGCTGAGCGGCGGTTGCGAAATCCCCAGCGCCTGGGCTGCGCGGCCAAAATGCAGCTCCTCGGCAACCGCGATGAAGTAACGCAGATGACGCAATTCCATGCGGCCTCCATTAAGTCGTTTTAAATATCAAACAGGTCGAACAATATATTGGATGGAATGATTAGCGAGCTATATGATTTTTTCATTGCCTGCTCAACCGTGCCCCGAGGTCTTTGTGAACCCTGCCGTTGCCCCGCCCACCCCCGACTTGAACACCTCGTCCGTACAGTCGTCGACACTGCCGGGCGATACCTACATCGAGAAGAACACGCCACTGTTCAAACGCACTGCACTGGCGCTGTTCGCTGGCGGGTTTTCGACTTTTACCCTGCTGTACTGCGTTCAGCCGATGATGCCCACGCTGTCCAGCGAGTTCTCCCTGACTGCGGCACAAAGCAGCCTGATCCTGTCCGTCGCCACAGCAATGCTCGCCATCGGCCTGCTGATCACCGGGCCGATATCCGATCGGCTGGGGCGCAAGCCGGTGATGGTCATGGCGCTGTTCTGTGCCTCGCTGTTCACCATCGCCAGCGCCTTGATGCCCAGCTGGGAGGGCGTGCTGATTACCCGAGCTCTTGTAGGTCTTTCGTTGAGCGGCCTGGCGGCAGTGGCGATGACCTACCTGAGCGAGGAGATCCACCCCACCCATCTGGGCCTGGCGATGGGGCTGTATATCGGCGGCAGCGCCGTCGGTGGCATGAGCGGAAGGCTGATCGTCGGGGTGATGATCGATTATGTCAGCTGGCACGCGGCGATGCTGGTGGTCGGCGGGCTGGCGCTGATCGCCGCAGCGGTGTTCTGGAAGATCCTGCCGGCGTCACGCAACTTCCGCCCGCGCTCGCTGCACCCTCGCAGTCTGCTCGACGGCTTTGTCGTGCAGTTTCGCGATGCAGGCCTGCCGCTGCTGTTTCTGACCGGTTTTCTGCTGATGGGCGCATTCGTTACGCTGTTCAACTACATCGCCTACCGCTTTCTGAGCGCCCCCTACAACCTGAGCCAGGCCGTGGTCGGTGTGTTTTCCGTGGTGTACCTGTCGGGCATCTACAGTTCAGCAAAGATCGGCTCGCTGGCTGACCGCCTAGGCCGCCGACAGGTGCTCTGGGCCGTGATCGTGATGATGCTGGCCGGCCTGCTGCTGACCCTGTTCACCCCACTGCCACTGGTGATCGTCGGTGTGCTGATCTTCACCTTCGGCTTCTTCGGCGCACATTCAGTGGCCAGCAGTTGGGTCGGACGCAGGGCCACCACCGCCAGAGGCCAGGCCGCGTCCCTGTACCTGTTCTGTTACTACGCAGGTTCGAGCGTGGCCGGCACCGGCGGCGGCGTGTTCTGGCACTACGCAGGCTGGAACGGTATCGGGGTGTTTATAGGCGTGTTGCTGCTGATCGCCCTTGGTGTGGCGTTGAGGTTGGCAAGGTTGCAGCCGCTGGGGTCGCAGGTTTAGTCACACATAGGGCGATGGCGCATAGGGTTAGCCAAGGTACACTGGCGCATCCGCCAGTTCTGGTAAAGGAAACCGACATGCGCCTCGACCGCCTCCACCTGCAGAATTTTCGTTGCTACGAAGATGCTCATTTCGACTTCCAGCCTGGGTTCAATCTGGTGGTGGGGGTTAATGGCAGTGGGAAGACGTCGTTATTGCTGGGGGTGGCGGGATGCTTCGGGAATCTACTTGGAAGCATTGGCGTCCATCAACCATCGATAGCCGAGTCCGATGTTCGGTTCGAGTTAGTAAAGTTCGAAGACAGGATTCGTTTTGAGCGCAGCTATCCTCTTGTGTTGACTGCCCAAGGTGGCGCGTTTGAGCATCAGGAATGGCACGTATCGCTAGAACGCAGCAGTCTTCAGACAAATTTTAGCGCGCTGAACAGTCTCGTATTTTCGGAAAATCTGATCAGCATCGACGGCGCTACTCACGGGGATTTGCCTGTATTCGCCGTCTATCAAGCCAATCGACGCTGGCTGACGATGAGTGTAACCGCTGAGCATGCTGCACAGAGCAAACCATCAAGACTGGATGCCTACACCTCTTGGTTCGATGCCGCTTCCAACTTGAAAAACTTCGAGACCTGGTTCATCGGCAAGACACTGGAGCGCTTTCAAAGACTGGCCAGAACGGGTTTCCCTGGCATTCTCACCGACGAACTCACCTGGATCAATTCAGCTATCCAGTGCGCACTGCCGGAGTCCAAGGGCATAGAGTACGACATGGAAATGCGGGGGCTGATGGTGGACATTGATGACCGAAAAACCCCGTTCAACGACCTGAGCGACGGGCAACGCGGAATGGTCGCCCTCTTCGCCGATATTGCCCGCCGTATCTGCCTGCTAAATCCGCACATGGGGAAGGATGTTCTAAGCAAGACAAACGGCATCATCGTGATCGATGAACTGGACATCCACCTTCACCCCGGCTGGCAACGCACCATTGCACCCGCGCTGAAAAAAGCATTTCCCAGCATTCAGTTCATCGCTGCCAGCCACTCGCCACAGGTCATCGGCAGCCTGCAACCGGGCGAGGTCATCCTGCTGAATAACCATGACGGCTCTCACCCAAGAGCAACCTACGGCCTGGACTCCAGCAGCATTCTGGAAGAAGTCATGGGCGTGCCTCAGCGTGAGCCTGAAATTGAAGAGTTGCTCGATCAGCTATTCAGCACTCTGGAAAACAACGAGCTTGAAAAAGCCAGGTCGCAGCTTGATGCACTGAAGAAGAAGGCGCCCGATCTACCAGAGTTCGCGGGTGCCGAGGCGCTACTCAAACGCAAGGAGATCATTGGACGATGAGACGCATCATCAAAGGAACTGAGCCTGCGTCATTCACCGAATGGAAAGCCAGTGCAAACGAAGACTGGACGCCCACTTATCCAACCTTGCAGAACCCGCAAAAACGCGACCTGCATGATCGCCTGCTGCAAGAGCAGAACTTCTCATGCTGCTATTGCGGCAGGGAAATAGAACTTGATAGCAGTCACATCGAACATTTCAGACCGCAGGATCATTATCTGCCATTGGCACTGGAGTTCAGCAATCTTCATGCGTCCTGCCTGCGCGAGACCACACCAGGAAGCCCGTTGCACTGCGGCCACTACAAGGGCAACTGGTTCGATGAAGACCTGCACATCTCTCCGACAGAGGACGATTGCGAACGGCGCTTCCGTTACTTGCTGACAGGGAAAATCCAGAGCACATCCCACACCGACCTTCCCGCCACGACGATGATCGAAAAGCTCGCACTCGATATCGCGTATCTGACCAAAAGACGTCAGGAGGCCATCACGGGTGTGTTCGATGAACAGTTCATATCCAGCGCCAGCGATGCGGAACTCGCTAACCTTGTAGACAGCCTGCGCTCGGGCACCGCTAATACCTCTATTGCTTTCGGCCATGTCGTTGCGCGCTATGCGGAGCAATTGCTGACGCAGCGGTAGGCCGCGCCTCAGCGCCTCTCTCCCATTAGCGAGGCACGACCCAAAAAAGAAAATTATTTTCATATATTTGTTTATATTTCATTTTCGTGTAATTTATTTTCATAACGAAAACAGAGATAAAAATAATGAATACCTGTGATCGCCCTGAAATGCCCCTGCTCCACCTTATTGCGTCATCCCTGCCGAGTACTCCCGAGTCGCCTTCAGGCTGACAGCTTCAGCTGTTGGTGTTGCGCCCTCGCCTACCCACTTTGCAAGGAACCGTCGCCATGTCGCCGTCACCCGGTATTTCGCTATTGGTCTACGCCGCTGTCGCCATCATCGCCTTGATCGTGCTGATCGCGCGTTACCGCCTCAATCCGTTTATCGTCATTACGCTTGTTTCGGTCGGTCTGGCCCTGATCGCCGGAATGCCGGCCAGTGGCGTGGTCGCCTCTTATGAAGCGGGGGTTGGCAAAACGCTGGGGCATATCGCGCTGGTCGTGGCGCTGGGCACCATGCTCGGCAAGATGATGGCCGAGTCTGGCGGCGCCGAGCAGGTGGCGCGCACCCTGATCGATCGCTTTGGCGAACGTAACGCGCACTGGGCCATGGTCTGCATTGCGTTTCTGGTGGGCTTGCCACTGTTCTTCGAAGTCGGCTTCGTTCTGCTGGTGCCGATCGCCTTTACCGTAGCCCGGCGTGTCGGGGTGTCGATTCTGATGGTCGGCCTGCCGATGGTCGCCGGTCTTTCGGTGGTGCATGCGCTGGTGCCGCCGCACCCTGCTGCGATGCTCGCGGTGCAGGCGTATCAGGCGTCGGTAGGACAAACGCTGTTCTACGCCATCCTGATCGGCATCCCCACGGCCATCATCGCCGGTCCGGTGTATGCCAAATTCATTGTCCCGCGCATCCACCTGCCGGCTGAAAACCCGCTGGCCAAACAGTTTCTCGACCGCGAGCCACGCCAGAAGCTGCCCAGCTTCGGCCTGACCATGGCGACGATTCTGCTGCCGGTGGTGCTGATGCTGCTGGGTGGCTGGGCCAACCTGATCAGTACACCGGGTAGCGCGTTCAACAGCTTTCTGCTGTTCATCGGTAACTCGGTGATTGCCCTGCTGCTGGCCACCCTGCTGAGCTTCTGGACGCTGGGCATCGCGCAGGGCTTCAACCGCGACTCTATCCTGAAATTCACCAACGAGTGCCTGGCACCGACCGCCAGCATCACGTTGCTGGTAGGTGCCGGTGGCGGCTTGAACCGCATTCTGATCGACAGCGGCGTGACCAATGAGATCGTCGGCCTGGCGCAGGACTTTCATCTGTCGCCCCTGCTGATGGGCTGGTTGTTCGCGGCACTGATGCGCGTTGCCACCGGCTCGGCGACGGTGGCGATGACCACGGCATCGGGCATCGTTGCACCTGTGGCGATGGGGCTGGGTTATCCACACCCCGAACTGCTGGTGCTGGCGACGGGTGCAGGCTCGGTGATCTTTTCCCACGTCAACGACGGTGGGTTCTGGCTTATCAAGGAGTATTTCAACATGACTGTCGCGCAAACGTTCAAGACCTGGACGGTCTTGGAGACGCTGATTTCCGTCGTCGCTTTCGCCCTGACGCTGGGCCTGGCGCAGGTGCTTTGAGTGGACATTCTGTACCAGATACGTGCCCGTCAGGATTCCTTCAGTGCGGGAGAAGGCCGAATCGCCAGGCTGTTGCTCAGCGATATCGCCTTCGCGGCCAGTGCCAGTCTGGATGAGCTGGCCAGCCGCGCCGAGGTCAGCAGTGCGACGCTGTCACGTTTCGCGCGCAGCATCGGTTGCCGGGATCTGCGCGATTTGCGCCTGCAACTGGCTCAGGCCAGCGGCGTCGGCAGCCGCTTTTTGCATCCGCAACCGGCGCCGGAGCAGTCGGCCTTTTTCGCCCGGATTGTCGACGACATCGAAGCCACCCTGCGCCAGCACCTGGCAGGCTTTGACGCGACACGCTTTGCCGCCGCCATCGCCTGCGTCACCGATGCACGCATGATTCACACATTCGGCATGGGCGGTTGCTCCAGCCTGTGCAGCGAGGAGCTGCAAACCCGGCTGGTGCGCCTGGGTTACCCGGTGGCCGCCTGCCGCGACCCGGTGATGATGCGCATGGTCGCCGCTACGCTTGGCCCGCAACACAGTCTGATTGTCTGCTCGCTCAGCGGGCGCCCACCGGAGCTGCTCGACGCCGTGACCCTGGCGCGCAGCTACGGTGCCCGCGTGCTGGCCATCACCCTGCCTGACTCACCGCTGGCACAACTGGCCGAGGTCGTGCTGCCGTTACAGATTGCTGAAACCAATTTCATCTATAAACCCACCGCAGCGCGTTACGGCATGCTGCTGACCATCGATGTGCTGGCCACTGAACTGGCGCTGTCGAGCCCTGAAGACAACCAGGAGCGGCTGCGCCGGATCAAGCTTGCGCTGGATGAATACCGTGGCGGCGAAGATGGCCTGCCGCTGGGAGACTGAACCATGTTTTATGACCTGATCATCCGCGACGCACTGGTCATTGATGGCAGTGACACACCGGGGGTACGCGCCGATGTGGCGATCAGCGACGGGCGCATTCAGCGCATCGGCAGTCTGGCCGGTGACAGTGCCCGGGAAGAAGTCGATGCGGCCGGTCGCGTGCTGGCCCCAGGGTTTATCGATGTCCACACCCACGACGATACGGTGGTCATCCGCAAACCCGACATGCTGCCGAAAATCAGCCAGGGCGTAACGACCGTCATCGTCGGCAACTGCGGGATCAGCGCGTCGCCGGTCTCGCTGAGCGGCAATCCGCCCGACCCGATGAACCTGCTGGGCGACGCCGCTGCGTTCATCTATCCACGTTTCACCGACTACCGCTCAGCGGTTGAAAACGCCAGGCCAGCGGTGAACGTGGCGGCCCTGATCGGCCATACCGCCTTGCGCAGCAACCACATGGATGACTTGTTGCGCAGCGCCAGTCCGGAAGAAATTGCCGCGATGCGCGAACAGTTGCGTGACAGCCTGGAAGCCGGCGCGCTGGGGTTATCGACCGGCCTTGCCTACGCCTCGGCGTTTTCGGCCGAAACCAGCGAGGTCAAACAACTGGCGGAAGAGCTCAGCGCGTTCGGCGCGATTTACACCACCCACCTGCGCAGCGAGTTCGAGCCGGTGCTGGAGGCCATGGCGGAAGCATTCGATATAGGCCGCCATGCGCGCTCACCGGTCATCATCTCGCACATGAAATGCGCTGGTGCCGGCAACTGGGGACGCAGCCCGCAACTGCTGGCAGCCCTGGAAAAAGCCGCGCAGGACCATCCGGTAGGTTGCGACTGCTATCCCTATGCGGCCAGCTCTTCGACGCTGGACCTCAAACAGGTCACAGACGCGTTCCGCATCACCATCACCTGGTCTACGCCGCATCCGGATCAGGGTGGCAGGGATCTGCAGGACATTGCCGCCGACTGGGGGCTGTCATTACTCGACGCCGCACGCAAGTTGCAGCCTGCGGGTGCGGTGTACTACGGCATGGATGAAAGCGATGTCGAGCGCATCATGTCTCACCCGCTGGCGATGATCGGCTCCGATGGCCTTCCGGAAGACCCGTTTCCACACCCGCGCCTGTGGGGTGCGTTCCCGAGGGTGCTCGGGCATTTCAGTCGCGACAAGGGGCTGTTTGCGTTGCATACCGCCGTACACAAAATGACCGGACTGTCGGCCGCGCGCTTCGCCCTGCACGAGCGCGGCCTTATTCGCGAAGGCTACTGGGCGGATCTGGTGCTGTTCAATCCGCAAACCGTGCGAGACGTGGCGGACTTCAAAGATCCTCAGCGAGCGGCGCAGGGCATCGACGGTGTTTGGGTCAACGGCCGCTTGAGCTATGCCGACGGCAAACCGCAAGGCGAGCGACAGGGCCGATTCCTGCCACGCAGCGGTTCGCTGCGGGAGGGCTTTGCGGATGCGAAAGCGCCGACGTAGTCGTCGGCGCTGAAAAGGGAAGGATGACCCTGGTGCGTACAGGGTTACCAGAGGTAGGGAAACAGGAACTCGATCGAGTGCCGGGATAGGTTCAGGGCTACCGGCTTGCGGCCGTCCAACGTTATCAAGCCCTCTTTGGCCATCTGGCTCAACAGACTGCGTGTGGTGCGCTCGCCGACGCCCAAGCGGGCCTGAATATCAGCGCGCTGCTGATCGCCCTGGTAGAGCAACGCCTTATAGACATCTCGGGCCTCTATACGGAGTTCAGGAAGAGTCTCGCCCTTGCTGTCCGAAAGCGCGCGACGGCTGCGCATCTCGAAATAAACGTCGATCCGCTCGTCAAGCCTTTCCGGTTCAAGCTGCGCGCTGAAGTATTGCACCTGATCCAGGGCAGTCTCCGTGAAGAAACGGGTCCAGCGCAACAGGCCACTATCCGAAAGCTCACCCCGCCCGTCCAGCTCACCTTTGCGCGGGTGGTCGGCGGCGCCAAGCATCTCGTAGTAGGCGGTGACATTGCGGGCAAATCCACGGCTCATGGACCACAGACCATACCCACCAAAGCCAGCTGCCTTGAGGTACTGATCCGTGAACAGGCGGCCGGTGCGACCGTTGCCATCCATAAATGGGTGAATCCACATCAGCCTGTGGTGCGACGCTGCAGCCGCAAAGAAGCCCGAAAGGCCGTGAATCCAGTCCAGGCGGTACATTCGCTCAAAATCGTTGAGGTATGTGGGCATCTGCTCGACGGTTGGAGGGATGTGCTTGCCGACGCGAACCCCCAGATGCCGGAATTCGCCGGGGACCATACGCACGGTATCGCCCTTCTCATTGAGTTGAATATCCAGCATATCTTCGGGCACGCCAACATAGAACTCGCGGTGCATGCGTGAGATAGCGCTCTTCGTGCACACGTCGACCTGATTAATAGGCTCATCGGTAAGTCGACGCTGGGCTTCAATGTGACGCTTGATCTCCTGCAGGTCCTTTGCACCCTTGAACTCCTGAGGCGCATCCTCGGCACGCAGAATGTCGGCGGGAATCGTGGAGTTACCCTCGATCTTGTTGCTGTAGTAAGAATTCACCACCCGAAGCAGATTCATCATCGGCAAGCGCAGCGGGCCCGGAATTTTCGCGTGGAGGGCCGCATCGAGCCGCATGATCTGGACGACCTGATCCTGCAACTCATCGGGCGCTTTGTCTTGGGGAATGTACGGTGTGAATGCCATTTGCCGGTTTTAAACCCCACCTAATGCCCCTATTTATAGGGGCTTGGTAATTTTTAACCGGCTATTTTTGCCGGCTTGCTTGCCGGCAATTTATCACTCCTTGTCCCTAAGAGCACTACCGTCGTCCGATGACCAGCGATCAGCCCTGAGAATCAGCAAGAGGAATAGTCTTTTCTATTCCTCTCCCATAGGTTCAGCTCTCAAAAACCAACATCGTCAGCCCAGCAACTACTGGTGATACTGCGCCGACAACTCATGCACCGCGTTGATGAACGCGCCGGCATTGGCCGGGTCGACTTCAGGGGTGATGCCGTGGCCGAGGTTGAAGACGTGGCCGGTGCCGCTGCCGTAGCTGGCAAGGATGCGTGCGACTTCCTGGCGGATGGCTTCCGGGCGGGCGTAGAGTACGGTCGGGTCCATGTTGCCTTGCAGCGAAACCTTGCTGCCGACACGCTGACGCGCTTCGCCGATGTCGCAGGTCCAGTCCAGTCCAAGAGTATCTGCACCGATGTCGGCGATGCTTTCCAGCCACAGACCGCCGCCTTTGGTGAAGACGATGACCGGCACCTTGCGCCCGTCGTTTTCGCGGATCAGGCCGCTGACGATCTTGCGCATGTAGGCCAGCGAGAACTCCTGATACGCCGCCGAAGACAGGCTGCCGCCCCAGCTGTCGAAGATCTGCACGGCCTGCGCACCGGCCAGAATCTGGCCATTGAGGTAGGAGGTGACTGACTGCGCCAGCTTGTCGAGCAGCAGGTGCATGGCTTGCGGGTTGTCGTAGAGCATGGCCTTGGACTTGCGGAAGTCCTTCGACGAACCGCCCTCGACCATGTAGGTCGCCAGCGTCCACGGGCTGCCGGCGAAACCGATCAGCGGTACACGACCGTTGAGTTCGCGGCGAATGGTGCTGACCGCATCCATCACGTAGCCCAGATCCTGCTGCGCATCGGGGATCGGCAGTGCTTCGATGTCAGCGAGTGTACTCACGGTTTTCCTGAAACGCGGGCCTTCGCCGGTTTCGAAGTACAGCCCCTGGCCCATCGCATCAGGAATGGTCAGGATGTCGGAGAACAGAATCGCCGCGTCCAGCGGGTAGCGATCCAGCGGCTGCAGGGTGACTTCACAGGCGAACTGCGGGTTCTTGCACAGGCTCATGAAATCCCCGGCACTGGCGCGGCTGGCGCGGTATTCCGGCAGGTAACGACCTGCCTGACGCATCATCCATACCGGCGTGACGTCTACGGGTTGCTTGAGCAAAGCGCGAAGGAAACGGTCGTTCTTCAGGGCAGTCATGTCGGCATCCGCAATAAAAGTGCCGGCATTTTCTCAGAGCTCGACGCAAAAGGCACGGCGAGAGCCGTGCCTTTTGTCTATCGAGGCGATTTGCCAAGCCAATTCAGCGGCTTGCGCTGCGCAGGTCTGAGCTATTTGTGCGGATCCTTGACGTCGACAGCCCTGATGATGCCCTTTTCACCGGGTTCGAGTATCAAGCGCCAGGCTCCCCTGCCGGTACTCCTGCCAACACCGGGAAGATCGAGCGAAAAACCTGTTTTGCCGTGTTTATGCAGACTGCCGTTGCCGTCCAGTTCGAATCGCTCTGTTGCCTTCCTGACTGCAACGACGAGGTCATCTTCGATGTTTTTCTGAGCGTTCTTGAAGTTGCGACTTTCAAAAAATCCCTCCAGATCAACTTTATACCTCCTGACGCGGCTACCGTTTTCCGGCGATCCGCTATCACTGCCCGAGCCACTGGAGGACTTGGGTTTTGAATGCTTCTTGCCACCGCGCAAACCTGCCGAGGCGTGTACCCACACATTTTGCCTGTCGAGCTGAATCGGCAATTGGTAATAGGCATCCGGCCGGCGCGGATCGATCACCCGCCAGACTGCGGAATCGGCGTCGTACCTGACGGCATAGGCCTTATCGTGTTGCACGGCATAAAAACGGCTTGGCGCGTCTTCCCGGCTTTTTTCGTAAACGCCTTTGTAAAAACCGTCATCGCGTAATTTCAACCCGCCGGGGATTCTTGCCACGGCTGTTCTCGGGTCGAGCACAGAGCGACCAATGGAGGTCGCTGCGGGCGTCCTGACCTGTCGCCCCTTGGGCAGCGCCAATCCATCGGCCAGTAGTAGCGCCGCCTGAACGAAATACAGCGGGGCGCTTGCCTTGTCATCAGCCGTTGTGGCAACGCCCTGCCATATGGCATAAAAACTGCGCAGCGCGGCCATCGGCAGCCTCACCTTGAAAGGTGCGAAGGTGAGCACGATATCGCCAATAGCCTTGGTGATTTCCCAGGCGCTCTCCCAATTGGTTTCCCACGTGGTATTGGTCTGTTCATCGACAGCAGAAATCACCCGTGCGACTTCAGACTCGTAAACTGCATCGAGAAAACTACCAGTGCAGGGCTGCAGTGCCATGAACAGCGTGTCACGGCCAGAGGTCAGGACGTGCCTGACATGGCCCCGGGACGCCAGAGGAGCCCTGCTCACCAGATAGTCCAGCAATTCAGGCTCAAGCAGTACTTGTTGCTGAAGTGCCTGCGCATCGCTCATTTCCCGGAAGCATTTGCCGTCGGGTACCTGCGGGGTGAACAGCACCAGGCTGGCCACGCTGGAAAGAGACTCCGCGCCGACCAGCAGTATGCCGCTCAATGTCACACCATTGATCGACAACTGACTGACCTGAATGCGGTGCCCCTCCACCGCCGCACGATCGCCACCTTCAGACGGGTGATCCAGTACGGCGGCGAGCCATTTGTAACCTCTGTTCGCCAACTCGGGAGGGAGCCCTCCATCGCCAAGAAAGTCTCCGGCCATTTTTGCTTCGAGGGCGTCCAGACGCATCTGTGCGCGCATGACGCTCGCGAAACGTTCGCGGTGCCATTGCCCGGCTGTCGAGGTCAATAACTCGGTGTTGAGGAATCGGACATGGTTTTCGCCGACGTTCAGATCACGAATCAGGCTGAACAGATAACCGGCGCTCAAAAAGCTGATCAGTTGTCCATGATCGTCAAACGCGCGACCGGTGAGCAGAAAGTTGATATCGGTAACGGCAATGTTTTCCAGAGACAGCTCCGTCAGGCTGCGCTGCTGCGTTTCAACATTCGGCTCGATCTCTGAAGGACCGACGTAGGTGTAATCCGTATCGATGATAATGCCTGGGTCAATCTCGATGCTCGCGGTGTGCACAATGACAGCGTCAGGGTCGACTGCAACCCCGTGGTCGAGCAGGATTCGCGCCCGAAGTTTCTCGCGCGCGTAGTTGCGCAACTGCTCGGGCTCTCCGTATCCGGAAGGATCGAGCAGGTCCGGTGCCTGAGCTTCGAGCAATGCCTGAGTGTAATCCTGCACCGCCGCTTTCCAGCGATGCTTTTCGACATCGGCCGCGGCCGCGAACCACTCGGGTAGAAACCCGCTTTCGATTTCGGTCGGCTTTCCGGGGTCAAACCAGCCGCGATTTTCCTTGATGGCAAGACGAGTCAGCAGCTCGCGAAACCCCTTCACGTCCTGTTCGAACTGCATGCCCAGCAATGCTCGTTCTTCGGCCTTCAATTGCGCACTGATCGCCAGATAAAAGCTGTCGGTGCCCTCCTTGAATGAAGTGATTTCACCGTTGCCGGTGTCCTGTGCACGGTAATTGCCGTAGTCGTCATGCAGCAAAACGATGCTGGTATCGTCAGGGCCTGGCGTGACATACAGGCTCATGCCGTACTCGATGATCACCAGTGCTCGTCCCAGGGTGTCCGTCAGCAGCTGACTGGCAAGGCGGCGGGCCAGCTCGTCCGTATAGGTATTGAAGCTGCGCGTTCGCGCCAGACCATCAATGGCCAGACTGCTGCTCCACTCATCCAGAGAAATGTTCAGCGCTTCGCCAAAAGCGTCCGGCAATAGTGTTCTCTCCAGAAAGCCGGTTTCTTCCTGCTCCGTCAACGGCATCTGATCCAGCAATTCCTCGAGGCGTGCGACCGGAACCTCTGGGCATAAGGCACACAGCACGCCCAGCGCCGGAGTCAGAAAAGCCTGCTGACGAACCCATAGGGGCAGAAGAGGGTTACGCGTGCGGGTATCCAGCTGGCTTTTTGAAACGTCCTCATTCGCCGCCACAAGGGCATCGAACAACAGCGGCCTCTGGTCTTTTGCCAACCCGGCGATTTGCTCACGCAGGGTTACTATTCGTCCGGCGACACTGTTGCTGCCCGGAAAGTTACCTCCCGTCCCGAGGTCAGAACCCACAGGCAACTGGCTGAAGATCAAGTGCAGCAGCGGCTCATCATCGGAGATCGGAACATCATCCGGCGCAATATAAGCGTCAGCGTTTAGCGTCAGGAGAATACTGCTCTGAACGACGCTGTCATCGCTGCCCTTCAGGAAAACCGCGAGCACTTCGTCGCTTTCGTTGTGAATCCTGATCGACAGGTCTGCTGGCCATTCAGGCAACTGAACCAGCAAGGCAAACAAGGCGTCATCGCCGTCATCCGGAAAAAAATCTTTTTCTGTGAAGCGCTCGACGAACTGGTCGATGATGCGGTCTGCCCGTTCCCGGTTCCGGTGTTCGCGAACGGCAATGCTACTGGGCGTGAACCTGTCCGGCCCGAGAGATTGCTGTTCAGTGGAGCGCGCAAGCTTGCCCCTGGGTGCTGCTTTCAACACGGCTATTTCCTTATAGCGACATGGAGGGCGGGAGTGCCTGTGTGGCAATTGACCTCCCGATGAAAGCGCAAGAGCCTAATGCTTTCCGGGGGCAGTGACCGGGGGCGGAAACAAGCGTTAACAATCGAATATCACGCCCCTTACGGACAGGTCGTGATCGGAGAATCGGAGTTATTTCAAAAGATCTCAAACCCGCCCTGCCGAGCGAGTTGCACCGAGTTCAGGGAAGAAGTGCCAGGCGGGATGTCAGAGACATTGGCGCAGTGCCTATGAAGGGTAGACGCTTGTTATCGGGGTGCGCGTCAGCAACGACACACCCCGGCAACACAAGGCTCAGACGCCCAGGTAATCCAGAATCCCTTCAGCCGCATTACGGCCTTCGAAGATAGCGGTCACCACCAGGTCAGAGCCGCGCACCATGTCGCCACCGGCGAAGATCTTCGGGTTGCTGGTCTGGTGCTTGTACTGCGCCTGTTCCGGGGCCACGACACGGCCCTGGCTGTCGGTGCTGATGGTGAACTGCTCGAACCAGGGTGCCGGGCTTGGGCGGAAGCCGAAGGCGATGACCACGGCTTCTGCCGGGATGATCTCTTCGGAGCCCGGAATAGGCTCGGGACTGCGACGACCACGGGCATCCGGTTCGCCCAGGCGCGTCTCGACCACTTTCACGCCTTCAACCTTGCCCTCGCCGATGATGGCGATCGGCTGACGGTTGTAGAGGAACTTCACGCCTTCTTCCTTGGCGTTTTTCACTTCCTTGCGCGAGCCAGGCATGTTTTCTTCGTCGCGCCGGTAGGCGCAGGTCACTGACTTGGCGCCCTGACGGATCGAGGTGCGGTTGCAGTCCATCGCCGTGTCGCCACCGCCCAGAACCACGACCCGCTTGCCCTTCATGTCGACGAAGTCTTCCGGGGCCTTTTCAAAGCCCAGGTTGCGGTTGACGTTGGCGATCAGGAAGTCGAGCGCATCGTGCACGCCCGGCAGATCCTCACCGGGGAAGCCGCCTTTCATGTAGGTGTAGGTGCCCATGCCCATGAACACCGCATCGTATTCTGCGAGCAGTTGATCGATGGTGACATCCTTGCCGACTTCGGTGTTGAGACGGAATTCGATGCCCATGCCGGTGAACACTTCACGGCGATGGCTCAGCACGGATTTCTCCAGCTTGAATTCCGGAATGCCGAAGGTCAGCAGACCGCCGATTTCCGGATTCTTGTCGAACACCACCGGGGTTACGCCGCCACGCACCAGCACGTCGGCACAGCCCAGGCCCGCAGGCCCTGCGCCGATGATCGCGACGCGCTTGCCGGTCGGCACGACCTTGGACATGTCCGGACGCCAGCCCATGGCAAAGGCGGTATCGGTGATGTACTTTTCGACCGACCCGATGGTCACCGCACCGAAACCGTCGTTCAGTGTGCAGGCACCTTCACACAGGCGATCCTGCGGGCACACGCGGCCGCAGACTTCCGGCAGGGTGTTGGTCTGGTGCGACAATTCCGCTGCCGCGAGGATATTGCCCTCGGCGACCAGCTTGAGCCAGTTGGGAATGAAGTTGTGCACCGGGCACTTCCATTCGCAGTACGGGTTGCCGCAACCCAGGCAGCGGTGCGCCTGATCGGCGGACTGCTGGGGCTTGAAAGGCTCGTAGATTTCCACGAACTCTTTCTTGCGTTGACGCAGCAGTTTCTTCTTCGGGTCTTTACGTCCGACGTCGATGAACTGGAAGTCGTTACTGAGACGTTCAGCCATTCTCTGGAGCCTCTTTGCGGCAGCTTCAAGCGACAAGCTTCAAGCTGCAAGAAATCAATTCAGTTCAATTCACAGGGTGGCAAACTTGCGGCTTGAAGCTAACCGCTAGCAGCTGCTTTTACTGCGGATTCGCCCGAGTGCTGGACAGCAGCGATTTCAGGTTGGCAGCCTTGGGCTTGACCAGCCAGAAACGACGCAGGTAGTCGTCCAGGTTTTCCGCGATATTGCGGCCCCATTCGCTGTCGGTTTCCGCGACGTACTCGTTCAGGACGCTTTGCAGGTGAGTGCGGTATGCCTCCATCGATTCGCCGCTGATACGCTGGATCTCGACCAGTTCATGGTTGACGAGGTCAACGAAGGTGTTGTCCAGGTCGAGCACGTAGGCGAAACCGCCGGTCATGCCGGAACCGAAGTTGTAGCCGGTCTTGCCCAGTACGCAGACGAAACCACCCGTCATGTATTCGCAGCAATGATCGCCAGTGCCTTCAACCACAGTATGGGCACCGGAGTTACGCACGGCGAAACGCTCGCCTGCCGTACCTGCCGCAAACAGCTTGCCGCCAGTTGCGCCGTACAGGCAGGTGTTACCGATAATCGCGCTTTCGTTGGTCTTGAACGGGCTGCCCTTGGGCGGCACGATCACCAGCTTGCCAGCGGTCATGCCCTTGCCGACGTAGTCGTTGGCATCGCCTTCCAGGTACATGTTCAGGCCACCGGCGTTCCACACGCCGAAGCTCTGACCGGCAGTGCCCTTGAAGCGGAAGGTAACAGGTGCCTTGTTCATGCCCTGGTTGCCGTGCAGTCTGGCGATTTCGCCAGAGATGCGCGCGCCGATCGAACGGTCGCAGTTGCAGATATCCAGTTCGTAGTCGCCGCCGCTGAGCGACTCGATGGCCGGCTTGGCCATCTCCACCATCTTCTCGGCCAGCAAGCCCTTGTCGAACGGCGGGTTGCGATCCACCTGGCTGAACTGCGGTTTGTCGGCCGGAATATGGTCGCTGCCCAGCAATGGTGTCAGGTCCAGATGTTGCTGCTTCTCGGTTTCGCCCGGCAGGATGTCCAGCAGGTCGGTACGGCCGATCAGCTCTTCCAGCGAGCGAACACCCAGCCTGGCCAGCCACTCGCGGGTTTCTTCTGCCACGTAGGTGAAGAAGTTGATCACCATGTCGACGGTGCCGATGTAGTGGTCCTTGCGCAGCTTTTCGTTCTGAGTTGCAACGCCGGTGGCGCAGTTGTTCAGGTGGCAGATACGCAGGTATTTGCAGCCCAGCGCGATCATCGGCGCGGTGCCGAAACCGAAGCTTTCGGCCCCGAGAATGGCAGCCTTGATCACGTCCAGGCCGGTTTTCAGACCACCGTCGGTCTGTACCCGAACCTTGCCGCGCAGGTCGTTGCCACGCAGGGTCTGGTGGGTTTCGGCCAGCCCCAGCTCCCACGGTGCGCCGGCGTATTTGATCGAGGTCAGCGGCGATGCACCGGTGCCACCGTCGTAACCGGAAATGGTGATCAGGTCGGCATAGGCCTTGGCGACACCGGCGGCAATGGTACCGACTCCCGCTTCTGCCACCAGCTTGACCGACACCAGCGCCGCCGGGTTGACCTGCTTCAGGTCAAAAATCAGCTGCGACAAGTCTTCGATGGAATAGATGTCGTGGTGTGGAGGCGGCGAAATCAGCGTCACGCCCGGTACTGCATAACGCAGCTTGGCGATCAGGCCATTGACCTTGCCACCCGGCAGTTGCCCGCCCTCGCCCGGCTTGGCGCCCTGCGCGACCTTGATCTGCAGCACATCGGCATTGACCAGATACTCGGGCGTGACGCCAAAGCGGCCTGTCGCAATCTGCTTGATCTTGGAGCTGCGCACCGTGCCGTAACGGGCCGGGTCTTCGCCACCCTCACCGGAGTTGGAGCGCGCGCCCAGGCGGTTCATCGCCTCGGCCAGCGCTTCGTGGGCCTCGGGCGACAAGGCACCCAGAGAAATACCGGCCGAGTCGAAGCGCTTGAGGATTTCGCTCAGCGGCTCGATTTCGTCGATGTTCAGCGGCTGATCGATTGTCCTGACCTGCAGCAGGTCACGAATCATCGACACCGGACGCTGGTCCACCAGCGAGGTGTATTCCTTGAACTTGCTGTAGTCACCCTGCTGCACGGCAGCCTGCAGGGTGCTGACCACGTCCGGGTTGTAGGCATGGTATTCGCCACCAAACACGAACTTGAGCAGGCCGCCTTGCTGGATCGGCTTGCGCGGGCTCCAGGCTTCGGCGGCCAGCGCCTTCTGTTCGGCTTCGATGTCGACGAAGCGCGCGCCCTTCAGGCGGCTCGGCACGCCGCGGAAGCTCATGTCGCAGACTTCCTCGGACAGACCGATGGCTTCGAACAACTGTGCGCCACGGTAGGACGCAACGGTCGAGATGCCCATCTTCGAGAGGATCTTGAGCAGGCCCTTGGTGATGCCTTTGCGGTAGTTCTTGAAGACTTCGTACAGATCGCCCAGCACTTCGCCGGTACGGATCAGGTCGCCCAGCACTTCGTAGGCCAGGAACGGATAGACCGCCGAGGCGCCGAAGCCGATCAACACGGCGAAATGGTGCGGGTCACGCGCCGTCGCGGTTTCGACCAGGATGTTGCTGTCGCAGCGCAGACCCTGTTCGGTCAGACGGTGGTGAACCGCGCCGACCGCCAGCGAGGCGTGCACCGGCAGCTTGCCCGGCGCAATGTGTCGGTCGCTCAGCACGATCAGCGTATGACCGGCACGCACGGCCTCTTCGGCCTGATCGGCAACGTTGCGCACAGCGGCTTCAAGGCCCAGGCTTTCATCGTAGTTCAGGTCAATGATATGGCGTTCGAACCCTGGACGCTCCAGGTTCATCAGCGAGCGCCATTTGGCTGGCGAAATGACCGGCGAGCTGAGGATCACGCGCGAAGCGTGCTCCGGCGACTCCTGGAAAATATTGCGCTCGGCACCGAGGCAGATTTCCAGCGACATGACGATGGCTTCGCGCAGCGGGTCGATCGGCGGGTTGGTCACCTGCGCGAATTGCTGACGGAAGTAATCGTAAGGCGAGCGCACACGACGCGACAGCACGGCCATTGGCGTGTCGTCACCCATCGAGCCTACGGCTTCCTGGCCCTGCTCGCCCAGCGGACGCAGTACCTGATCACGCTCTTCGAACGTAACCTGATACATCTTCATGTACTGCTTGAGTTGCTCGCTGTCGTAAAAAGCCGAACCATGGTCGTTGTCTTCCATGGTGGCCTGAATGCGCAGGGCATTCTTGCGCAGCCATTGCTTGTACGGATGACGCGACTTGAGGCGGTTGTCGATGGCATCGGTGTCGAGGATCTGACCGGTTTCGGTGTCCACGGCAAAGATCTGCCCCGGACCGACACGGCCCTTGGCGATGACATCTTCGGGTTTGTAATCCCACACGCCGATTTCCGACGCCAGGGTGATGTAGCCGTTCCTGGTCGTGACCCAGCGCGCCGGGCGCAGGCCGTTGCGGTCGAGCAGGCAGACCGCATGACGACCTTCGGTCATGACCACGCCCGCAGGGCCGTCCCACGGCTCCATGTGCATGGAGTTGTACTCATAGAACGCCCGCAGATCCGGGTCCATGGTCTCGACGTTCTGCCACGCAGGCGGAATGATCATGCGCACGCCACGGAACAGGTCGATGCCGCCGGTGACCATCAGTTCGAGCATGTTGTCCATGCTCGACGAGTCAGAACCCACGCGGTTGACCAGCGGGCCCAGCTCGTCCAGGTCCATCAGATCGTTGGTGAACTTGGTGCGCCGCGCCTGTGCCCAGTTGCGGTTGCCGGTGATGGTGTTGATCTCGCCGTTGTGGGCGAGGAAACGGAACGGCTGCGCCAGCGGCCATTTCGGCAGGGTATTGGTGGAAAAGCGCTGGTGGAACACGCAGATAGCGGTCTGCAGACGCTCGTCGCTCAGGTCCGGGAAGAAGGCCGTGAGGTCGGCCGGCATCATCAGGCCTTTATAAATGATGGTCTTGTGCGAAAAGCTGCAGATGTAGTGATCGGTATCGGCGGCGTTGGACACCGACGAGCGGCGACGCGCACTGAACAGTTTGATGGCGAATTCCTGATCGCTCAGGCCCTCACCGCCAATGAATACCTGCTCGATTTTCGGCAGGCGCTCCAGCGCCAGGCGACCCAGAACGCTGGTATCGATCGGCACCTGACGCCAGCCCACCAGATCCAGGCCTTCGGCGAGGATTTCACGGTTCATGTTTTCGCGTGCGGCGTCGGCCTTGGCGTCGTCCTGATTGAGGAACACCATGCCCACAGCATATTGGCGGGGCAGATCGACGTCGAAGTGTTGCTTGGCAATCGCACGCAGGAAGCCATCGGGCTTCTGAATCAACAGACCGCAACCGTCGCCGGTCTTGCCGTCGGCGTTGATACCGCCACGGTGGGTCATGCAGGTCAGGGCCTGAACGGCCGTCTGCAACAGGTGATGACTGGGCTCGCCCTGCATATGAGCGATCAGGCCGAAGCCGCAGTTATCCTTGAATTCATCTGGTTGGTACAGACCTGCTTTCATAGACACTTTCTCACCAGGCTGCCTCTGTGCGAGGCAAATTTCCTTTTAATTCAACCAATTGCCTGTCACGCCGAACGTGCGCCAGCTTCGGACAGGCAAAACGGAGGTCATTGTACACAGCGACACAAGGGCTCACAAATTTAACGACGACTGGCTGATAATCAATGTCGCAATTATGAAAGTTTTAAAACGGGTCGCTGTGCTAGTCAAAGTATTTCTTCATGAATCTGACTGACGCGACGGGAGACTGTAAGGCGCTTGTAACGCAGACGCCGCAAGGCTCGGGCCGATAGGCCGCGCGCGCAGGCGGGTTAAGTCAGGCAGGTCGGCAAACGGCCCGGGTAGGGCCGCTGCGACTTCAACGAGTGGCGCCGAGCTCTTGTTGGACGCTGGCGACAGTACGAGGCCAAGGTTTACCAGCCTGAACCTTGGCTGGCAATACCTTGATGGCTGCCAGGGCGGCAGCGCGGTCAGGAAAGTTGCCGTACGTCACAACGTACAGCGGCTTGCCCTGCAGGGTTTTCTTGAAATAACGATACTCGCCACCCTGCTCTGCAACGTAGGCCTGGGCCGTCGCTTCGGAGCTGGTGCCGAGAATCTGCACCACGTAGTGGCTTGGTGCCTGGCTGCTGTACCAGCTACCGCCGGCAGCCGGTTTGGCGGCGGCCGCTGCCGGTTTTTCAGCCGGTTTGGCAGCCGGAGCCGGGGCAGGCTTGGCCGTAGCAACCTGAGTCTGCGCAGGTGCCGGCTTGGCCGCTGGCGCAGGTGCAGGTGCAGGTGTCGGCGCAGGGATGGACGAACGAGGCGTCTGCGCTGCGGCCTGACCTGCCGGAACACCGGCTGGAGGCGCAGTAGTGGTCACGGTCGGCGGCTGGGCAGGCGAACCTGTCGGCACGGCGTCTTCGTCGGAATCACTGGAACCGGCGGCTTCGGCCAGAGGACCGCGCATCACCGGCTGGTTGCCATTCATCGGCAACGGCATCGGCTGGGAATTGCCAGCGAATTCGATGGCCGGGCTGCCGTTGTTCGATTGTTGAGCAGTTGGCTTGCCTTCGCCCAGCGGCAGTTGCGCCTGAGCGGAAGCCGGGGCATTGGCGGGTGTACCCGTCTTGTCGCCGCGACCCGGGATCAGCACGGCTGCTGCCACGGCCACTATGACAACGGCACCCAAGGCCAATACGTGTTTTTTCGGCATTTTGAACCCCACACTTGGACGCTTGACCGCGGAACGACTCGCGATCATCGCCTCGATCATTGAATCGCGGGCTACCTGGTTGATTGCGCCAGGCCAGCCATCGGACTGTTCATGAATATCGGTGATCTGGTCGGCGGTGAACAACGCGATTCCCTGCCCTGCACCCTCCAGACGCTGAGCCAGATACTCCCGGGTTTCCTCTTCCGTATAGGGTTGCAGCTCGATGACGTGAAAGCGTTCGCCTTCGACATCGCCCTGCAGGTCGGCACACATCTGATCGAGACGATCGAGCAGCGATGGCTCTCCGAACAGGAATACATGCGGACGCCCTTCAGGCGTTCCCGCAGCAAGACCCAGCAACGCTTCGAGCGCCGAATCGCCAAGTTGTTCCGCATCGTCAACCAGCAGGTAGACTTCCTGACCGGTCAGCCCGAGCTGCACGACCTGCGACAGGATCGACTGCATTTCAGCCTGGGCGACGCTCAGCGCCTGCGCGACCTGCTGCAGCACGCCCGCAGCATCGCCGGCACCGCGCGCAGAAATCACGACACTTTGCACCGACTGCTTGTTGGTACTCGCCACCAACGCCTGACGCAGCAGGGTCTTGCCGCTGCCCTGAGGCCCGGTGACCGCCAGCAGCAACTGGCTGTAGCGCGCCAGATGATGAAGCTGACCCAGCACAGGCTTGCGTTGGGCAGGAAAGAATTTGAAGCCAGGTACCCGCGCCGCAAAGGGGTCATGACTCAACTGATAATGGCCGAGGAAGGCCTCGTCGGCATGCAAACTAGTCATGGGGTTTCCGTTAACCTCTGAGCTGATCCACCAGGGCGCGATAATCCGCAACCAGAGTGGCCTGTAATACTTCTTTTGGATATTCGTCCGTGATAACCGCTTCACCCATCCGGCGCAACAGCACCAGACGCAAGCGACCGTCGATGACTTTCTTATCGATCGCCATGTGTTCGAGGAAATTGTCTTGCGTCATGTCCTGCGGCGGCACGACCGGCAGCCCGGCACGCTGAAACAGGCGAATGCCGCGATCCCGCTCCTGCGTGCTGATCCAGCCCAGGCGCGAGGACATTTCCAGCGCCATGACCGTACCGGCAGCAACCGCCTCGCCATGCAGCCAGACACCATAGCCCATATGCGTCTCGATGGCGTGCCCGAATGTGTGACCCAGGTTCAATGTCGCACGAACACCGGACTCGCGCTCATCGGCGCCGACCACCAGCGCCTTGGCGGCGCAGGAACGTTCGATGGCCACGGTCAGCGCCGCCTGGTCCAGCCCGCGCAGTGCATCGACGTGCTCTTCGAGCCAGGTCAGAAAGGGTTCGTCGCAGATCAGGCCGTACTTGATGACTTCCGCCAGCCCGGCGGACAGCTCGCGCTCGGGCAGAGTATTGAGCGAGGCGGTATCGATCAGCACCACACTCGGCTGATAGAAGGCACCGACCATGTTCTTGCCCAGCGGGTGGTTGATGCCGGTCTTGCCGCCGACCGACGAGTCCACCTGAGACAGCAGCGTGGTCGGGATCTGGATGAAGTTCACGCCACGCTGATAGCAGGCGGCAGCGAACCCGGCCATGTCGCCGATCACCCCGCCACCCAGGGCGATGACCGTGGTACGACGATCATGACGGGCGGTCAGCAGGCCATCGAAAATGGTCTGCAGGGTCTCCCAGTTCTTGAACGCCTCGCCATCGGGCAGAACAATCGGCAGAACGTTGTAACCGGCCAGGGTTTGCGTCAGGCGTTCCAGGTACAGCGGTGCCACTGTCGTGTTGGAAACGATAGCCACCTGACGCCCGACGATATGCGGGGTCAGGAGCTCTGGCTGATCCAGCAGGCCTTCGCCAATATGGATCGGGTAGCTACGCTCACCAAGCTCGACCTTAAGTGTCTGCATGTGTCCCCACATTGATTACCGATTGGACGGTGTGTGCTTCAGCAGGTCATGACGCAAGGCCATGCACCGTCGCTGTTTTCCGGGCGTCGAGAATAGCGCATTTTCGCCTGCGCTTTAACGGGGAGGAAGCTCTGCCAGTCGCGCCAGTATCTCAAGAACCACCATTCGGGGCGGCCGCTCATCGGTTTCAATCACTATATCGGCGATTTCCCGATAAAACGGGTCACGGATGGCCAGCAACTCGCTCAGTACCCGGGCAGGATCGGCGGTACGCAGCAAAGGCCGATTGCGATCACGCGCGGTGCGCCCCACCTGTTGCTCGATCGAGGCGTGCAGATAAACCACGCGCCCGCCGGCGCGCAGTGCATGGCGATTTTCGCTGCGCATGACCGCACCACCGCCGGTCGCCAGAACCACGCCATCGGCGGCGCACAGCTCGGCAATCATGGCCTGCTCGCGATCACGAAAACCCGGTTCGCCTTCTTTGTCGAAGATCCAGGGAATATTGGCGCCCGTACGCAGCTCGATTTCCTTGTCGGAATCCTTGAACGGCAGTCGCAATTCTTTGGCAAGCAAACGGCCGATGGTGCTCTTGCCAGCACCCATCGGCCCCACAAGTATTAAATTTCGCACAAAATCAACGACTCACAGAAATCGCCTGGTTGTTCATGATACGCGGAGTCAAAAATACCAACAGCTCGGATTTGGACTCGGATACCACATCGCGCCTGAAAAGCCGGCCAAGATACGGTACATCGCCAAGAAATGGCACTTTATCGACAACTTTACTTTGCGTATTCGAGAACACACCACCGATGACGATGGTTTCGCCGTCGGAAATCAGCACCTTGGCGTTGACCTCGTTCTTCTTGATGGGCGGTACGCCCAGTACCGCATTCAGGTAGTCCGGCTCGTCCTTGGTGACCTTCACTTCCATGATGATGCGGTTGTCCGGCGTGATCTGCGGCGTCACTTCAAGCGACAGGGAAGCTTCCTTGAAGCTCACGGTGGTCGCACCGCTGGAGCTGGATTCCTGGTACGGGATCTCCGTGCCCTTGAGGATCTTGGCGGTTTCCTTGTCGGAAGTGACCACCTTGGGCTGGGAGACGATTTCACCGTTACCGGTTTTCTCCATGGCACTCAGCTCAAGGTCCAGCAGCGTGTTGTTGGTCACGAAGCCCAGGCCTATGCCGGTCGTCGCATCAGCAGCGCCCAGGTCCACGAACGGCACGTTGGAGGTCACACTGCTGCCAGTGTTACCGGCCTCGTCGCCGTTATTATCCAGCCCGTAGGTTGTCCATTTGCCGCTGCCGCTGGTGTTGGTAGACCCGCCCCAGCGTACCCCGAGCTGCTTGTTGTAATCGACGTTGGCCTCGACGATGCGCGCCTCGATCATCACCTGGCGTACCGGGATGTCCAGTTGCGACACGATACGACGCAGTTCGTCGAGTCGTTCCTGGGTCTGGTAGGCAATGATGTTGTTGGTCCGGTCGTCCACCGTGATCGAGCCGCGCTCGTCGGCCTTGGACTCGGCGCTGGTCACGGACTGGAACAGCTTGGCGATGTCGGCTGCCTTGGCGTAATTGACCTGCAGCAGTTCGCGGCGCAGGGGCGCCAGCTCGGCGATCTGTTTGAGCGATTCCAGCTCCTGACGCTCACGGGCGGCAATTTCATCGGCTGGTGCGACCAGCAGAACGTTGCCAACCTTGCGCTTGTCCAGGCCCTTGGTTTTCAGCACCAGATCCAGCGCCTGATCCCATGGCACATTCTGCAGACGCAGGGTGATACCGCCCTGGACCGTATCACTGGCCACCAGATTGAGGTTGGTGAAGTCGGCAATCAGCTGCAGCACCGAACGCACATCGATGTCCTGGAAGTTCAGCGACAGCTTTTCACCGGTGTACACCGGCTTGTCGGCAGCGCGGCGGTCCAGATCCTCGTTGGTCAACGGGCGCACGCTGATCGTCAGCTTGTTTTCGGTCTGGAACGCCGAGTAGTCGAAGGCGCCCGACGGCTCGATCAGAATGCTGGCCTTGTCACCTGTCGCCGAAGCACTGACGAACTGCACCGGCGTGGCGAAGTCCTTGACGTCCAGGCGGACGCGCAGCGGTTCGGGCAGCTGGGTCTTGGCGAAGTCCACGCGGATCTTGCCGCCCTGCTCCTGAATATCCGGGGCAATGCTGGGGTTGCTCAGGTCAATGACCACATTGCCTTCACCCAGCTCGCCACGCTGAAAGTCGACATTCCTGATGGCCTTGACGCCAGCGGGGATGAACGGCTTGGCGGATGCCGGTGTGGGCGGTGGCACCGCGACCCGTTGCGCGCCCATCGCGGTAGTCGGCTGGGAGGCTTGCGCGGCGCCGGCACCCTGGCCGATGACCACGAACAGGTTGTTGCCATCGACGCGGGAGCTGTACGGCGAAAGCGTGGTCAGGTTGATGATCACCCGGGTACGGTCCTGAGCCTGTACCACGACCACACTGCGCGCATTGCCGGTGCCCAGGTCACGACTTTTGGTCGCCAGCTGGCTGGTAACACCCGGCAGGTCCAGCGCAATGCGCGCCGGTTGCGAGGTGGTGTAACCGCGCGGTGCAGGCACCGGGGCGTCGAATGCCAGCTTCAGCTCGATGCGGTCACCCGGCAGGGCGGCGACATCCAGGGTCTTGAGGTTGGCAGCCTGGAGAACCGGCGACAGCATCGCGATGCATAACGACACGCCGATAATCGAGAGAATCCGGGTCATGATCAATTTCCGTTGAGCGCTACTGTGCATACTTGGCCTTGCCCACTTCATGAGCGTTCTTTGAGGGCGATCGTGCGCGGCCTTTCCAGCCACGCCCCCTCTCCATCAGGAACAATTTCGATGACATCAACCTGCGCGTCGCCGATCGACACTACCCGGCCGTTGTTACGCCCCAGATAATCCCCCACCTTGACGCGATGAACACCTCCGGCACCGCGCAGCAGGGCGAATGTCCCTGACTCGTTGCCAATCGTGCCGACCATCTCGAACGACTCGATATTGAAGCCTTCAAGGAACTGTTTGACCCGGTGTTCGTCCGGCGCCACCAGCCGTGACCCCTTCTGGCGGTTGAGCAGGTCGATCTTGACCGGCGGCTGAAAAGGACTGCGCAGCGTGGAGGCGTTGTAGGTGAACGCCTCATACGGCCGAAACTTGGGCAGCGGCTCGATGTTGCCACTCGGGCGGGCTCTGGCCTGATCCATGAATTCAGAAAGATCGGCAAAATCATTGTCATTACCGCAACCGGCCAGCCCTGCCAGAACCACACTGACGCACAGCAATCGCGCCGCCCTCATTTCTTCAGCCCTTCATCGTTGTAGCGGTAGGTCTTGGCCAGAATGCTCATGCGCAACTTGGTCGGCACCTTGGGATCGACCGGCTTGATTTCGAAATCATGCAGCGTGACGATGCGCGGCAGGCTGGCGACGCCGCTGACGAAGGTCGCCAGGTCGTGATAACCACCGACCACGGTGATCTGTATCGGCAGCTCGATGTAGAACTGCTGGGCCGCCTCGGGCAGCAGCTTGATTTCCTCGAACTCGAGCCCGCTTCCCAGTCCGGTGCGGGTGATGTCCTCAAGCAGCCCAGGCACTTCGGTGTCGCTGGGCAATTGCCGCAGCAGGGCACCGAAGGTGTTTTCCATTTCTTCCATCTGCTTCTTGTACGGCTCGAGGTTGGCCGCCTGGAAGGCCTTGTTGGAGAACTGCTCCTTGAGCGTCACCTCGCTGCCCTGCGCGCTTTCCAGCTGGGTTTCCAGGTCCTGGATAAAGAAGAAATAGCCCAGAGCGAAAATCATGACCGCGACCAGCACCCCGGCAATGGCCTTGATCGCCGCAGGCCATGAACCGAGGTTGTTCAGGTCCAGTTCGCTCAGATCGACCTTGCGCAGCCCTTCCAGCCATTCGGACATATTCATGGCTTGGCTCCTGCGGCAGCGGCAACCGGTGGCTGGGTCTGGCGTACGGTCAACTGAAAGACGTTGGCCTGATCCACAGCACCGGCGGTCGTGGCCTTGACCTCGGTCAGGCTCGGCGCTTCCAGCCAGTCGGAAGCTTCAAGATTACGCATCAGGTCGGAAACCCGGTTGTTCGACTCGGCAGCACCATTGATGGCGATCAGCTTGTCGGTCATTTTGACCTGCGAGTAATAGACGCCATCCGGCAGAGTCCGCGCCAGTTGATCGAAGACGCGCCCGGTGATCGGGCGGTTGCCTTGCAGGTCCTGAATGATCTTCATGCGCTCGAGCAGTTGCTTGCGACGGGCCTTGAGGTCGCTGATCTCCTTGATGCGGATATCGAGCTGGGCAATCTGTGTCTGCAGAAACGCATTGCGCGCCATCTGATGCTCGAGGGCGTTGCTGACGTACCGATCGATCAGAAACAGAATGCCGACTGATACCACCAACACGCCGACCAAGGCAGTCAGGAAGCGTTTCTTTCGTTCTTCGCGAAGCTCTTCGCGCCACGGTAATAAGTTGATCCGCGCCATCAGTCGAAACTCCTCAACGCCAGGCCACACGCGATCATCAGCGCCGGCGCATCACTGGCCAGGGCGCCGGCATTGACCTTGGAACTCAGGGCCATGTCGGCAAACGGGTTGGCGACCATGGTCGGAGTGCCGATGCGCCGCTGGATCAGATGCTCCAGCCCTGAAATCGAAGCCGTGCCGCCTGCCAGCATGATGTGATCCACGGAGTTGTATTGACCGGCCGCAAAGAAGAACTGCAGGGAGCGGGAAACCTGCTGCACCAGCGCTTCCTTGAAGGGGTCGAGCACCTCGCTGACGTAGTCGTCGGGCAAGCCGCCCTGCTTCTTGGCAAGCCCGGCTTCCTCCATGGAGAGCCCGTAGCGGCGCTGAATTTCGTCAGTCAGCTGGCGCCCGCCAAACAGCTGCTCGCGGGTATAAATGATCCGGCCATGATGCAGCACGCTCAGGGTGGTCATGGTGGCGCCGATATCGACCACGGCCACCGTCAGCTCGTCATGACCGTTGCCCAGTTGCGCGGCCAGCAGTCCGAACGAGCGCTCGAGGGCGTAGGCTTCGACATCGACCACGCGCGCGGTCAGCCCGGCCAGCGCCAGGGCGGCCTCGCGCACTTCGACGTTCTCCTTGCGGCAGGCAGCCAGCAGCACCTCGACGCGCTCGGGATTGCGCACCGAATAGCCCTGCACTTCGAAATCGATGGCGACTTCTTCCAGCGGATAGGGGATGTACTGGTCAGCTTCAAGCTTGAGCTGGTTTTCCATGTCATCGTCGGAAAGACCGGCGTCCATCTCGATGGTCTTGGTGATCACCGCCGAACCGGCCACGGCAACCGCCACGTTCTTGACGCTGGTCTTGGCCTTGGCGAGCACGCGAGACAACGCCTGCCCGACCCCTTCGAGTTCGGCAATGTTCTTTTCGACGACAGCGTTGGCCGGCAACGGCTCTACTGCGTAAGACTCGACCTTGTAACGGGTGCCGGAACGACTCAATTCCAGGAGTTTTACCGAGGTGGAGCTAATATCGATCCCTAGAAGGGTGTTGGCCTTCTTACTGAAGAGTTCGAACACAACCTGATTCCTATGAGTTTCCGTCACTTACGGAGTTATTTCGGGCCAACGTCACTGTCGACAGCCTTGACAGTAGCGCAAATCACGCGTGGGGACGAAAAATGCTTATAATGCCCAGCGTTTTTTTCATTTAACAAAGCTTCAAGGCATGTTCATTTGTAAATGCCTGCGCTTAACCCATTATTTTTTCTGGAAATCCAAAAGCCTTGATACGCCTGCTGAAGTTTTTCTGGTGGTCCCTCGTCGCGGTATTCTGCTCGCTGTTGCTTGGCCTGAGCGGCGCGTTTCTTTACCTGAGCCCGACCCTGCCCTCCGTTGACGCGCTGCGAAGCATTCAACTGCAAATCCCCCTGCGCGTGTTCACCAGCGACGGCAAGCTGATTGCCGAGTTCGGTGAAATGCGCCGCACGCCGATTCGCTTCGCGGAAATCCCGCCCAATTTCATCAACGCACTGCTGTCGGCCGAAGACGACAACTTCGCCAACCACTACGGCGTCGACCCGGGCAGCCTGATGCGCGCCGCCACTCAACTGGTCAAGAGCGGCCATATCCAGTCAGGCGGCAGTACCATCACCATGCAGGTCGCGAAAAACTTCTTCCTGACCAGCGAGCGCAGCTTTTCGCGCAAAACCACCGAGATCCTGTTGGCCTTGCAAATCGAGCGCCAACTTACCAAGGACGAGATTCTCGAGCTGTACGTCAACAAGATTTATCTGGGTAACCGCGCCTACGGGATCGAGGCAGCGGCGCAAGTCTACTATGGCAAATCGATTCGCGATGTAAGCCTTGCGCAAATGGCCATGATTGCCGGTCTGCCCAAGGCACCGTCACGCTTCAACCCGTTGGCCAACCCGACCCGTGCCAAGGAACGTCGCGACTGGATCCTCGGCCGCATGTATCGCCTGGGCAAGATCGACCAGACGGCTTACCAGGCAGCGCTGAACGAACCGCTCAACGCCAGCTATCACGTGCCGACGCCGGAAGTGAATGCACCGTACATCGCTGAAATGGCGCGGGCAGAAATGGTCGGCCGCTATGGCAGCGAGGCCTACACAGAAGGCTTCCGCGTCACCACGACGGTGCCGAGCGACCTTCAGGAACACGCCAACAAGTCCATCCAGCAAGGCTTGATCGATTACGACCAGCGCCACGGCTACCGTGGTCCGGAAAGCCGCTTCCCGGGCATGACCCGCGCCAACTGGGTACAGGAACTGACCAGGCAGCGCATGATCAACGGCCTCGAGCCCGGCATCGTGACCCAGGTCGACAAGACCGGTCTGCGCGTTCTGACCCACAACGGCGAGAAGGAAGAAACCGTAGACTGGGCCACCATGAAGTGGGCGCGGCCTTACCTGAATACCAACAGCCTGGGCGCCAATCCGAAGCAGCCGGGTGACGTTGCCAAGGTCGGCGACCTGGTTCGTCTGCTGCGCCAGGACGATGGCTCGCTGAAATTCAGTCAAATTCCCGTCGCGCAGAGCGCACTGGTATCGCTTGATCCGCAGAACGGTGCCATTCGTGCGCTGGTCGGCGGCTTCGCGTTCGAGCAGAGCAACTACAACCGCGCCATGCAGGCCAAACGTCAACCGGGCTCCAGCTTCAAGCCGTTCATCTACAGCGCTGCGCTGGATAACGGTTACACCGCTTCCAGCCTGGTTAACGACGCGCCTATCGTCTTTGTCGACGAATACCTGGACAAGGTATGGCGTCCGAAAAATGACACCAACACCTTCCTCGGGCCGATCCGCCTGCGCGAGGCGCTGTACAAGTCTCGTAACCTGGTATCGATCCGCTTGCTTCAGGCCCTCGGCATCGACAGCACCATCGACTACATCACCCGCTTCGGCTTCTCCAAGCAGGACTTGCCGCGCAACCTGTCGCTGGCACTGGGTACGGCGACACTGACCCCGATGGAAATCGCCACCGGCTGGGCAACCTTCGCCAACGGCGGTTACAAGGTCAGCCCTTATCTGATCCAGACCATCGAGAACCGTGACGGCCAGACCCTGTTTGTCGCCAACCCGCCAAGCGTTCCGGCCAATGATGTCAATACCGCGCCCAATACTTCGACCTTTGCGGTACATGACAGCCCGAGCGTGGTTGCGGGTCCACCGGGCGCACCCGCCCAGCCGCAAGCGCCTGCCGTTGCCGAGCGCATTGTCGATGGCCGCACCACGTACATTCTGAACAGCATGCTGCAGGACGTGATCAAGCGCGGCACCGGGCGCCGCGCGCTGTCCATGAACAGACCGGACATCGCCGGCAAGACCGGTACCACCAACGATTCCAAGGATGCCTGGTTCTCCGGGTATAACGCAGACTACGTGACGACGGTGTGGAGTGGTTTCGATCAGCCTGAAAGCCTTGGCCGTCACGAATTCGGCGGGACGGTCTCGCTGCCGATCTGGATGGACTACATGAGCGCTGCGCTCAAGGACAAGCCGCCGCATCAACAGGCCGAACCGCCAGGCATTCTCAGCCTGCGCGTCGACCCATTGAGTGGCCGCGCCGCTACGCCAAGCACGCCGAACGCATTCTTCGAGCTGTTCAAAAGCGAAGACACACCGCCAAGCGTCAACGAACTGGGCGGCAGCAGTGCACCGGGCAGTCCGTTGCCAGCGGATGAGTCAGCGCCGATCGATTTGTTCTGATAGCACTGCGCGGGCTTGTGACACGGAGCGTCACGAAAGGCATTGCCACGCTGGAGCGTGAGGAACGATAGTCGTCAATAAGATCACCATCGTGCCCATGCTCCGCCCTGACGGTTATACGCAGGTCCCGTGGGAGCCAACTGTCTTTCATCATCCCCCGATGAATGGGCATTTTATAATGCCATCGCGGATAGATTCCGCGATGGCAGGCAAAGACCGCCCCCATTCAAACCGCATGATCACGCCATGGTGTTCCGTCGCGCACCATGGCGTTCAGGCGTATCAGCAACACCCGCATGCAGGCCACCAGGGCCACTTTCGCGCACTTGCCTTTGGCACGCAGCCTCGCATACCGGCCTCTTCGCGAGCAAGCTCGCTCCCACAAGTGCGGTGTATACCTGACCGGCAGGCGGGGCAGCGGGGAGATAACTGCCCCTGAAGATTTTATGGCGTGTGAAGATCTTGTGGGAGCGAGCTTGCTCGCGAAGAGGCCAGTTCAATCCCGAAAATGCCCCACAAGTGCAGGGTATCCAAGGCATAAAAAAACCCCTGCATCGCTGCAGGGGTTTTTTATTGGCTCAGGGATCAGCCCTTGAACACGTCATCCACGCTGGTCAGCGGGTAGTGCTTCGGATACGGCAGGGTGGCAACGCCGCTTTCGATGGCGGCCTTGGCCACTGCATCGGCGATCAGGCCCAGCAGGCGCGTATCCATTGGTTTCGGGATGATGTACTCACGACCGAATTCCAGTTTGATGCCGCCGTAGGCGTCGCTGACTTCCTGTGGCACAGGCAGCTTGGCCAGTTCGCGCAGGGCGTTGGCCGCAGCGATTTTCATTTCTTCGTTGATGCGCTTGGCGCGAACGTCCAGAGCACCGCGGAAGATGAACGGGAAGCCCAGCACGTTGTTGACCTGGTTCGGGTAGTCCGAACGGCCAGTGGCCATGATCACATCGCTGCGCGTGGCGTGAGCCAGTTCCGGGGAAATTTCCGGATCAGGGTTCGAGCAAGCGAACACGATCGGGTCCTTGGCCATCAGCTTGAGGTTTTCAGCGCTCAGCAGGTTAGGGCCGGACAGGCCTACGAATACGTCAGCGCCATCCAGTGCATCGGTCAGCGAGCGCTTCTCGGTAGCGTGAGCGAATGCAGCCTTGTACTGGTTCAGGTCGGTACGGCCGGAGTGGATAACGCCGGTACGGTCGACCATGAAGATGTTTTCGATCTTCGCGCCCATGCTCACCAGCAGCTTCATGCAGGAGATGGCTGCAGCGCCAGCGCCCAGGCAGACGATCTTCGCCGATTCGAGGGTCTTGCCGACGATTTCCAGTGCGTTGATCATGCCGGCCGCCGTCACGATAGCGGTGCCGTGCTGGTCATCATGGAAAACCGGGATGTCGCACTGTTCGATCAGCGCCTTCTCGATTTCAAAGCACTCAGGCGCCTTGATGTCTTCCAGGTTGATGCCACCGAAGGTGATGGAGATACGCTTGACGGTGTCGATGAACGCCTGCGGGCTTTCGGAATCGACTTCGATATCGAAAACGTCGATACCGGCGAAGCGCTTGAACAGAACGCCCTTACCTTCCATGACCGGCTTGGAAGCCAATGGCCCCAGATCGCCGAGGCCGAGAATCGCGGTGCCATCAGAAATAACTGCTACCAGATTGCCTTTGCCGGTGTACTTGTAAGCCAGCTCGGGGTCACGGGCAATTTCACGCACGGGTTCAGCAACGCCAGGGCTGTAGGCCAGAGCCAGGTCACGAGCGGTTGCGGTCGGCTTGGTGAGTTCGACGCTCAGCTTCCCCGGACGAGGATTGGCATGGTATTCGAGCGCGGCAGTTTTCAGATCTGACATGTATTGGATTCCGCTTTTTTTACTGTGGGACAGACGGACCGCCGAGGATACGCAAGATGCATAGTCCTAACAAGACTGACCAGTCACTGCTGTCAATAGGCACAGGCTTAGACTTTAGCTTAGAGGTCTGATACGTGAACACTCGGTCACGCTCGTCGGATCACCGGCCTGAAGGGCGCTTCTAACGGCGGGAAGGGCTCAGCATGGCGGGATGGGTCAGTGGCAGCAGCCAGCGGGACTGCCCGGCTTTCAGGCCCGCGCGCCGGGAGCGGTCGACTACCCAGCCACGCGCTTCGACCTGCTGCCCTTGGAGGCGCTGGAGCATCGCCGTATCGAACGCATTCAGGTGGGCAGGCGCGACACGCAGGACCAGCGAGCCCTGCAACTCGATCCAGATACCGCCGCGATTGCGCTGCACACGCCTGACCTGACCGGACACAATCGCGAACCCGCCTTTGCTCAGCCGGGTCGAGGACTGCACCGGCGAATTGCGCCACACACCCAGCCGCGCCTGACGTGCCTGACGCTCCGCGCCCTGCTGGCAAGCGACCAGCCTGACATTGGGCGCAACGGCCACCAGATAGCCCAGACCTTCACTCAGCAACTGCGCCTCGAGGTTGGCGCCCTTACGGTCATAGACGTTGGCCAGCGTGCGGCCGTAATGATCCTTGCCCTGCTGGCCGATACGCAGCCTGACCTTGCCGCCGCTTTCATTCACCAGCGTCTGCAAGCGCTTTTTCGCCGCCTCGGCAAACGGTTCGGCCGACCGGCCTTTCCTGCCGGTTTCAGGCGTATTGAGCCCGATCATTCGCACACTGCGGCCATCGGTCAGCTTTAACGTGTCGCCGTCGACCACACGCTGCACCTGTGCAATCGGCAACGAGGCAGGTGCGGGGCAGAAGGCCTGCGCAGCGGACACCCAAATCGCGGGCATAAAAAAGACGCCCACAAGGAGCGCCTTTTCAAGCAGCCTGGAGATGCCCATAGGGCAGCCAGTCTTACTTCGCTTTGGTTGCGCCGAACGCACCGAAACGGGATTTGAACTTGTCGACACGGCCGCCAACGTCAAGCATCTTCTGCTTGCCGGTGTAGAACGGGTGGCACTCGTTGCACACGTCCAGGCTCAGAGGAGCGGCCAGGGTGGAACGGGTCTTGATGACATTGCCGCAGCTGCAGGTAGCGTCAATGGCTTCGTAAACTGGATGGATATCAGCTTTCATCGGTACTTCCTCGGTCTAACGCGCCGCCACCCAACACTATTGTTGAATACCGCACGGAAATAGGCTGCGGATAGTACCAGACAATTGCAACGACGCAAGCGAACCTTCACACCGGTCGTCTGCTAAGATCGCGCCTCCGTCATCACTTATCACCACAGGGAAACACCGCGTGCCCGACGCCATCCTGCGCCTTGCCCTGCCCTCGCCGCTTCGCCGCCTGTTCGACTACCGCGCCCCCGCGGGCGTGTCGCGCAGCGCCTTGCAGCCGGGCATGCGTCTGCGAGTGCCGTTCGGACGTCGGGAAATGATCGGCATTCTGGTGGAAGTGGTCGATCACAGCGAAGTACCCGCCGACAAGCTGAAGCCGGCTATCGCCCTGCTCGACAGTGAAGCGCCGCTGCCGCCCGCACTGTTCAAGCTGTGCCTGTGGACCTCGCAGTACTACCAGCACAGCCTCGGAGACACACTGAGCTGGGCCTTGCCGGTGCTGCTGCGTCAGGGCGAACTGGCCGAAAGTCGCCAAGAGCGCTTCTGGCATGTGGCCCCGGGCGCCAGCGTCGACGATCCGCGCATCGCCCGCGCGCCCAAGCAGCGCGAAGCCCTGACCACCCTTGCCCAGCACCCGCACGGAGTGGCGCATCAACTGCTCAGCAAGCTGATGCTTAACAGGGACAGCCTCAACCTGTTGCTGGCCAAGGAGCTGGTGTACGTCGAGGTCCGCAGCCATGCGCCCAGCGCACGCCATGAACACTGGCTGGCCCAGCCTGAATTGCCACTCAACACCGAACAACGCGCCGCTTACGAAGCGATCCGCGCCGGATTCGACAGCTTTCATGCGTTTCTGCTGGCCGGTGTCACCGGCAGCGGCAAGACCGAAGTCTATCTGCAACTGATCCGCGAAACCCTCGAAGCCGGAAAGCAGGCGCTGGTGCTGATCCCGGAAATCAACCTCGGCCCGCAGACCCTGGCGCGCTTCGAGCAGCGCTTCAATGCGCGCATTGCGCTGGTCCACTCGGCGGTCAACGACCGCGAACGGCTGGACGCCTGGCTGGCGGCTCGCGATGGCGAGGCGGACATCATCATCGGCACGCGTTCGGCGCTGTTCACGCCGATGAAAAACCCCGGCCTGATCATCATCGACGAAGAACACGACGGTTCCTATAAACAGCAGGAAGGTCTGCGCTATCACGCCCGCGATCTGGCACTGGTGCGGGCGCGTCAGGAAAACATTCCGATTGTCCTGGGCTCGGCCACGCCGTCCCTGGAAAGCCTGCACAACGCCTACACCGGCCGCTATGGCCTGTTGCGCCTGAATCAGCGCGCGGGCGGCGCACAACAGCCGCGTTTCATGCGCCTGGACGTCAAGAGCCGACCGCTGGACAGCGGCATCTCCGGGCCCATGCAGCAGGCCATCGGCCAGACGCTCGCGGCAGGCCAGCAGGTTTTGGTGTTCCTCAACCGTCGCGGCTTTGCGCCAACCTTGCTGTGCCACGACTGCGGCTGGATGTCCGGCTGCCAACGCTGCGATGCACGCATGACCGTGCACCAGCGCTCGGGCGAACTGCGCTGCCATCACTGCGGGTATGTCGAGCGCGTACCGCGTCAGTGCCCGTCGTGCGGCAAGGTGGATTTGCGCCCGGTAGGCGCCGGCACCGAGCGCGCCGAAGAGCGCCTGGCGATTCTGTTTCCGGACTACCCCGTGCTGCGTGTCGATCGCGACAGCACGTCGCGCAAGGACGCCATGAACCAGCTGTTCACGACGATCCAGCGCGGTCAGCCGTGCATTCTGGTCGGCACGCAAATGCTCGCCAAGGGCCATCACTTTCCCCGGGTCACGCTGGTCTCGATTCTGGACGCCGACGGCGGGCTGTTTTCCGGCGACTTCCGCGCCAGCGAGCGCATGGCGCAACTGATCGTGCAGGTGGCAGGCCGTGCCGGGCGCGCCGAAGAGCCTGGCAAGGTGATCATCCAGACCCACCTGGCCGACCATCCGTTGCTGATCCAGCTGACCGAGCAGGGTTATTTCGCCTTTGCCGAACAAGCGTTGAGCGAGCGCCGTTCAGCGGGTCTGCCACCGTTTTCACACCTTGCACTGCTGCGCGCCGAAGCGCACAAGCCGGGGCAGGCCGAGGCCTTTCTTGATCAGGCCTGCAGCGATGCCGAGCAACTGGTTGCGCAAATGGCGCTGGGCGGCATTGAGCTGCTGGGCCCGGTTCCGGCACCGATGGAACGCCGCGCCGGGCGTTATCGCGCGCAACTGCTGGTGCAGTCCAGCGCCCGCGCGCCACTGCATAAATTGCTTGCCACCTGGCTGCTCGCGCTGGAGCAAATGCCCAGCGGTCGACAGGTCAGATGGTCGCTGGATGTGGATCCTGTGGATCTTTATTAAGTCACGCCGTTGGCAAGCAGGCTTGAGCAGCGGATAATGCAGAGTTTTTCCACCCGCGCATCGAAGCGCCACCGCGCTTGCGGTCGAAGAGAGCACCATGAAAGACACGATTCGCCAGCTGATTCAACAAGCCCTGACCCGTCTCGTCACCGAGGGCGTCTTGCCAGAAGGGCTGACGCCGGCGATTCAGGTGGAAAACGCCCGCGACAAGACGCACGGCGACTTCGCCAGCAATATCGCGATGATGCTCGCCAAGCCTGCCGGCATGAAACCGCGCGATCTGGCTGAAAAACTGATCGCCGCCCTCCCGGCCGACGAGCAGATCAGCAAGGTCGAAATTGCCGGGCCGGGCTTCCTGAACTTCTTCCAGAACACCGCCGCGCTCGCCGCACGCCTCGACGCTGCCTTGGCCGACCCGGAAAAACTGTCGGTCCGCAAGGCGAGCGCTGCACAGCGCGTGGTCGTCGATCTGTCGGCACCCAATCTGGCCAAGGAAATGCACGTTGGGCACCTGCGCTCGACCATTATTGGCGACGGCGTGGCGAACGTTCTCGAGTTTCTCGGCGACACGGTCATTCGCCAGAACCACGTGGGCGACTGGGGCACCCAGTTCGGCATGCTGCTGGCCTATCTGCAGGAAAAGCCGGCGACCAGCGACGAGCTGTCCGACCTGGAAAACTTCTACCGCGCCGCCAAGCAGCGCTTTGACGAGTCCGAAGAGTTCGCCGAGCGTGCCCGTGGCCTGGTGGTCAAGCTGCAGGCCGGCGATGCCGAATGCCTGGCGCTGTGGACGCGCTTCAAGGACATCTCGCTGTCGCACTGCCAGGAGACCTACGAGCGCCTCAACGTCAAGCTGACCCCGGCCGACGTGATGGGCGAAAGCGCCTATAACGATGACCTGGCCAATGTCGTCAACGACCTGAAAGCCACGGGCCTGCTGGTCGAGAGCAATGGCGCACAATGCGTGTTCCTCGAAGAATTCCGCACCGCCGATGACACGCCGTTGCCGGTCATCGTGCAGAAGGCCGGTGGCGGTTATCTGTATGCCACCACCGACCTGGCAGCGATCCGCTATCGCAGCAAGGTGCTCAAGGCCGATCGCGTACTGTATTTCGTCGACCAGCGTCAGGCCCTGCACTTCCAGCAGGTGTTCGAAGTGGCGCGCCGCGCCGGTTTCGTGCATGACGGCATGCAGCTCGAACACATGGGCTTCGGCACCATGAACGGCGCCGATGGCCGCCCGTTCAAGACCCGCGATGGCGGCACGGTCAAGCTCATCGACCTGCTCGATGAAGCCGAAGAGCGCGCCTACACGCTGGTCAGGGAAAAGAACCCGGAAGTCGCCGAAGCGGAATTGCGCAGCATTGCCAAGGCCGTGGGCATCAGTGCGGTGAAATACGCCGACCTGTCCAAGCACCGCGCCAGCGATTACAGCTTCAACTTCGATCAGATGCTCAGTTTCGAAGGCAACACCGCGCCCTATCTGCTGTACGCCTACACCCGTGTGGCCGGCGTGTTCCGCAAGCTGGGCAGCGCGTTTGACGCCAGCAAGGGCCAGATCGTCCTCGCAGCGCCGCAGGAACAGGAACTGGCCGCACGTCTGGCGCAGCTCACCGAAACACTGAACAACGTCGCAGAAAAAGGCACACCGCACGTACTTTGTGCTTACCTGTATGACCTTGCGGGTCTGTTTTCGAGCTTTTACGAAAACTGCCCGATCCTTGGTGCGGAAAACCCCGATCAGCAACAGAGCCGTCTGCGCCTGGCTGCACTGACCGGCCGCACCCTCAAGCAAGGCCTGGACCTGTTGGGTCTGGAAACTCTGGAGCGTATGTAAGTTGGCAGTTGCGAAGAAGAAACCGGCACCCAAGCGGGGCGCCAGCCGTTACCAGGCACCCGCGAAGAAGCCGATTCCAGGATGGTTGTGGCTGGCGATTGGCTTGACCGTGGGCGCATTCGTGGTCTTTTTGATGAAGCTCGAACCCGGTGGCGATGACGTCAAGCGGGTCAGGGCAGACGCCAAGGCTGCAAAGATCGCCGAAGCGAACAAGACACCGCCAAGCCCTACGGCGCCGGTCAAACCCAAGTACGACTTCTACACATTGCTGCCGGAATCGGAAGTGATCGTGCCGAACGAGGCCGTGCCGGAGAAAACCCCGCCGCCTGTGGCACCGACAGCACCGGTCTCGCCGGAACAGGCAGCCAAGATCGACACGGCACGTGCCCAGGCAGCCCTCAGCGGCCTGACGCCTCCGCCGGCGCCACCGGTTGCGACCACCAAGCCGGCAGCGGTGACGACGTTCTTCCTGCAGGCAGGCTCGTTCCGCAAACAGGCTGACGCCGAGAAGGTCCGCGCGCAAATCATCCTGCTGGGCCAGACCTCTACCGTCGAGTCGGGCACCGTCAAGGATGAAACCTGGTATCGCGTACTGGTCGGCCCGTTCAGCAACCGCGAACAACTGACCACTGCCCAGAAACAACTGGCAAGCGGCGGATTTAGTAACCTGTTGTTGCAACAGCGCCAGAGCCGCTAGCCAAAGCGCCGCTGTTTCCGTGCTCATCGCGTGTTTTCGATGAGTACGGAGAACGGAGCTTCTGCCCGAAGGGCGTAGGAGCGGACTTGTCCGCGATCTGCCGGGAACCGGCAGCAAAACCAGCCGCATCTGTGTATCAGACCCAGCCGAGACAGCCTGTTTGGGGGCCGCTTCGCAGCCCATCGCGGACAAGTCCGCTCCTACGCCCGTTGGGCAGAATCAAAACGGCCTTCTGTCCGCTACAAAAACCGGGAGATCGCGGACAAATGAAGCGTCGCCCGGTCCGCTTAAAGAGTTGGGACAAGAATCATACGGTCATTCCCCCCCGATTCATCCCCAAGGTTGAAATACTCACCCACACCCCCATATGAGTTTGCATCAGGGCATTTTCGCCCCGCAGTGTGGAGACTCTCCCTTGACCACCATCGTTTCAGTGCGCCGCCACGGTAAAGTCGTCATGGCTGGCGACGGCCAGGTTTCTCTGGGCAACACCGTCATGAAAGGCAACGCCAAGAAGGTACGCCGCCTGTATCACGGTGAAGTGATCGCCGGATTCGCTGGCGCGACCGCCGATGCATTCACGCTGTTCGAACGCTTCGAGGCCCAACTGGAAAAACACCAGGGGCATCTGGTTCGTGCAGCCGTCGAACTGGCCAAGGACTGGCGCACCGATCGCTCGCTGAGCCGCCTTGAAGCCATGCTGGCCGTCGCCAACAAGGACGCCTCGCTGATCATCACCGGCAACGGTGACGTGGTCGAGCCCGAGGACGGACTGATCGCCATGGGCTCCGGCGGCGCATTCGCTCAGGCCGCAGCACGCGCCCTGCTGCTCAAGACCGACCTGTCGGCCCGCGAAATTGCCGAGACTTCCCTGCATATCGCCGGCGACATTTGCGTGTTCACCAACCACAACATCACCATTGAGGAGCAGGACCTCGCCGGCTAAGCCGCTGCCGGGCCGCACATCTTGCGGCCCCATCGACTTGACCGTACCAGAGGACCGTGAATAACCATGTCAATGACTCCCCGCGAAATCGTCCATGAACTCAACCGCCATATTATCGGCCAGGACGATGCCAAGCGCGCCGTGGCCATTGCCCTGCGCAATCGCTGGCGCCGCATGCAGTTGCCGGAAGAGCTGCGTGTTGAAGTAACCCCCAAGAACATTCTGATGATCGGTCCGACCGGTGTCGGCAAAACCGAAATCGCCCGTCGTCTGGCCAAACTCGCCAACGCGCCGTTCATCAAGGTCGAAGCCACCAAATTCACCGAAGTTGGTTATGTGGGTCGTGATGTAGAGTCGATCATCCGTGATCTGGCCGATGCCGCGATCAAGCTGCTGCGCGAACAGGAAATCGTCAAGGTGCGTCACCGTGCCGAAGATGCTGCCGAAGAGCGCATTCTCGACGCCCTGCTGCCACCGGCCCGGGTCGGCTTCAACGAAGACCCGGCGCAGAGCAGCGATTCCAATACCCGTCAGCTGTTCCGCAAGCGTCTGCGCGAAGGCCAGCTGGATGATAAGGAAATCGAGATCGAGATCAACGAAGCCGTTGGTGTCGATATCTCCGCGCCGCCTGGCATGGAGGAGATGACCAATCAGTTGCAGAGCCTGTTTGCCAACATGGGCAAGGGCAAGACCAAGAGCCGCAAACTCAAGGTCAAGGAAGCGCTCAAGCTGGTACGCGAAGAAGAAGCGGGCCGTCTGGTCAATGAAGAAGAGCTGAAAGCCAAGGCGCTGGAAGCGGTCGAACAACACGGCATCGTGTTCATCGACGAAATCGACAAGGTGGCCAAGCGTGGTAATTCGGGCGGTGTCGACGTGTCCCGTGAAGGCGTGCAGCGCGACCTGCTGCCGCTGATCGAAGGCTGCACCGTGAACACCAAACTGGGCATGGTCAAGACCGACCACATCCTGTTTATCGCCTCGGGCGCGTTCCATTTGAGCAAGCCGAGTGATCTGGTCCCCGAGCTGCAAGGCCGTCTGCCGATCCGCGTCGAACTCAAGGCGCTGTCGCCGCAGGACTTCGAGCGCATCCTCAGCGAGCCGCATGCGTCGTTGACCGAACAGTACCGCGAGCTGCTCAAGACCGAAGGCCTGAAGATCGAGTTCAAGCCTGAAGGCATCAAGCGTCTGGCCGAGATCGCCTGGCAGGTCAACGAGAAGACCGAAAACATTGGTGCCCGCCGCCTGCACACGCTGCTTGAGCGCCTGCTCGAGGAAGTCTCGTTCAGCGCCGGCGACCTGGCCATCAGCCCTGACGCAGCGCCGATTGAAATCGATGCAGAATACGTCAACAGTCACCTGGGTGATCTGGCAGAAAACGAAGACCTGTCGCGTTATATTCTCTAAGCCACACGCGGTTGGCATTTCAGGCTGCAAGAGGTTGTTCACTCTTGCAGCTTTTTGCTTCTGCCCGACGCTTAAAACCCGAGACTGCAGCCATGCCCGCTCTGCCCACTGCCATCCAGTTGCACAAGGCCTCCAAGACCCTGACGCTGAAATACGCGCCGGATGAGGAATACCATTTGCCCGCCGAATTTCTGCGGGTGCATTCCCCTTCTGCCGAAGTTCAGGGCCACGGCCGGCCGATCCTGCAATTCGGCAAACTGGGAGTCGGCCTGACCAAGGTCGAGCCCGCCGGGCAATATGCGCTGAAACTCACTTTCGATGACGGCCATGACAGCGGCCTGTTTACCTGGGAATACCTGTACGAACTGGCCACACGGCAGGCTTCGCTGTGGGAAGACTACCTGCAGGAACTCGAAAAATCCGGCAAGTCCCGCGACCCTTCCGAACACGTCATCAAACTGATGCTCTGATCCGCCTGCAGGTGTCCGCATGAACACCATTGTGCCGATGCGCCGCGTGGGCATGCCGTTCTGGACGCTCTGCGTCCTACCTTGAGCAGGTGGCGCGGCGTAGATCTGTGACGCGGAGCGTCACGAAAGGCATTCCCACGCTGGAGCGTGAGGAACGATAGGCGTCAGGTAGATCACCATCGTGCCCATGCTCCGCGTGGGTATGCCGTTCGGGACGCTCTGCGTCCTATCTTCTTTGTTGCAGCCGGGTATCAGGGCTAAATCACTGTCTTTTCCGATGCGGCCGGCGTAGAGGGCTTGGCAGCAGGTTTGGCCGCCGGCTTTCTTGTCGCTGTTTTTTTCGCTGCTGCAGTTTTGGTCGCGGTGCTGGTTTTGCGGGTGCTCGCAGCGGCAGGCTTGTTGGCAGCCTCGACGGGCCCGGCCGCTGCTTTCTTGACGGCTGGCTTGGCCGCTACGCTCTTGTCCGCCGCTTTGACGACAGGCTTGGGCGCAGCCTTGACCAACGGTTTCGCCGCGTTCTTCGTCGCTGCCGGTTTGGCCGCCACAGTGCGCGAAGCAGCCGGTCTGGCTTTCGCGCCCGTCAGTAGCTCGATCTGCCGGGTCAGCTGGTCGACCTTGCTGTTCAGCGCCTGTACTTCACTGCGGCTCGGCACACCCAGGCGCGCAATCGCGCCATTCAGACGCTTGTCGAAAGCCTCTTCCAGCTCGTTCCACTTGCCAACCGCGAGGTCTTTCACGTCGTCCACGCGGGACTTGGCCGACTTGCTGGTGTTCTTGACGTCATCGAGCTGCTTCTGCGCTTCGACCTTGGTCAGCTTCTCGGCCTTCTCGCCGTCCTTCACCAGCGTCTCGAAAAGCTTGCTGCCGTCATTGCTGATTTTGGAATACGCGCCCAAACCAGCCAGCCAGATCTGACGAGAGTACTTCTCAACCTCGCCCATCCAGGAGCTGCCATCTTTTTCGGTTTTTTTCTTGCCAGCCATCCTGTTCTCCTTATCGTCCAGACGTGGAACGCCCGAGTCGTTTCGGCACGCAGCGTTCGAGCTTTTATCGGCCCGACACGCTCATGCAGCACCGGCGGCTCATCGAGCCTGGCAAGGAGCGTGTCTACATCATGTGTAGACGCGATACCGATCCGGTTCAAGGCCTTTGCGACTCGAAGGTCGAAAGCACGCTCGATTCTGTCGATTTGCGCGCATAAAAGAGCGCATGGGCACACGGCGGCGAAGAAAAATCAGCAGGTCTGCATACGGCACTCAGGCAGCGAGCGCCTTGTCCAGAACGCGCTCGACTTCTGTTTTGATCGAACCGCTCATGGCCGACAGGATGAAGTTCAGCTCGATGTTGACGCGGATCAAAGCCTCTTCGACCTCGACCTCACCCTTGGCGCCCTTGCCCTCCAGTTTTACGGTATCGCCAGCCCATTCGTGGGCCAGTCCGTATCGGGTGGACAGCTTCTCGACCAGTTGCTCGGCCTTTTTGCGGGCCTTCTCGAGGCCCAGGGCGTGCGGGCGTTCAACGGTTATCTTGGCCATCGGAGGCTTCCTTGATCGTCATATGAAATGCGGCGCAACTATATACACCCGCCCGCATCCAAGAAAGCGTTGCAGGTGAGCCTTGTCAAGACAAAGCCGGCCTTGGCGATTAGAATGACCCGCACTCTATTCCGGTGAAGCGATATGAACGATCAGCGCAAAGGCAGCGATGCCGAACCTACGACTCACTTCGGTTACAAAAATGTACCGGAAAGCCAGAAGGCAGAAAAAGTCGCTGAGGTTTTCCATTCGGTAGCGGCCAAGTACGACCTGATGAACGACCTGCTGTCCGGCGGCATGCATCGCCTGTGGAAGCGTTTCGCGATCGAGCTGTCCGGCGTCCGCACCGGTAACCGCGTGCTGGACATTGCTGGCGGCACGGGCGACCTGACCCGCAAATTCTCCAACCTGGTCGGCCCGACCGGCCAGGTGGTACTGGCTGACATCAACGCCTCCATGCTCAAGGTCGGCCGTGACCGCCTGCTGGACCTGGGTGTGTCGGGCAACGTCGAGTTCGTCCAGGCAGACGCCGAGAAGCTGCCATTCCCGGACAACCATTTCGACTGCGTGACCATCGCGTTCGGCCTGCGCAACGTGACGCACAAGGAAGACGCCCTGCGTTCCATGCTGCGCGTGCTCAAGCCGGGTGGTCGCCTGTTGGTGCTGGAGTTCTCCAAGCCGACCAACAAGTTGATGTCCAAGGCCTACGACGCCTACTCGTTCGCGTTCATGCCGTTGATGGGCAAGCTGGTCACCAATGATTCGGAAAGCTACCGCTATCTGGCCGAATCGATCCGCATGCACCCCAACCAGGAAACCCTCAAGTCGATGATGGTAGAAGCCGGTTTTGACCGCGTGACCTATCACAACATGACTGCCGGCGTCGTGGCCCTGCACCGCGGTATCAAACCCTGATGTTGCTCCGGGGGCTGCTCGCCAGCATCGAGCACGGCATCAATCGGGTGCTGCGCCTGGACAGCACCGCGCTGCCCCGCATGGCGCGTCTGTCCGGACGTGTCATTGCGGTGGACTGTCGCGATCCGTCCCTGAAGCTGTTCATCCTGCCCAGCGACCAAGGCTTGCTGCTCGCCGCTGACTGGGCTGCCGAAGCCGACTGCACCCTGCGTGCGCCGGCGTCCAGCCTGGTGCGTCTGTCCCTGAGCAAAGACAAGACCGCTGTGCTGCACGGCCCGGACGTCGAACTCGACGGTGACAGCGGCGCGCTGCTGGAACTGGTCGGCATTCTTCAGGACCTGGAGCTGGACTGGGAGCACGAACTGTCCAACTGGATCGGCCCGGTGGCCAGCCAGTTGTTCAGCAGCCACCTGCGCAACAGTGGGCGCTGGACGCGGGAAAGCTTCAACAGCCTCAGCCAGAACGTCACCGACTACCTCAGCGAAGAATCGCGCACGCTGGTAGGCAAACACGAAGCCGAAGCACGATTCGCCGAACTCGATCAGATCAAACTCGATCTGGAACGCCTCGAGGCGCGCTTTGCCCGCCTTGCCCACTCCCTCAATACCAGCGATAACGCATGAAGCTGCTTGCCGTCCGCCGTCTGTTTCGCATTCAACGTGTCGTTATCCGCTATCGCCTTGATGACCTGTTGTTCGCCCTGCCCCTGCCGTGGTGGATGCTCGCGCTGCGTTTCGTGCTGCCCTGGCGCTGGCTGCCACGGCGCAAATCCGAGCTGAGCCGTGGCGTACGCTTTCGCCTGGCGCTCCAGGACCTGGGGCCGATTTTCATCAAGTTCGGGCAACTGCTGTCCACCCGGCGCGACCTGCTGCCCGAGGACATCGCCGACGAGCTGATGCTGCTGCAGGATCGCGTGCCGCCGTTCGATCAGCAATTGGCGATCAAGCTGATCGAAGAACAGCTTGGCGCGCGCATCTGTGACGTGTTCAGCCGCTTCGACGAGAAGCCGCTGGCATCCGCTTCGGTCGCCCAGGTGCATGCCGCCTGCCTGAAGACCGGCGAAGAAGTCGTGGTCAAGGTGGTACGCCCCGGCCTCAAGCCGATCATCGGTCAGGACCTGGCATGGCTGTTCATTCTCGCCCGCACCGCCGAGCGCGTTTCCGCCGATGCCCGCCTGCTGCACCCGGTGCAGGTGGTGATGGATTATGAGAAGACCATCTACGACGAACTCGACCTGCTGCGTGAAGCGGCCAACGCCAGCCAGTTGCGACGCAACTTCGAAGGCTCCGACCTGCTTTACGTGCCACAAGTCTACTGGGACTGGTGCCGGCCGAAAGTGCTGGTCATGGAGCGTATCTACGGCCTGCAGGTCACCGACATGGCCGGGCTGGCGGATCAGCGCACCGACATGAAATTACTGGCCGAGCGCGGCGTGGAGATCTTCTTCACGCAGATTTTTCGCGACAGCTTCTTCCATGCCGACATGCACCCCGGCAACATTTTCGTCAGCACGGTCAACCCGTGGGCGCCGAAGTACATTGCCATCGACTGCGGTATCGTCGGCAGCCTGACCCCGGAAGATCAGGATTACCTGGCGCGTAACCTGTTTGCCTTTTTCAAACGTGATTATCGTCGCGTTGCGCAACTGCACATCGATTCGGGCTGGGTGCCGGCAGAGACCAAGCTCAATGAATTCGAAGCGGCCATCCGCACGGTCTGCGAGCCGATTTTCGAGAAGCCGCTCAAGGATATTTCCTTCGGTCAGGTGCTGATGCGCCTGTTCCAGACCGCACGCCGCTTCAATATGGAAGTCCAGCCGCAACTGGTTCTGCTGCAAAAGACCCTGCTCAACATCGAGGGGCTGGGTCGTCAGCTGTACCCGGAACTGGACCTGTGGAGCACCGCGCAGCCTTATCTGGAGCGCTGGATGCGTGAACGGGTCAGCCCGAAAACCCTGCTGGGCAATCTGCAATCACAGGTCGAGCAATTGCCGCACATCGCCGGCATGACCCGTGATCTGCTGGAACGCATGTCCCGCCCGCACGCCTCGGATCCGCCACGCCCTTGGCACGATCGCAAGGACGAGCCGGTCCTGCGGCTGATCGGTGCAGCATTGCTGGTCGGCGGCGCGATACAGGGCTGGGTGATGAGCGAGGCCGCCACCCAGTTGCTGACGCTCACCGCGTGGCCGGCCGCGATCATGCTGATCGCCGGGCTGTATCTGATCGTTCGCCGATAGCCAGCAGCGAATGGCGCTGGCACACTGTTCAATCCGCCGGGCATGAAAGCCGGCTGCCGGAGTAGATATGAAAGACTGGCTGGACGAGATTCACTGGAACAGCGACGGTCTGGTGCCTGCAATCGCTCAGGATCACAAGACCGGCCGGGTATTGATGATGGCCTGGATGAACCGCGAGGCCCTGAGCCTGACCGCGGCCGAGAACCGTGCCATCTATTGGTCGCGTTCGCGTGGCAAACTCTGGCGCAAAGGTGAAGAATCGGGTCATGTGCAAAAGCTGCATGAACTGCGCCTGGACTGTGACGCCGACGTCATTATCCTGATGGTCGAGCAGATCGGTGGCATCGCTTGCCATACCGGCCGCGAAAGTTGCTTCTACCGAGTGTATGAAAAGTCAGGCTGGAAGACCGTAGACCCGGTTCTGAAAGATCCTGATGCTATTTACCCTGCAGGCCATTGAACATGACTGATACGTTGTCCCGTCTGGCCGAAGTGCTGGAATCACGCAAGGACGCCGCTGCCGACAGCTCCTATGTCGCAAGCCTGTATCACAAGGGCCTGAACAAGATTCTGGAAAAGCTCGGCGAAGAGTCGATCGAGACCATCATCGCTGCCAAGGACGCTGCGGTCAGCGGCGATTGCAGTGACGTGATTTATGAAACCGCTGACCTGTGGTTTCACAGCATGGTGATGCTCGCCGCGCTGGGTCAGCACCCACAGGCCGTGCTCGATGAACTGGACCGCCGATTCGGCTTGTCCGGCCACGCGGAAAAAGCCGCTCGCACGGCAGAGTAACGCTCTCCCCTTTCAAGCTTGAACTCTTTTACGAGGACTGTTTCATGGGTATTTTTGACTGGAAACACTGGATCGTCATCCTGATCGTCGTAGTACTGGTTTTCGGGACCAAGAAACTCAAGGGCCTGGGCAGCGACGTCGGCGAATCGATCAAGGGCTTTCGCAAGGCGATGAATGACGACGACAAGCCTGCCGAACAGCCTGCACCTCAACCCCAGCAGGCCCAGCCAGCCCCACAGGGCTCGCCGCTGAATCAGCCGCACACCATCGACGCGCAGGCGCACAAAGTCGACGAGCCGATCCGCAAAGACCAGGTTTAAGCCCATGTTCGGTATCAGCTTCTCTGAACTGCTGCTTGTCGGCCTGGTTGCCTTGCTGGTACTGGGTCCCGAGCGCCTGCCGGGTGCTGCACGCACCGCAGGCTTATGGATCGGCCGCTTGAAGCGCAGCTTCAATGCGATCAAACAGGAAGTTGAACGTGAAATCGGGGCCGACGAAATTCGTCGGCAGTTGCACAACGAGCATATTCTTTCGATGGAAGACGAAGCGCGCAAAATGTTCGCGCCCAATCAGCCGTCCGAGAACAGCCCGGAGCCGGCAAACCCGCCGCCAGCGCCCGCTGCGGCCGAAGCTGCAAGCCCCGTGCACAACCAAGCCGCACACCACGAAATCGGCCCTGCCCAACCTGCGGCACCAAAGACCGAGCTGTCGCTGGAGAAAACCGCGAAACCGGCTGACGCCGGCACACCGGTCCCGGCGCCTCCCGCCCACGATTCGTCATTGCCACCGCGAGCACCATGAGCGCTGATACCCCGGAAAATGATCAGCAAATGCCGCTGATCTCGCACCTCACCGAGCTGCGTACACGTCTGTTGCGCTGCGTTGCGGCAGTCTTCCTGATTTTCGCCGGCCTGTTCTACTTCACGCAGAAGATCTACACACTGGTCTCGGCGCCGCTGCGAGTCTATCTGCCTGAAGGCGCAACGATGATCGCCACCGATGTGGCCTCGCCGTTCATCACGCCGTTCAAGCTGACCATGATGGTCGCGCTGTTTCTGTCCATGCCGGTCATCCTGCATCAGATCTGGGGCTTCATCGCGCCGGGCCTGTACAAGCACGAGAAGCGTGTCGCAGTGCCATTGCTGGTGTCGAGCATCATCCTGTTCTACGCAGGCATGGCGTTCGCCTACTTCCTGGTCTTCCCGCTGATTTTCCACTTCTTCGCCAGCGTGACGCCGGAAGGCGTGTCGATGATGACCGACATCGCCAGCTACCTGGACTTCGTGATGACGCTGTTCTTCGCCTTTGGCGTGGCCTTCGAAATCCCGGTGGCCGTGGTGTTGCTGGTGTGGATCGGCATCGTCGACGTCAAGTACCTGAAGAAGATCCGCCCTTACGTGATCATCGGCTGCTTCGTGGTCGGCATGATCCTCACGCCGCCGGACATCTTCTCGCAGACGCTGCTGGCGGTGCCGATGTGGCTGCTCTTCGAGCTGGGCGTCCTGTGCAGCACGATGATCAAGAAGCGTGGCGAACATCCGGACGATGAGGCCGAGGACGCTGACAAGCAGGATCAGCCGCCCGCGACCACTCCGTGAACCTGCTGCTGCTTGAGGAAGCCGATTTCATTGCGGCGGACCGGGTGGTCCTGCGTGACCGCCGCCTGAAGCACATGCAGGAGGTGCACCGCGCAGAGGTTGGCGACAGTGTGCGTGTGGGCCGGGTCAATGGCCTGCTGGGCAATGCCCAACTGCTGCGCCTTGAACCGCATGAAGCAGAGCTGCGTGTCGAGCTGCAGAGTGCTCCGCCGGCAAAGCTGCCGCTTACCCTGTTGCTGGCGTTGCCACGCCCGAAGATGTTACGCCGGGTGTTTCAGACCGTTGCGACCATGGGCGTGCCGAAAGTCATTCTGCTGAACAGCTACAGGGTGGAAAAAAGCTTCTGGCAGACGCCGTTTCTCGAGCCCGAAGCCATCCGCGAGCAGCTGATTCTGGGCCTGGAGCAGGCGCGCGATTCGGTGCTGCCTGAAATCGTGATCGAAAAGCGCTTCAAGCCGTTCGTTGAAGATCGCTTGCCGCAGATCGCGCTCGACACACTGGCCCTGGTTGGCCATCCCGGTGATTTCCCAGCCTGCCCACGTGCGGTCACCCAACCGATCACGCTGGCCATCGGCCCTGAAGGTGGCTGGATACCCTACGAAATCGATCTGTTGCGCCAGTCAGGTTTGCAGCCCGTGCAACTGGGCGAACGCATCCTGCGCGTCGAAACCGCTGTAACGGCCCTTCTCGCTCGCTTGTTCTAAGCTGTCAGTGTCGACTCAATCGCTTCAGTTAACCGATAACTGGCCGATGCAGTCGGATACTTAGGACAAAAGCAGTCAAGGAGTGATCATGTCTCGTGGGTTATCCAAAAGCCTCGCCAATGCGAGTGTCAGCCTCAAATTGGCGATCGGCTTTGGTCTGGTGCTGTTGATGACGCTGATGATTTCAGCCACCGGCTGGTTCAGCAATCAGGCCCTGATCGATCGTGGGGACCGTGTCACTGCGATTGCAGAGGTCAATGAGCTGACCCTTCAGTTGCGCATCAACCGTATGAGCTACGAGGTGCTGTACAACGCAGAGACTGCAGCGAAGGTCAGAAGTACACTCGATGAGCTCGACGCTGCACTGCAAACCGCCAGAAACCTGCTGCGATCCCCCGAGAACCTGCAGTTGCTGGATGTCCAGATTCAGGCAACGCGGGACTATCGGCAGTCGTTCGAGGACATGAGCAAGGCGATCGAAACCCGCGAAGCGAGCCGCAGCCAGATGGGCGAAAACGCCGACAAGGCAGTGGATCAGGCCAACAGGATCGAAGCCGAACTGCTCAAGGAAGATAACATCCTGGCCTTCAATGGCATCGTCGGCGTCAGCAAGCTGATTCAGCAGGCGCGCTTTCAGGTACGTGGTTACACCTACAGCGGCCGTCCCGATTTCGAAAAGGACGCCAATAAAGCCATCGATGACGCTGTGACCGGGATCAACACGCTGGCTGGCGACATTTCTTCCACTTATTCGCCCATGCTGCAACAGGCCATCGCCGGGCTGAATGGCTACCGCGCGGCTGTGGGCAAATACCGCGATGCCCAGGCCGCCTCCAAGGCCGCACTGGATAAAATGACCACGCTGGGCGTCAGCATGCTCGCCACCAGCAACGACCTGATTGCCAGACAGAACAAGAGCCGCGACGCAGACAGCGCCAAGTCGGTCACGATGATCGCCGCTGCTACTGCGCTGGCGCTGGTGTTGAGCATTCTCGCGGCGTGGGTCATCACTCGCCAGATCACCACCCCGCTGCAGGAGACTCTCGAAGTAGTGGAGCGGGTCGCCTCGGGCGACCTGAGCCGCAACCTCAAGGTCGATCGCAAGGACGAACTGGGCAAGCTGCAGGCCACGATTCAGCGCATGACGGTCAGTCTGCGCGAACTGGTCGGCGGGATTCGTGATGGCGTCACCCAGATTGCCAGCGCTGCGGAAGAGCTGTCGGCGGTTACCGAGCAGACCAGTGCCGGGGTCAACAGTCAGAAGGTCGAGACTGATCAGGTGGCCACCGCCATGCATGAAATGACGGCAACCGTTCAGGAGGTCGCGCGCAACGCCGAGGAAGCCTCGGAAGCAGCAGTGGCGGCAGACCGTCAGGCCCGTGATGGCGAACGGGTGGTCAACGAGGCCATTGCGCAAATCGAACGTCTCGCCTCTGCGGTGGGCAACTCCAGCGAAGCAATGGGCGCGTTGAAACAGGAAAGCGACAAGATTGGCAGCGTGCTGGACGTCATCAAATCGGTCGCCGAACAGACCAACCTGCTGGCGTTGAACGCCGCTATCGAGGCAGCACGCGCCGGTGAGGCCGGTCGGGGCTTTGCGGTGGTTGCCGATGAAGTGCGCAGCCTGGCGCAACGCACGCAAAAATCCACTGAAGAAATCGAAGCGCTTATTGCCCGCCTGCAAAGCGGCACACAACAGGCCACCACCGTCATGGACAGCAGCCGCGAGCTGAGCACCAGCAGCGTGGAACTGACCCGCAGGGCCGGTGGATCGCTGGCGAACATCACCAAAACCGTCTCGTCGATCCAGGCCATGAACCAGCAGATTGCGGCTGCCGCCGAAGAACAGAGCGCGACCGCCGAAGAGATCAACCGCAGCATCATCAATGTCCGTGACGTGTCCGAACAGACCTCTGCAGCCAGTGAAGAAACCGCGGCGTCCAGTGTAGAACTGGCGAGACTGGGCAATCACCTTCAGGTGCTGGTGAGCCGTTTCACCGTCTGACCTGTCAGGACACAGCCCGCGTCAGCACTCGGCGCGGGCCATTTTCCCTGACAAAATGTGACACCTTTCACCCCTCTTCCGTGCTCGGAAATCTCCTACGACCTTCTCAGGTCACGCAATGAATCGCCACGCCGATGCGCTCACAACGCATGTCCCGACGGGTTCGGAACGTGCTTTTGTTCGCTCATTGCAGGAGATTCCAATGTTCCGACTGATCAATCAAGCGCTCGGCAACATGAACGTCAGATTCAAACTGTCCCTGGGTTTCGGCCTGGTGCTGTTATTGACGCTGATCATCACACTGACGGGCTGGCATGGCCTGTACACCATGATCGACCGCTCGGAGTCGCTCTCGGACATCGCCCAGCTCAACGGTCTGACCAAAGATCTGCGCGCCGAGCGAATCACCGACCGCGTCCAGAAAACCCCGGAGAGCACGGCGCTGGTTACAGAAAAGCTCAATGAAATGAAAGCCCAGCTCACCCTGCTGCACAAGCAGAGTGACGAGGAGGCAACCATCAAGCTGCTCAACGGGCAGTTCGAGACGCTGAACAGGATCGAAAAGACCTTCGCGGACGTTCGCGACAACCGACAGACCCGCAACCAGATACGCACGCGCCTGGAGCAGACCTCGGAACAGGCCTTGCAGGCCATCGCGCAGGTTGAGGTAGAAGTGCTCAAAAGCGTCAGCCAGGAACAGGACAGCAGCGAGCGGATGGAGGAATTCACCAATATTTCCCAACTGAGGCAGCAGGTCCAGACCGCTCGTTATCAAGTGCAGACGTATACCTTCACCACCCGCGACGCGGATGAAAGCGCAGCCATTGCGGCCATCGACGAAGCGCTCAAGGAAATCGGGCAGATCGCTCAGGATCAGGGCAACGAAAGCCTTCAGGGCCTGACACCGGCGACCGCAGCCCTGCAGAGTTATCGCGAACGGCTTGGCGAGTTCAAGCAGATACAGACCAAGGCCGAAGCGGATCAGGAAATCATGGAAGGCCTTGGCGAAACGCTGCTGGACTCCGTCGGCGCGCTGAATCGCCTGCAGACTGCACAGCGCGACAGCGAGGCGGCTAATTCCAGCGCCATGCTGAGCAGTGTTGCAGGTCTGGCTCTGCTGATCGGATTGCTTGCCGCCTGGATCATGACCCGGCAGATCACCGTGCCGTTGCAGCAGACACTCAGTGCCGCAGCGCGCATCGCTCAGGGCGATCTGAGCCGGGACATATCGGTCACGCGCCGTGACGAAATGGGTCAGTTACAAGGCAGCATGCAGACCATGACCGTCAGCCTGCGCGAACTGGTTGGCGGCATCAGCGAGGGCGTGTCGCAGATCGCCAGCGCGGCCGAACAGTTATCCGCGGTGACCAAACAGACCTGCATCGGAGTCACCAGCCAAAAAGACGAAACCGACCAGGTGGCCACGGCCATGAATGAAATGGCCGCGACCGTGCAGGAAGTCGCGCGCAATGCGCAAGAAGCTTCGCAGGCAGCCGCTCAGGCGGATCAACAGGCGCGCAGCGGCGATGAAGTGGTCGGGCAGGCGATCACGCAGATCGAGCAACTGGCTCGCGAAGTGCTGAACTCCACGCAGTCGATGAGCGCGCTCAAGCAGGAGAGTAACAAGATCGTCGGCGTTCTTGACGTGATCAAGTCTGTTTCACAGCAGACCAATCTGCTGGCTCTCAATGCGGCGATTGAAGCAGCCCGCGCGGGAGAGGCCGGGCGCGGCTTCGCGGTGGTTGCCGATGAAGTGCGTGGTCTGGCGCAGCGCACGCAAAAATCCACCGAGGAAATCGAAGAGCTGATCGCCGCCCTGCAAACCGGCACACAACAGGTCGCGACCACTCTGGACAGCAGCCGCACCCTGACTGACAACACGGTTGAACTGAGCCGTCGTGCCGGTGGCGCACTGGAGCAGATCACCCGCACCGTGGCGACGATCCAGCACATGAACGAACAGATCGCTACCGCCAGCGAGGAACAGAGCGTGGTCGCCGAACAGATCAACCGTAACGTCATCAGCGTACGCGACATCTCCGAACAAACCGCCGCAGCCAGTGAACAAACCGCCGCCTCCAGCGTCGAACTCGCCAGACTGGGAACCCACCTGCAGACACTGGTGGGGAAATTCAGGGTGGGTTGATAGATCTGCGACGCAAGGATTCCGACGCTGGAGCGCTTGGCGTTATACACCAGCCTGCTTTTGATTCTGCCCAACGGGCGTAGGAGCGGACTTGTCCGCGAAGGGGCCGCCAAGCTTTCCGGACATGCATCGCCTGAACGACCGTCTTCGCGAACAAGTTCGCTCCTACCGCTCGGGCAGGAGGCCGCTTTTGATTCTGCCCAACGGGCGTAGGAGCGGACTTGTCCGCGAAGGGGCCGCCAAGCTTTCCGAACATGCCGCGAACAAGTTCGCCTCTCCCCCTCGCTTGCGTGGGTCTTTGCCACAAAGCCCAATAAAAAAGCCCCCGACGCGCTAAGCGTCAGGGGCTCTTTTCGTAGCCGGGCGGTTTTAGACCGGAACCGGCTCCGATGCTTTACCTTCAGGCTGCAAAGGCAGCAGAGGCGCATGTGGATCGGCTTCGATGGAAGCTCTCCACGCGGCCAGCCACTCTTCGTGACCTTCGCTCCAGACGCGCTCGTGCAAGCGGCCAAGGGCGACCGGGTCGCTCAGCAGCATCAGGCGTTCCTGATTGCCGAGTTTTGCCGGACCGACCTTGAGTGCCTGATCGACACGCTCCATACGCACCACTTCAATCGGCTGAGCCTGACGGTGACGCGACGTCGCCAGGGCGCAGGCCAGGGCGTTCTGGCGCGGGTCGACCACAGCGCGGATGAAGCCCTGCTTCAGCGCATGCCAGCGGTTCTCGTAGGTGTACCGATCCGTCGAGATCAGCTCTTGCGGCGGCTCGAACTCTTCAGGAATCAGGAAGAACTTCTCGTCACGCGCCTTGACGCCCAGATTGGTACGGCTGGAAATCACCGACACCGGAATCGACAGCATCAACGACACCACGATCGGCGCAAGCCACCACAGGAAGCTCGGGTTCAACCAGAACACCAGCAAGGCCCAGCACGCGCCCAGCAGGGTTTGCGGACCATGACGCTTCACCGCTTCGATCCACGGCGTGGAGTCATCGTCGCGTTGCGGCGAGTTCCAGGTCGCGGCCCAGCCCAGGAAAGCGGCCAGTACGAAGCGTGTGTGGAACAGCATGCGCACCGGAGCCAGCAGCACCGAGAAGAGCATTTCCAGCAGCATCGAAACGGTGACCTTGAACTTCCCACCGAAGCCTTTCGCGCCCTTGGCCCAGATCAGAATGACGCTGAGCAGTTTAGGCAGGAACAGCAGGACGATGGTGGTCGAGAACAACGCAACGGCTTTTTCCGGGTGCCATTGTGGCCACAGCGGGTACAGCTGACGCGGTTCAAGGAAGTAGGTCGGCTCCATCAGCGTGTTCACCGCCAGCAAGGCCGTGGACAGCACGAGGAAGAAGAACCACAACGGCGCCGACAGGTAAGACATCACACCGGTCAGGAACACCGCACGGTGAACCGGGTGCATGCCCTTGACCAGAAACAGCCTGAAGTTCATCAGGTTGCCGTGGCACCAGCGACGGTCACGCTTGAGTTCGTCCAGCAGGTTGGGCGGCAACTCTTCGTAACTGCCTGGCAGGTCGTAGGCAATCCACACGCCCCAGCCGGCACGGCGCATCAGCGCAGCTTCGACGAAGTCGTGGGAGAGGATCGCACCGGCGAATGCGCCTTTGCCGGGCAGCGGCGCCAGGGCGCAGTGCTCGATGAAGGGCTTCATGCGGATGATCGCGTTGTGACCCCAATAGTGGGATTCACCCAGCTGCCAGAAGTGCAGACCGGCAGTGAACAGCGGACCATAGACCCGGGTAGCGAACTGCTGCATGCGTGCATACAGCGTGTCCATACCCGACGCACGTGGCGCGGTCTGGATGATACCGGCGTCCGGCGTGGCTTCCATCAGGCGAACCAGACTGGTCAGACACTCACCGCTCATGACGCTGTCGGCGTCCAGCACGACCATGTAGCGGTAGTCACCGCCCCAGCGCCGGCAGAAGTCGTCGAGGTTGCCGCTTTTGCGTTTTACGCGACGGCGACGGCGACGATAGAAGATCTTGCCAAAGCCTTTGGTCTCGCGGCACACGTCCAGCCACGCCTGTTGCTCGGCAACGGCGATGTCGGTTTCGTTGGTGTCACTGAGCACGAAGAAATCGAAACGATCCAGGTCACCCGTGGCCGCTACCGATTCGAACGTAGCGCGCAGACCGGCGAAAACCCGAGGCACGTCTTCGTTGCAGATCGGCATGACCAGCGCAGTACGTGCGCCCTTTTCGATCGGCTCGTTGCCGGCACTGGCACCCGAGATGCGGTATTTGTCGCGACCGGTGAGCAGTTCCAGGAAGCCCATCAGCGCGGTCCAGAAACCGGCCGATACCCAGCAGAACAGAATCCCGAACAACAACAGGATACTGGTCTGCAAGGCATAAGGCATGACCTGCAAGGCGGTCTGCACGAAGGTCTGACGGGTGATTTCGTCGAGCGAAACCAGCGACCAGCCCTGATACGGCAGAATGCCTTTCATGTACCAGCCAGCCACGATCGTCTGACCCAGCATGAGGATCAGCAGGATGTAGCGACGGATCGAACCGACGGTACGCCAGCGCGCCTTCGGCAGATCCCGGGGCAGATCATCGTGCTCGGGCTTGGGCGGGTTGCCCTTGCCGGTCAGGCGACGCCAGCCGCGCACCAGGATGTTGGTGCGCCATGGCTCTGGCACGACCTTGGTCCGGCGAATCGGCGGTGTAGCCTTCAGGCACAGGCGACCGCTGGCGTCGACGCCGAGCATCTCGGCGTCCTCCAGCTGATCTGCGGTGGTCAGCGTCAGACGGCGACCTACCGAAGCCTGAGCGGCCTCGGCAGGGTCAGTGACCGGCTGCGCGGACAGTCGCTCATGCAACTCGGCGAAGGTCGTGCAGCCGGCAAGTTCTGCCCGCTGCTCGTCGCTCATCGGTAAATGCGCCAGGTACTCGTTCAGAGACATTGGCACCGGTAGAGAATTACTCATCGCTCGGCAACTGATAGCTCCAGGTCTCGGTCATGACTTGCAACGTCTTGGCCGGTTCCGGATGGGTGGGTGCTGCCTCGGTTTCAGGCTGCTGAATTTCCTTACCGTCCTTGTCCTTGGCTACGTCAGCCTTGGATGCGTCGGCTTTGCCTGCATCGGCCTTGGCGACTTCGCCTTTGCCTTTGGCTGCGTCAGCTTTTGCTGCGTCAGCCTTGCCTGCTTCAGACTTGGCAGTCTCAGGCTTGGCAGCTTCCGGCTTGGGTGCGTCGGCCTTGGCGATTTCTACCTGGTCGTTGGCGGACTCCTTGGCGACTGCCGGCTTGGCAGCTTCCTTGGCGGCGGCCTTCTTCTCTTCGGCTTTGTCAGCCACGAGCAGCGCAGGTTCCTTGCCCGGTTCGGCAGGGATTTCACGCAACAGGTAGGCGCGCATTTCGGTCGGCTTGCTGGAATCCTTGACCTTGACACGCAGGGTCAGGCGGTAACCTTTGGTGACCGGGTTGTAGCGCAGGTTGTTTTCCACCAGCTCGACGTTGTCGTCAGTGGTCACCTGGCTGCGAATGGTCTTGTCTTCCGGCAGTGCGGCCAGCACCGGGCCCACGAAGTCGACCAGGAAGGCAAGGCTGCCGTCCGGCTGACGGATCAGATTGGACTGACGCACGTCACCGATGGAGCGTTGAGTCTGCTTGACCCAGCCCAGATCCGGCGAGTGAATCGAGTTTTCCTGCATGGTCCAGTGCAGACGGTAGTCGAACGCCATTTCCTGGCCAGGTTCTGCCAGCGTTTCAGGCTTCCAGTAGGCTACGATGTTGTCGTTGGTCTCGTCGGCAGTCGGAATTTCGACCAGCTCGACAGTCCCCTTGCCCCAATCGCCCTTCGGCTCGATCCAGGCACTTGGACGCTTGTCGTAGCGGTCATCCAGGTCTTCGTACTGGCTGAAGTCACGGCCACGTTGCAGCAGACCGAAACCACGCGGGTTCTCGACCGAGAAGCTGCTGATGGACAGATGTTTAGGGTTGTTCAGCGGACGCCACAGCCACTCACCGTTTGCCGCCTGAATCGACAGACCGCTGGAATCGTGCAGTTCACGACGGTAGTTAGGCACACGCGAAGGCTGGTTGGCGCCGAACAGGAACATACTGGTCAGAGGAGCAACGCCCAGCTTGTTGACCTTGTCACGCAGGAACATGCGCGACTTCACGTCAACCAGGGTGTTGGTACCCGGGCGCAGGGTCAACTGATAGGCACCGGTGGCACGCGGCGAGTCGAGCAGAGCAAAGATCACCAGATGGTTGTCATCCGGGCCTGGCTTCTCGATCCAGAATTCCTTGAAGCGCGGAAATTCTTCACCGGATGGCGAGGCAGTGTCGATCGCCATGCCGCGCGCGGAAAGGCCATAAACCTGACCCTTGCCGATGACGCGGAAGTAGCTCGCGCCCAGCATGGTCATGATTTCGTCCTGCTTGTCATCCTTGTTGATCGGATACAGGACACGGAAACCGGCATAACCCAGTTTCTCGGTGGATTTCGGGTCGATCTTCAGATCGCCGAAGTCAAAACGATTCGGGTCGTACTTGATCTCGTCGACGCTGGTCGCGGTCACTTCGTTGATCTTGACCGGCGTATCGAAGTGCATGCCCTGGTGGTAGAAAGACACTTTGAACGGAGTCTTCTCACCCGCCCATTCGGCCTTGTCATCACGGAAGCGGATCTTCTGATAATCGGCGAACTTCATGTCGCGCAGCTCGTTCGGCAGATTGCTCCGCGGAGCCTCGAACTTCTGCCCGGCCATTTCTTTGGCCTTCGCCGCTACATCATCAAGGTTGAACGCCCACAGTTGACCTGCACTGAACAGGCATACAAGGGCCGAGCTTGCCAGAAGTGCACTACGCAACCGCTTGACAGGTGTCTTTGGAGCATCACAGGGACTAACAATCACGAGCAACCCTCGCCGAAAAACAGATGAAAAAACCAACGGCCAGCTATCAATGCCGGGTTGGCGAGCATTGTTCCGACTCCGAATGGGCTTAATGATTCCCCAACCAGGTGTCAGAACCGCTTTTGTCATACCAAATGGACCAACAGTGTCGATCCCCGCAACGCGCGATTATCCAGTAGCGCGCGCCACAACGCATCAGGTATGACAAAGAAATTTATTCCCGCAAGACAGATGAATTCAGGGAGATAAAGTGAAATCGTAGCTTATGTATCAAACAAAAATGTCACGGGGCCATCATTTATCAGGTGCACCTGCATGTCTGCACCAAACTGGCCCGCAGCTACCGTGGGATGCGCGATTCTGGCCTGGCTCAACAGATAGTCGAACAGCTCGGCGCCCAGTGCTGGAGGCGCGGCTTTCGAGAAGCCCGCACGCAACCCGCTTTTGGTGTCCGCAGCCAGCGTGAACTGGGAAACCAGCAACAGGCCGCCCCCCACCTCACGCAAGGACAGATTCATCTTGCCCTCAACATCGCTGAACACTCGATAATTGAGCAACTTGTGCAGCAACTTATCGGCACTGGCGCGGGTGTCTTGAGGCTCTATTCCCACCAACACCAATATGCCCTGTTCAATGGCGCCCACGACCTCGGTGCCCACCTCGACGCGCGCACTTCGCACGCGCTGCAACAAACCTTTCATAGATGCCTTTCCAGACTCAGAACCAATACCGGACTGCTGTCACGCCTCTTCGGGCGGCAGGTCGAGCAGATTGCGCGCCACTTCTGCGGCAGCACGCACCAGCGCGTCGGCGATACCCGGCTCGGCTGCCGAATGCCCGGCCTCGCGAATCACCTGCAGTTCACTGCCAGGCCAGTTCTGGTGCAGCTCCCACGCATTGTCCAGCGGACAGATGACATCGTAACGACCGTGGACAATGATTGCCGGCAGGTGCGCGATCTTCGGCATGTCGCGAATCAGCTGGTTGTCTTCCAGAAAGGCGTTGTTCATGAAGTAGTGACATTCGATGCGCGCGATGGACAACGCACGGTGCGGCTCGGCAAAGCGATCGACCACTTGCGGATTGGGCCGCAGGGTTGCGCAGCGCCCTTCCCAGGTCGACCAGGCCTTGGCAGCGTGCATCTGGGCGATCTGGTCCGGACCGGTGAGTCGCTTGTGGAAGGCAGCCAGAATGTTGTCACGCTCGTCCAGCGGGATCGGCGCGACATAATCCTGCCAATAGTCCGGAAACAGACGGCTGGCGCCGGCCTGATAGAACCAGTCGATTTCCTGCTGACGGGCAAGGAATACGCCACGCAGGATCATCGCGTGCACGCGGTCGGGATGGGTCTGTGCATAGGCCAGAGCGAGGGTCGAACCCCACGAACCGCCGAACAACACCCATTTGTCGATCCCGAGGTGCTCGCGAATCGCTTCAAGGTCTTCCACCAGTTTCCAGGTGGTGTTGTTTTCAAGGCTGGCATGCGGTGTGGAACGACCGCAGCCGCGCTGGTCGAACGTGACAATGCGGTACAGGTTGGGATCAAAGTAGCAGCGGCTGTGCGCATCGCATCCCGAACCCGGGCCGCCGTGGATAAACACCACCGGCAAGCCTTCTGGCGAGCCACTTTCATCGACGTAAAGCACATGCGGTTGTTCCACGGCCAGATCGTGCCGGGCGTAGGGTTTGATCTGCGGGTACAAAGTCTGCATAAGTGCTCCATAAGTCCAGTTCAGAGGCTTCTATTATTCTGCCGTGGGGCATCATAAACCCGAAACGAAGAATCAGCATGCTGCACGTCATTGATCAGGATGGAACGAACGATGCAAGCGTTTTGCCAATTTCAACGGTGCGCGAACCAGAGCTGTCGCGCTGGGTCGAAGCGAGAGCTATGCCATGAATTATTTCGCTTTTTTTCAGGAAATAATTGACGACACGCCTACAGTCTAAGAATCCCGTTTTTCATTCGTCAGACTACTTGAGGTTTTACCGATGTCTCAGGAACCACTTGTTCGTGACGCTGATGTGGCCGCTTTTCGCGCCGCTGTGCTCGCCAAACTCACCTATTCGGTGGGCAAGGACCCCGACCATGCGTTTGAGCATGACTGGTTTGAAGCTGTTGCCCTTGCCGCCCGCGACCATATGGTCGAACACTGGATGGACCATACGCGGCAGATCTATCGCAAGGTTCAGAAACGCGTTTACTACCTGTCTCTCGAATTCCTGATAGGCAGGCTGCTGTACGACAGCCTGAGTAACCTGGGCCTGCTCGAAGTCGCTCGCGAGGCCTTGACCGAGCTGGGTGTGGACATCGAACGTATCCGCCTGCTTGAACCGGATGCGGCACTGGGCAACGGCGGCCTGGGTCGTCTGGCCGCGTGCTTCATGGAAAGCATGTCGACCCTGGGCATCGCGGGTCATGGTTACGGCATTCGTTACGAGCACGGCCTGTTTCGTCAGGGCATCGTCGATGGCTGGCAGCAGGAACAGACCGAGAACTGGCTGGACTTCGGTAACCCATGGGAATTCGAACGCCCTGAGGTGGTGTACTCCATCGGCTTCGGCGGCAGTGTCGACACCGTCCCGACCGAAGCGGGCGATTCGCGTCAGGTATGGCGTCCGGGCGAGACCGTTCGGGCCATCGCCTATGACACCCCGGTGGTGGGCTGGCGCGGCAAGAGCGTCAACACCCTGCGCCTGTGGCGCGCCCGTGCGGTAGAAGACCTGCACCTGGAACGCTTCAACGCCGGTGATCACTTCGGCGCCGTAGCCGAAGTGGTGCGCGCCGAAAGCATTTCCCGCGTGCTTTACCCGAACGATGCGACCGAAGCCGGTCAGGAACTGCGTCTGCGTCAGGAATACTTTTTCGTTTCCGCGTCTCTGCAGGACTTGCTGCGCCGCCATCTGAACCAGCACGCCACACTGACGGATCTGTCCGAGCACGCGGCGATTCAGATGAACGACACGCACCCCTCGATCGCCGTGGCCGAGCTGATGCGTCAGTTGATCGACAACCACAACATCCCGTGGGACACCGCGTGGAAAATCACCGTCGGCACCCTCGGCTACACCAACCACACTCTGTTGCCTGAAGCACTGGAGACCTGGTCGGTCGGTCTGATGGAGCGGATGCTGCCGCGCCACATGCAGATCATCTACCTGATCAACGCGCAGCACATCGACACACTGCGCGCCAAGGGTGTCGACGACGTCAACGTGCTGCGCGCGGTATCGCTGATCGAAGAAGACAACGGTCGTCGGGTACGCATGGGCAACCTGGCCTTCCTCGGCTCGCACAGCGTCAACGGCGTTTCGGCGCTGCACACCCAACTGATGCGCAAGACCGTATTCGCCGAGCTGCACAAGATCTATCCGGAGCGGATCAACAACAAGACCAACGGCATCACCTTCCGCCGCTGGCTGTTCCAGGCCAACCCGAAACTGACCGAGATGCTTGTCGAGTCGCTCGGCGAGGATGTTCTGGACAACGCCGAGACGCGCCTCAAAGAGCTCGAGCCGTTCGCCGAGAAGTCGTCGTTCCGCAAGCAGATGGCCGATCAACGCCTGCACAGCAAGCGTGCGCTGGCCGCGATCATTCATGAACGCCTGGGCATTGCCGTCAACCCTGCCGCGATGTTCGACGTTCAGGTCAAGCGGATCCACGAGTACAAGCGCCAGTTGCTGAACCTGTTCCACACCGTCGCCCTGTATCAGGCCATTCGGGCCGAGCCGGGGACCGATTGGGTGCCACGGGTGAAGATCTTCGCCGGCAAGGCGGCGGCCAGCTATCACTCGGCCAAACTGATCATCAAGCTGACCAACGACATCGCGCGGACCGTGAACAACGATCCGACCGTACGCGGTCTGCTGAAAGTGGTGTTCATGCCCAACTACAACGTCAGCCTGGCGGAGAGCATCATTCCGGCGGCCGACCTGTCCGAGCAGATATCCACCGCAGGCCTGGAAGCGTCCGGGACCAGCAACATGAAGTTCGGCCTCAACGGCGCACTGACCATCGGTACGCTGGACGGTGCCAATGTGGAAATGAGCGAGCAGGTCGGGCTGGAGCACATGTTCATCTTCGGCATGTCTTCGCAACAGGTCGAAGCCCGCAAGCAGGCAGGTGAGTTCAGCGCGCATGACGACGTGGCCGCTTCCGGACGCTTGAACGATGTGCTGCAGGCGATCCGTGGCGGCGTGTTCTCGCCGGATGACCCGAACCGTTATGTGGGCCTGATCGATCAGTTGCTGGCGTATGACCGCTTCCTGGTCTGCGCTGACTTCGACTCGTACTGGGCGGCCCAGGCCAAGGTCGAAGAGCGCTGGCACGACTCCAAGGAATGGTGGCGCTCGGCGGTCCTCAACACCGCACGCATGGGCTGGTTCTCCTCGGACCGGACCATCCGCGAGTACGCCGGAGACATCTGGAAGGCGCTGGAGTGACGTCATAGCCTGAACAGCCTCACAGGCTCTGTGGGAGCGAGCTTGCTCGCGAAGAGGCCGGTACTGCCTCGGAAAGAAGGCGCTGGAAACAGCGCCTTCTCAAGCAATGCGGACCACAACCCCGGTCACACCCACACTGATCTGTGTTCTGCCTGTTACTCAGAATTCCACCAGACTTCGCGCAGGTGTCGGCACTTGCGCGTTACATAACCAGCCCTGTGTACCGCTCAAAACATTACAAGCGATGTCCGACGGCCCCTATATACTGCGCCTGATGAACCTTCACACACCGAAAAGGATATCGTCGCGTGCTTTGGATTTGTCTGGTGGTGGGCGGCACGGCACTAGGCTACTCGCTGAGTTATGACGAGTGGGCAGGTGCGCTGATTGGCGCAGTCATGGGCTGGGCCGTATGGGCCGGCATTCGCGTGCGCCTGCTTGACAGGCAATCCGCCGATCAGCTGCAGCAACTGCTCGCAACCCGTGAATCCCTCGATGTCCTTCAGCAGCGCCTGAGCGCACTTGAACGTCAGTCCGCGCCCGGCGTGCCGCCTGCGCAGGACCCTGCACCGCTTCCACTCGATGCGATCATTATCGAAGCACCCACCGACGGTCCCGAGCTGATCTGGGATCTCCCGGACGAGCAGCCACAGGCAGCAACGCCAGTCGAGCCCGCCCCACAGAGCCTCCAGCCAGCCACGACAGCAAAAGCCAATCCGCTGGACAGCGCGATCAGCTGATGGCACTGGCCTTGACGATCGGCGGTCACATGCGCTCAAACCGCCAGCTGTCGCTGGGCGGCGCAGCGTTGATCGGAGTGGTGGTGATCAAGCTGTTCTTCGTCGAGCTGAGCAATCGCGGCGGCATGGAGCGCATCGTATCGTTCATCGGTGTTGGTATTTTGCTATTGGTGGTGGGATATTTCGCACCGTTACCGCCGAAACACTCTGTCACAGAGGTCGGTGAAGAACCCGGCCCAGGCTCGACTGCCGCACCGGAAACGCTATGAGGAAACCGTTCTTGAGTCATCCTGCCATGAAGATCGCCGTGCTTGGCCTGGCCTTGTGCACGGCGATAACCGCCCTCGCCCAGGACAAACCGGCGGACTTTGCCAGCCAGACGCCGCTGAGCCTGAGCGGCCAAGGGCCGTGGTATCGCATCGAGTTGCCGCTTGCCGTCCAGCTGAATGCCCGGCAGACCGATCTGAGCGATGTACGCGTGTTCAATGCCGAGGGCCAGCCGCAGGCTTATTCGATCAGGCCGCGCCAGCCCGCCCCCGAACAGGAGCCGACGCCGATCGAGGTCAACTGGTTTGCCCTGTACAGCACACAGGAGGCAGGCGACACCGCACCGGTCATCCGTATCGAGCGCTCCAGCAACGGCAGCGTGATCGAGGTGCAGCCACAAAGCGATATCGAAGCGGGCGAAGAAGTGCTGCGCGGCTGGCTGCTGGACACCAGCGCAATCAAGGCGCCACTGGAACAGCTGGTTATCGACTGGAGCACCGAGCGTGAGGGCTTCCAGAATTTCAGCATCGAAGCCAGTGATGACCTGCAACACTGGCGCAACTGGGGCGAGGGCCAGGTTGCACGGCTGTCGTTTGCCGACGAAGTGGTCGAACAGCGCGAAGTCGGCCTGCCCGGCCAGAGCGCCCGCTATCTGCGCCTGCTGTGGCGGTCCCCGCACAGTGCGCCGCTGCTGATCTCTGCGCACCTGCTGAGTGCCAGCAGCGGCACGCCGGCCTCGCCACTGACCTGGTCGCCACCGGTCCAAGGCAGCGTCGAAAGCCCCAACGAGTATGTCTGGCAACTGCCGACCGGCTTGCCGATAGGCCGCGTCAAGATCGACATTGCCCAGCCCAACAGCCTGGCACCGGCGACGCTCTACGGCCGGCTCGATGCCGGACAGCCCTGGCAGCCGATCAGCAGCGGCCTGCTGTATCGCTTGTCGCAGAACAACAGCGACGTCTTGCAGGACCAGCTGCAATTGTCCGGACGCATCGTTCAACAGCTCAAGCTGGTGGTGGATGATCGCGGCGGCGGGCTGGGCAGCGAAGCGCCGCAGTTGAGTGTGGCTGTGCCTGCCACAGAGGTGGTGTTCCTGGCGCGCGGTGACGGACCATTCACCCTGGCAATCGGTAATCCGAGCGTCAAGGCTGCCAACCTGTCGCTGGCCACGCTGATTCCTGACCTGAGCGCGGAAAAGCTCGCGACTCTCGGCACAGCGAGCCCGGCCACGGCAACCAAGGCCAACATGGCCGCAGCGCCGATCGCCGTGCCACAAGGTACTGACTTCAAACGCCTGGGGCTTTGGGCCGTACTGCTGCTTGGCGTGGTGTTTCTGGGCTGGATGGCGTTCAGCACGCTGCGCGCTGCAAAACGCTGAAACAGGCGGCCTGTCAGGCGTGCTTCGCCTGACATCTGAACTGAAACAGTCTTAAGCCAGTCTCATAGCAGTATTACGTCGCCACTCGCGTTAAACTGCGCAGGTTTTCATACCCCCTATTTTCGGAGCTATCCATGTCCCGCGTCACACTAAGTCGTTACTTGATTGAGCAGACTCGCAGCAACAACACCCCTGCCGATCTGCGCTTCCTGATCGAAGTTGTGGCGCGCGCATGCAAGGAAATCAGCCACGCCGTCTCCAAAGGCGCGCTGGGCGGCGTACTGGGCAGCATGGGCACCGAAAACGTGCAGGGCGAAGTGCAGAAAAAGCTCGATGTGATCTCCAACGAGATTCTGCTCGAAGCCAACGAATGGGGCGGTCACCTGGCCGGCATGGCGTCCGAAGAAATGGACAACGCCTACCAGATCCCGGGCAAATACCCGAAGGGTGCCTACCTGCTGGTTTTCGACCCGCTGGACGGCTCGTCGAACATCGACATCAACGCACCGGTCGGCACCATTTTCTCGGTACTGCGCTGCCCGAACGAATACCTGAGCCAGAACGAAGCGCTGAATGAAAAGGCCTTCCTGCAGCCAGGCACCGAACAGGTCGCCGCCGGCTACGCCATCTACGGCCCGCAAACCATGCTGGTCCTGACCCTGGGCGATGGCGTGAAAGGCTTCACCCTGGACCGTGAAATGGGCAGCTTCGTGCTGACCCACGAAGACATCACCATCCCGGAGTCCACTCAGGAGTTCGCGGTCAACATGTCCAACCAGCGCCACTGGGAAGCCCCGGTACAGCGCTACGTGAGCGAGCTGCTGGCCGGTGAAGACGGTCCGCTGAAAAAGAACTACAACATGCGCTGGGTCGCGGCGATGGTGGCCGACGTGCACCGTATCCTGACCCGTGGCGGCCTGTTCATGTACCCGCGCGACAGCCGCGAGCCTTCCAAGCCGGGCAAGCTGCGCCTGATGTACGAAGCCAACCCGATGTCCTTTCTGGTCGAACAGGCTGGCGGCGCGTCCACTGATGGCCATCAGCGCATTCTCGACATTCAGCCTGAAGGCCTGCACCAGCGCGTAGCGGTGTACCTGGGTTCCAAGGAAGAAGTCGAGCGCGCCACCGCGTATCACAAGGCGTAAGACGTCTTCTGCAGCGCTGGTGATCGGGCCATGCCCGATCACCAGCGCGTGAGCCGATTCTTGAAAAAACCAGCAGTCCGCCCTTCTGTCAGCCCCTTCTGCGGGCCGACTATCTGATCCACGGCATAAATCCTTGCGCCGTCCGGGAACCAGATTCCGTTTTTCTCTTCTAAGCTTGCGGTACTGCGCCAGCGCCAGACTGCACCGGCTTGCACTGCGACGCGACCCCCTTCCGTTCAGGAGCTACATCCATGTCCTTGCGTTCTGTCGCGTTACTCTCGTTCTGCGTCCTGCTGGCTGCCTGCAGCAAGATCACTCAGGAAAACTATTCCAAACTGTCCGCTGGCATGCCCAAGGCACAAGTCGAGTCCTTGCTCGGCAGCCCGACGGAATGTTCCGGTGCGCTGGGCATGTCGAGCTGCACCTGGGGCGACCAGAACACCTTTATCAGCGTGCAGTACGCAGCGGACAAGGTTGTGCTGTTCTCGGGCCAGGGTCTGAAATAACACATGATCAAGGTACTGGTACGTTTTGGAATTTGTGTCATGGCCAGCTTCCTGGCCATCGGTTTTGCCCACTCGGCTGACAACCTCGAGCCAAAGACTGTCGACAGCGTCGACCTCAAGCAGTACCAGGGCACCTGGTACGAGATCGCCCGTCTGCCGATGTTCTTCCAGCGCAAGTGCGCTCAGTCCGAGGCGCGTTATACGCTCAAGGATGACGGCAACATCGCGGTGACCAACCGCTGCCGCACGATTGAAGGCACGTGGGAAGAAGCAACGGGCACCGCCTCGCCGCAGGTTCCGGGCAAGACCGACAAGCTGTGGGTTGTGTTCGACAACTGGTTCTCGCGCCTGCTGCCGAGCGTTGCCAAGGGTGATTACTGGATTCTGGACGTCAGCGAAGGCTACCGCACCGCCGTGGTCGGCAACCCGGATCGCAAATACCTGTGGCTGTTGTCGCGTACACCGACCGTGTCTGCCTCGGTCAGGGAAGACATGCTCAGCAAGGCCCGCCAGCAAGGCTACGACACCTCACGCCTGATCTGGCGCGAGGATGACTCGAAGATTGGCAAGGGCGAGAAGTAACCGAATTGGGATTCTGGCTAAGCCCGGTAGGAGCGAACTTGTTCGCGAAGACGGTCGTTCGAACGATAAATTTCAGAACGCTTTCCGCCCCCTTCGCGAACAAGTTCGCTCCCACGGCCTTCGGCCAGAATCAGAAGCGGACTCGTGAATAACGCCGAGTGCTCTGCGTCCTCCCTTGCATCAGCCCAGCAGCGCCCTCAACACCTGCGCGAACTCGCGGTTGCTTTGTTCTTCTGCGGCGTGTCGCCCTTCGCGTATGACCCATCGCCCATTGACCGCCACGTCGCGGATCTGCCGGTCGCTGCCGGCGAACAGCCAGCGGTTGAGGATGGCGTCGTCCGAGGCCGTGGCAATGTACGGGTCGTTGCCATCGAGCACCAGCCAGTCGGCACGGTGACCCACTTGCAGCGTTCCAATCTGCTGCCCCAACGCCTGCGCGCCACCGGCAAGTGCAGCGTCGTATAACGTGCGGCCAACCATGGGTTGATCGCTGCGATACAGCCGGTTACGGCGCTGATCGCGCAGACGCTGGCCGTATTCCAGCCAGCGCAGTTCTTCGACCACGCTGAGCGAGACGTGACTGTCCGAACCGATCCCCCAGCGACCGCCCTGAGCAATGTAGTCCACCGCCGGAAAGATCCCGTCACCCAGGTTGGCCTCGGTGGTCAGGCATAGCCCGGCCACCGCGCCGCTTTGCGCCATCAAAGCCACTTCATCCGCCTCGGCATGAGTCGCATGGACCAGGCACCAGCGGTTATCCACAGGGGCGTTTTCATACAGCCATTGCAACGGACGTCGACCACTCCAGCTCAGGCAGTCATCGACTTCCTTCTGCTGTTCCGCGATATGAATGTGCACCGGACACTGCCGGTCGCTGGCCGCCAGCACCTCGCTTATCTGCTGCGGCGTCACCGCACGCAGCGAGTGGAAGCATAGCCCCGGCTGCTGGGCAGGCTGAGCTGCCAGAACCGGACGCAGACGAGCCTGCAGATCCAGATAGCTGTCGGTGCTGTGGATAAAACGCCGCTGGCCCTCGTTGGGAGCCTGCCCGCCAAAGCCGGAATGGCTGTACAGCACCGGCAGCAAGGTCAGGCCGATACCGACCGAAGCGGCCGCCTGGCTGATCTGCAGCGCGAGCTCGGCAGGGTCGGCATAGGGCTTGCCATCGCTGTCCTGATGCACGTAATGAAATTCGGCAACCGAGGTGTAGCCGCCCTTGAGCATCTCGATGTACAGCTGGCGAGCGATAACGCCCAGTTGCTGCGGGCTGATGCGCCCCACCAGGCGATACATGAGGTCGCGCCAGGTCCAGAAACTGTCATTGGGGTTGCCCGCCACTTCCGCCAGCCCGGCCATGGCACGCTGGAACGCGTGGGAATGCAGGTTCGGCATGCCAGGCAGCAAAGGCCCGCTGACCTTCTCGGCGCCCTGCTGATCAGCATTGGCTTCGACGCGGGTCAAAATACCGTCCTGACCGACCTCCAGACGCACATTGCGGGCCCAGCCGTCGGGGAGTAACGCGCGCTCGGCAAAGAAGGCTGACATTGACTTCACACCTCATCACTGTAATTTGTATATACATATACAGACGTTTAAGCGACCGGTAAACCTTCTGCATGCTTGCCGAGCAGCAGGTTAATGGTTAGCGTGAGCGCTTTGCAGCGTCTGAACGCACTCGAAAACACTGTCTCGAACAACAAGGACTCCCACGTGTCGACTCCGCCCGCCGCTTCTTCCCTGGCAGCCCAGATGGGCGAAAGTCCCGCACCCTTGTACGCCCGCGTGAAACAGATGATCGCCTTGCAGATCCAGAACGGCACCTGGCCGCCGCACCATCGTGTGCCGTCGGAAAGCGAGCTGGTGACGCAACTGGGTTTCAGCCGCATGACCATAAACCGGGCACTGCGCGAGCTGACCGCCGAGGGCCTGCTGGTGCGCATGCAGGGCGTCGGCACCTTTGTCGCCGAGCCCAAGAGCCAGTCGGCGCTGTTCGAAGTGCACAACATTGCCGACGAGATCGCCGCACGCGGTCATCGCCACACCTGCAAGGTCATGGTCCTCAAGGAGGAAGCCGCTGGCTCCGAACGCGCCCTGGCGCTGGACATGCGCGAAGGCCAGCGGGTCTTCCACTCGCTGATCGTGCATTACGAGAACGACATTCCGGTGCAGATCGAGGACCGCTTCGTGAACGCCCAGGTCGCTCCGGACTACCTCCGGCAGGACTTCACCCTGCAGACGCCTTACGCCTACCTGTCGCAGGTTGCGCCACTCACCGAAGGCGAGCACGTGGTCGAGGCGATTCTCGCCGAAGCCGATGAATGCAGGCTGTTGCAGATTGAGGCCGGAGAACCCTGCCTGCTGATTCGCCGCCGTACCTGGTCAGGTCGTCAGCCGGTCACCGCTGCGCGCCTGATCCATCCCGGCTCCCGCCATCGCCTGGAAGGACGCTTTACCAAATGAGCCAGACCCGCATTTTGCGCGCCGCAGACTACCCGCGCATGCCGTGGAAGAACGGCGGAGGCAGCACTGAAGAGATCGCTCGCGACGCAGGCCAGGACCTGGACGGTTTCGGCTGGCGGCTGTCGATTGCCGACATCGAAACCTCGGGCGGTTTTTCGGTGTTCGCCGGTTATCAGCGCATCATCACCGTCCTGCAGGGCGCGGGCATGACGCTGGACGTGGATGGCCTCAGCAGTCGCCCGCTGCTGCCATCGGACCCGTTTGCATTCAGCGGTGACAGTCAGGTCAATTGCACCTTGCTGGACGGGCCGATTCGCGATTTCAACCTGATCTACGCCCCACACCGCTACACTGCACGCTTGCACTGGATAGACGTGCGTCACCCGCAACGCCTGTTCAGTTCAGCCAGTACTCTGGTGCTGTTCAGCATGGCCGAGCAAGTGGCGATCAGCGTCGACAGTCAGCCGTGGGAAATCCTCGGCAAACACGACTGCGCTCAGGTGGACAACGCTGGCGGTCTGCTTGAACTCGAACTGCAATCACCGCGCGCCAGCCGTTGCTGCCTGATCGAGCTCACCGCCACAGGCCAGTAAGCGCCTGTCTGCACACCTTATAAAAACAGCTTTGCGTTCAAGGACGACCATGACTCAAGTTCCGAACCGGGAAACGCCGAGAGGCATTGCCATCCTCGCCCGCTTCCTCGCCTCCGAATCGGCCGGCGGCATCGTGTTGATGGCGGCTGCGCTGGCGGCCTTGATCGTTGCCAACTCGCCGCTTTCTGCCGGCTATTTCTCGATCCTGCACAGCGTCTGGCTGGGCCTCTCGGTCGAGCTGTGGATCAACGACGGACTGATGGCGATCTTCTTCCTGATGGTCGGCCTGGAGATCAAGCGTGAAGTCCTCGCCGGTGGTCTGGCGAGCTGGGGGCAACGTGCCCTGCCCGGCTTTGCGGCGGCCGGCGGCATGCTGGTGCCGGCGCTGATCTACATCGCGATCAATTGGGGTAATCCGCAGACCCTGAGCGGCTGGGCGATCCCGGCAGCCACCGACATCGCCTTCGCCCTCGGCGTGCTGTCGCTGCTCGGCAATCGGGTGCCGACCTCGCTGAAGGTCTTTCTGGCCGCACTTGCGATCCTCGACGATCTGGGCGCCGTGACCATCATCGCCTTCTTTTACAGCTCCGGTCTGAACCTGCCGATGCTGGCCGCCGCCTTCGTGACACTGGCGGTGCTGATCGTCATGAACCGTTTGAACGTGCGTCGTTTGCTGCCCTATCTGCTGCTTGGCGCGCTGCTGTGGTTTTTCGTCCTGCAATCGGGCGTACACGCCACGCTGGCCGGTGTCGCCCTGGCGTTGTGCATCCCGATGGGCAAGCCCGAGGAAGAAGCCCGCTCGCCACTGCTGTTCCTCGAAGAAAAGATGCACTACTGGGTGGCCTTCGCCGTGGTGCCGATCTTTGGTTTTGCCAACGCTGGCGTGTCGCTGGCTGGCATTACTCTGGGCAATCTGGTCGATCCTGTGCCGCTGGGCGTTGCGCTGGGGCTGTTCGTGGGCAAGCAGATCGGCGTGTTTCTCGCCGCCGTGCTGGCCATCCGCGCCGGGCTGGCGGTATTGCCGGAAGGCAGCAACTGGGTGCAACTGTACGGCGTGGCGATTCTGTGCGGCATCGGTTTCACCATGAGCCTGTTCATCGGCAACCTGGCGTTCCCCGGCTCGCAACACCTGATCGACGAGGTGAAGGTCGGCGTACTGATCGGCTCGGGGCTGGCCGCAATTGCCGGAATTGTGTTGCTGCGCAGCCGTTTCAGCAGGCCCTGAAAAAATATTTTCAAATCACTGCATCCAGACGGGTTTCTCGCGGGTAGTACATTCAGCAGCCACTTCGAGTTGCTGAGCGCGGTTAAACCTTCTGGAGATTTCTGCATGAACGCAAAACGCTTGCTCTGCCTTGCTGGTACTACTCTGGCCTTCACTTGCCTGTCGTCCGTTGCCATGGCTCAGACCGACCTCCCCGAAAGCGTCCGTGTGCCGGCTGGCAACAAGGTCGGCATGCAAACCACCGGGGTTGGCGAGATCACCTACGAGTGCCGCGCCAAGGCCAACATGCCCAACGAAATGGAGTGGGCGTTCGTCGGCCCCAAAGCAGTGCTCAACGACAAGAGCGGCAAACAGGTCGGCACCTACTACGGCCCGCCTGCTACCTGGGAAGCCAAAGACGGTTCCAAAGTAACCGGTACCCAAGTCGCCGTGGCCCCTTCGAGCGCTGGCAACCTGCCGTACCAACTGGTCAAGGCCAACCCGGCCGAAGGCAAGGGCGCAATGACCGGCGTCACCTACATTCAGCGTGTAGCCCTGAAAGGCGGCGTTGCCCCGGCCAAAGCCTGCGCAGAGAGCAACAAGGGCGCGAAGGAAGTGGTCAAGTATCAGGCTGATTACCTGTTCTGGACTGCCGGCTGATCAATGCGCTTAATCAGGTGACCGTGCAACAGTAGGCTATGCTGCTGCGCGGGAGCCTCGTGATGTCAACGAGGCAGTAGTCTTCCATTGATGGCGGATCATCTTGTCTTCGCACGAATCTCTCTTTGATTACGAAGCGACGTTGCAGGCCTGCGCTCGCGGTGAAAAACAGGCCTTGCAGCGTCTCTATCAACAGGAAAGCGCCCGACTGCTCGGTGTCGCTCAGCGCTTGGTGCGTGACCGCGCACTGGCCGAGGACATCGTGCATGACGCGTTCCTGAAAATCTGGTCCCACGCGGCCAGCTTCGATGCCTCGCGTGGTTCGGCACGTGGCTGGATCTTCAGCGTGACTCGCCACCTGGCGCTCAACACGTTGCGCAACACGACTCGCGAGGTGCGTGTCGAAGACGACGGCAGTGAAGATCATCATGAACAGGCGACACTGGAAGGCTGGCAGGAAATCGGCGATGCCTTCGATTGGCAGGTCAATCCAGGACGGATCACGTCATGCCTGGAGCAACTGGAGCCGGTAAGACGCAACTGTATTTTTCACGCTTACGTAGACGGTTATTCGCATCAGGAAATCGCGCAGAAAATTGGCGCGCCATTGGGTACGGTCAAAGCCTGGATCAAGCGCAGCCTGACGGCTTTGCGGGAGTGCATGGGATGACCCGGCCTTTAGACGACAACATTCACGAGCTGGCTGGCGAGTATGTACTCGGCACCCTCTCGGGGCAGAAGCGGCTCGACGTACAGCGTCGCCTGTCGCGCGAGCCCGACCTGCGGGCCGCCGTCGATGCCTGGGAACAGCGTCTGCAGCCCCTGACCGGACTGGCCGAACCGGTAACGCCCTCGCCTGGCCTGTGGGATCGCATCGAACGTAACCTGCTGGACATGGCCGCGCCTGCCAGCACGCCGCAACGACCGCGCGTGCGCTGGTGGGACAACCTGTCGATCTGGCGCGGCCTCGCCGGGGCCGGCCTGGCTGCTTCGCTGGTATTGGGCATGACGCTGCTGACCCGCGCACCGGCGCAACCGTCGTATCTGGTGGTTCTCGTAGGGCCGCAGGACAAGGCGCCTGGCTGGGTCGTGCAGGCCAGTAATTCGCAGGAAATACAGCTTATCCCGCTGGGCGTGTTCGAGGTTCCGACCGACAAGGCACTGGAGTTCTGGACCAAGGGTGACGACTGGCAAGGCCCGGTTTCGCTTGGGCTGGTCAAACCGGGGCAAAGCCTGCATGTGCCGCTGGATAAACTGCCGCCGCTGCAACCCAACCAGTTGTTCGAGCTGACACTGGAGAAATCCACCGGCTCGCCCATCGGCAAACCCACCGGGCCGATTCAGTTCATCGGCCGGGCGGTGAAGGTGATCTGACGCGAAAGCAGCCTACTTGCGGCTGCAGTCGTCCTGTTGCAGCAGGTTGGCCTGGGTCAGGTTGCAGTCTGCCGGTACGCTGCGCGTCAGCCAGACATTGCCGCCGATGGTCGAACCTTTGCCGATGGTGATGCGCCCCAGAATCGTCGCGCCAGCGTAGATCACCACGTCGTCTTCAACGATCGGATGCCGTGCATGGCCTTTCTGCAACTGGCCGTCCTCGTCTGAGGGGAAGCGCTTGGCGCCCAGGGTCACGGCCTGATAGATCCGCACCCGCTCGCCGATGATCGCGGTTTCGCCAATCACCACGCCTGTCCCGTGATCGATAAAGAAGCTCGGGCCGATCTGCGCGCCCGGATGAATATCGATACCGGTCGCAGAATGGGCGATTTCCGAGCTGATACGCGCCAGCAACGGCAAACCGGCGCGATACAGATAATGCGCCAGACGATGGTGGATCACCGCCAGAATGCCGGGATAGCACAGCAGCACTTCATCGACACTGCGCGCCGCTGGGTCACCGTGATAGGCAGCCAGCACGTCGGTGTCCAGCAACAGACGAATACCCGGCAGGGCCATGGCGAAACCCTGAATCAGCTCGAGCGCCCGCGCATCGATGCTCTTCAGGTCACCGCCCTGCTGATGGGCCACGTAGCGCAATTCAAGCCGGGCCTGAGCCAGCAGCGCGTTGAGCGCCACATCCAGCGTATGGCCGACATAGAAGTCCTCGCTTTCCTCACGCAGGTCCACAGGGCCCAGGCGCATCGGGAACAGAGCACCGCTCAAGGCTTCAAGAATCTCGCCCATGGCCGCACGCGAAGGCAGCTCACGTCCACCGTGTTCACCGCTCACCCGCCTGTTGCGAGCCCGCCAGTCTTCACGCGCGCCACGCAACTGGCTGACGATGCGCTGCAACTGCCAGTGGCTGGAGCGGCCGTCGGCGGACGCTTCTGGAATATCGCTCACGCTTGACTCTCCTTGATGTGAAGGGTGGCGACCGACAGTACGGGCCGCTGCTGTTACCACTCTACGGCAAACATTCAGACGAAAAAAACAACAATTTCTGTCGGAATACGCGAAGAGCGCCGTGCGCACAGATAAGTTGCCGTGCGAGAAACGTCTGCCTATAGTCCGGTGACTCTTTACACGGCTTATCGACCACCATGATCAAAAATCAGCTTGCCCGCTTCAATCGCCTGGACCTGATCAGCGCGCCAACGGCTCTGGAAAAGCTCGAGCGCCTGTCGATCTGGGCAGATCGTGATATCTACATCAAGCGGGATGACACCACAACGCTGGCCCTGGGCGGCAACAAAGTGCGCAAACTCGAGTACCTGGCCGCCGATGCGCTGGCCCAGGGTGCCGATACACTGATCACCGCCGGTGCCATCCAGTCCAACCATGTCCGTCAGACCGCTGCCCTGGCCGCGCGTCTGGGCCTTGGCTGTGTGGCGCTGCTGGAAAATCCCATCGGCACCGAAGACCCCAGCTACCTGAAAAACGGCAATCGCCTGCTGCTCGAACTGTTCGATGCCAAGGTAGAACTGGTGGAATACCTCGACAACGCTGACGAACAACTGCATGCCCTGGCTGCACGCCTGCGCTCCAGCGGCAAAAAGCCTTATCTGGTCCCCATCGGAGGCTCAAGCCCGGTGGGTGCGCTGGGTTATGTGCGCGCCGGGCTGGAACTGGCCGAGCAGATCAAGCAGACCGGCACCGAGTTTGCGGCTGTCGTTCTGGCCTCCGGCAGTGCCGGCACGCACAGCGGCCTGGCGTTGGCACTGGCTCACGAGCTGCCGCAATTGCCGGTCATCGGTGTGACCGTGTCGCGCAGTGAAGAAGCACAGCTGCCCAAGGTCCAGGGCCTGGCCGAGCGCACCGCAGAGTTGCTCGGCGTTGCGCTGCCTGAACACTTCAAGGTCGAACTGTGGGATGAGTATTTCGCCCCGCGATACGGTGAACCGAACGCCGGTACGCTGTCAGCCATCAAGCTGGTGGCCAGCCACGAAGGACTGTTGCTTGACCCGGTCTACACCGGCAAGGCCATGTCCGGTCTGCTCGATGGCATCGGCCGTCAACGCTTCAACGACGGCCCGCTGATCTTCCTGCACACCGGCGGTGCGCCAGCGCTGTTTGCCTATCCGGATGCGTTCGACCAGTGACGTTCTAGCCAACGGGTCCTTTATGCTTTTGTGGAGGGGAAATAACTTTTTTTGTTATTTTTCCTCATAAGCAGATGGCTATATAGTCGCGCCCGGCAGAGCACAACGCTTAACCTTACACCTGACCTAACTGCCTGAAAAAAGCTGAATAATCAGCACGAAGTTGCTTGAGTCGGGTCAGAAAATGGCCAGACACTTCCATACCAACCAGGGGCTCGCATGAACATTTCCGCTATTCGTCGTACGTTTCTTTTTTCGGCAATGGGCTTGATGCTCAGTGCCGGTATCGCCGGGCAAGCCATGGCTGGCGAGCAACTGCAGAAAATCAAGGACAGCGGTACGCTCAATGTCGGCCTGGAAGGCACTTACCCACCGTTCAGCTTTGTGGATGAGAGCGGCAAGCTCACCGGCTTCGAAGTCGAGTTTTCCGAAGCGCTGGCCAAGGAACTGGGTGTCAAGGCCAAGATCCAGCCGTCGAAGTGGGATGGCATCCTGGCCGCTCTGGACTCCAAGCGTCTGGACGTGGTGATCAACCAGGTGACCATCTCCGACGAGCGCAAGAAGAAGTACGACTTCTCCGAGCCCTACACCGTGTCCGGCATTCAGGCGCTGGTTCTGAAGAAGAACGCAGACACCATCAAGTCTGCCAAAGACCTGAGCGGCAAGAAGGTGGGCGTGGGTCTGGGCACCAACTACGAGGAATGGCTCAAGGCGAACGTTCCGGACGCAATCGTCAAAACCTATGACGATGACCCGAGCAAGATCCAGGACCTGAGCGTAGGTCGTATCGATGCGATCCTCGTTGACCGTCTGGCCGCCCTGGAAATGGCTGCCAAGACAAAAAACAAACTCGTCCCGGCAGGCGAAGCATTTTCCCGCCAGGCATCGGGTATTGCCCTGCGTAAAGGCGAGCCTGAATTGCTGGCGGCCATCGACAAGGCCATCGACAAACTGCGTGCCGACGGCACGCTGAAGAAGCTGTCGGAAAAGTACTTCAACGCTGACGTCACCCAATGATTGAAGAGAGCCTTCAGCTCGCGCTGGACTCCGCGCCCTTCCTGCTCAAGGGCGCGTACTACACGGTATTCCTCAGTCTTGGCGGGATGTTTTTCGGTTTGCTGCTGGGCTTCGGCCTGGCATTGATGCGCCTTTCGCGCATCAAACCGGTGAACTGGATAGCCCGCATCTACGTGTCGTTCTTTCGCGGCACGCCCTTGCTGGTGCAGCTGTTCGTGATTTATTACGGCCTGCCGGAGCTGGGTATCCAGCTTGAGCCGCTGAGCGCTGCACTGATCGGTTTTTCCCTGAATATGGCCGCCTACGCCTGTGAAATCCTGCGCGCGGCCATCAGTTCCGTGGAGCGCGGCCAGTGGGAGGCCGCGGCCAGTATCGGCATGACCCGCTGGCAGACCATGCGTCGGGCGATCCTCCCGCAGGCCGCACGCACCGCATTGCCGCCGCTGGGCAACAGCTTCATCTCGCTGGTCAAGGACACGGCGCTGGCAGCCACCATCCAGGTGCCAGAGCTGTTCCGTCAGGCGCAGTTGATCACCGCACGCACCTTCGAAATTTTCACCATGTACCTGGCCGCTGCACTGATCTACTGGATCCTTGCCACGGCGCTCTCGCACCTGCAAAACAAGCTGGAAGCCAGGGTCAACCGGCACGATCTGGAGACCTGACACATGATAGTGGTTGAAAAACTCACCAAGGCATTCAAGGGCAATCAGGTGCTCAAGGGCATCGATCTGCGTATCGAAGCCGGGGAAGTCGTGGCCATCATCGGGCCCAGCGGCTCGGGCAAGACCACCCTGCTGCGCTGCCTGAATCTGCTTGAAACGCCTGACAGCGGGAGGATCAAGGTCGGTGACATCGAGATCGATGGCACCCGTTCCATGAACCAGCAACAGGGTTTGATCCGCCAGTTGCGTCAGCAGGTCGGGTTCGTCTTTCAGAACTTCAATCTGTTTCCGCATCGCACCGCTCTGGAAAATGTCATCGAAGGCCCGGTGGTGGTCAAGAAGGTGGCCCGTGAAGCCGCCGAGGCGCTGGGCAGAAAGCTGCTCGCCAAGGTCGGCCTGAGCGGCAAGGAAGACGCTTACCCGCGACGCCTGTCCGGCGGGCAGCAACAGCGTGTGGCGATTGCACGGGCGCTGGCGATGGAGCCGCAAGTGATCCTGTTCGACGAGCCGACCTCGGCCCTGGACCCGGAGCTGGTCGGTGAGGTGCTGACGACCATCCGCGCTCTGGCTGAAGAGAAGCGCACCATGGTCATCGTCACTCACGAGATGAGCTTTGCGCGGGAGGTTGCCAACCGGGTGATCTTCATCGACAAGGGAGTGATCGTGGAGCAAGGCGAAGCCAAAGCGCTGTTCGCCAACCCGAAAGAAGAACGCACAAGGCAGTTTCTCGAGCGTACCCGCTCCTGATCAGGACGATCAGCCTGCGCAAAAAGCAGCGTCCATTCAGCGGCGCTGCTTTTTTCTTACATTTCTGGAAGGATTAATCGTTCAATATCCTTGCTGAATTCCCGCGTAATTTTCCGAAAAATCATCGAAATAATAAAATTAGCGTACGCCCGTTTTGCGCCTGGATTCGTAGCCGGCTGCGCCGCTGTGTGCCCGTCTTGCCAGACTTTCCCTTCCGTGCGTTGTCCTGTCGGTTACGGCCTGCTGCCATTGATACTTTGTGGTAGGACGGTTGTTTAGTGAGGAGTCAACGGTTCCAAACATACAGCGTAGGAAGTCTCCGGTTTTCAAGTAAACAACCCTCAAATGCACTTCGCACATTGACAAGTGCCCGCAAAGCCCATTAGCTCACTGACTTCACTCATTCCAGTGAGACCGCAAAGTTTCAAGCACGCATTTCATACCGTTTGTAATGTTTGCCATAACTTGGATATTTAAGGTACTTATCCCCCTGCCTGAACCGCACATTTTATTACTTGAACATGACAACTTATGACGAATCTTTACTTGAACTATTGATTATCAGGAGCACCCCGACATGAGTCAAAACACTTGCAAAGCCAGCCCTATGAGCTTGCCGATCCCTGCTGTTCCGCTGGCCAGCCGACATGGCATAGGCGTGAGGAACGCCTCTCAACTCGTCGTTCATGTGGACCCCTACGGCAGCATGGAAGAGGGCGATCTGATCGAACTGTTTTGGGACGGCTGTTACGTCGCGTCAACAATTTTGAAGGCATCTGACGTCGGCAAGCCTGTCGTCCTACGTGTGCCGGAAAGCTTTCTGCAGAATGGCAAGGCGAGAACCTACTACCGGGTCATGAAGATCGGCGGAGTGCCCGTCACCTCGCCCTGCCGCAAGCTATGGGTCAAGCTGGACGCCCCGGGAGGGCTGCTGGTCAGCGCCAGCACGGAAGAAAACCAGGGGCTGGCGCCGCTCTATGTTGCGCCATCGGTCATACGCCACGGCCTGTCGCGCAGACACCTGGAAGGCGGCTTGCCGATGACCATCGAGCCTTATCTGAACATGGCTGTTCACGACGAGATCACCATACGTTGGGGCGATCTGCGCATGGACCTGCCGCCGCTCACCGCCGACGATATCGGTGAGCCGGTCGATTTGGTTGTACCGCCTGAGTTGATACGCGAAGGCGGAGACGAGCAACGGCTGGAAGTGAGTTACTGTGTGATCGACCGGGTAGGCAACAACTCGCTCTGGGCACCACCCCGTATAATAAGGATCCAACCGCTGGGGCATTGAATGCCTGAGGACGGCACGTCGAACACACCGCTTCGCTAACGATACTGCTTGATAGACAGCACCGCACGGATCACTCTAAAAACGAAGCGTTATTCATTCACGCTCATTACCTGTATTAAACATTGGCCAGGCGTGTAAGAAAGTTCAACGTCGCTCAGGCATCCGCCGTGTTTCATCCGTACTTGGTTCTGCGCAGGCGTCTTACATCTTGCGTGACGCAAGGTGAGTACACGAACGGGCAGTGGCAATTGACAATAACTGTCTATGCTTATTCCAAAAAGCACGTTTTAAAAACTTTTATACACGCTTAGGGTATATACACCGGACCACCGGACATCGTGATGTTTTCCAGCCGCACCTGATGCGGCCTACTGCTACGAGGTTCCGATGGTCCCTTTCACAACTACCCCTGTGGATAAACCCAGGGTCGTATCGATTGACGGTGAGCGACGCGAGTCTGATCCGGCGACGGTAGCGGCCCACAGCGTCGAGGCTCCACAAGAGCCTGACGTTGCCCCCCGCCTGCTGAAGGCCAGCGTGTTGCAAAACGACGCGCAAGCCATTGCAGCAGCCCATGAACTGGCCGCGGCCGCGCAGGTCAACGCCGCCAATCGCGACAGACAACGCGCCTTGCCATGGGCTGAAATCGAACAGTTCACCCGTAGCGGACTGGGCAGTATTTCCATCCCGCGCGCGTACGGCGGCCCGCAAGTATCGTTCGTCACGGTAGCCGAAGTTTTCAGGATCATTTCTGCTGCCGATCCGGCACTGGGACAAATTCCGCAAAACCAGTTCGGCATTCTGCACCTGCTGCAGAGCAGCGCCACCGAGCAGCAGAAGAAAGCGCTGTTCCAGAGCGTGCTGGACGGTTGGCGCATCGGCAATGCAGGCCCTGAGCGTGGCACCAAAAACACCCTGGAACTCAAGGCGCGGATCACCGCCAATGGCGACCGCCTTGCCATTACCGGACAGAAGTTCTATTCCACCGGCGCGCTGTTCGCGCATTGGGTCGCAGTCAAGGCGCTGGATGATCAAGGCCGGCAGATCATGGCCTTCATCGAGCGCGGCACACCGGGCCTGCGCATCGTTGATGACTGGTCGGGCTTTGGCCAGCGCACAACCGCCAGCGGCACGGTGCTGCTCGACAACGTGCCGGTGGACGCCGGGCTGGTGGTCGATAACTGGCGCCTGTCCCTGACGCCGAACATTCAGGGCGCCGTTTCGCAACTGATCCAGGCCGCAATCGACGCGGGTATTGCGCGCGGCGCCATCGACGATGCGATTGCCTTTGTACGCGAGAAATCCCGCCCGTGGGTCGACGCCAATGTCGAGCGCGCCAGCGATGACCTCTACGTGATTGCCGACATCGGCAAGCTGAAACTCGAACTGCACGCGGCAGAAGCGCTGCTGCGCGAGGCGGGTCAGGAGCTCGACGAGATCAGCGCTGCCCCCATCGATGAGCACTCGGCAGCCCGCGCCTCCATCGCGGTCGCGCGGGCCAAGGTACTGACTACCGAAATCTCGCTGCTGGCCAGCGAGAAGCTGTTCGAACTGGCCGGCAGCCGCGCGACCCTGGCCGAGTTCAATCTCGACCGCCACTGGCGCAACGCGCGCGTCCACACCCTGCATGACCCGGTGCGCTGGAAATACCACGCGGTCGGCACCTGGCATTTGAACGGCACCCTGCCTGCTCGCCATTCCTGGATCTGAACCAGACCACTGGAGAAACCCCTTCATGAGTTCCAACCCAAAAGCGCGCGATAACGCAGCGCTGATCACCAGTGACGCTCAGGCCCTGCATATAGCCCGCGAACTGGCCCTGCAATTGAAAACCGACAGCGCGCAACGCGATCGCGAGCGCCGTTTGCCGCATGCCGAACTCGACCTGTTCAGCCAGTCCGGTCTGTGGGGCATCAGTGTGCCGCAAGCGTTCGGCGGCGCAGGTGTTTCCAATGTCACCCTGGCCAAGGTGATCCAGCTGATTTCCGAAGCCGATGGCTCGCTGGGTCAGATTCCACAAAACCATTTTTACGCTCTGGAAGTGCTGCGTGTGAACGGCAGTCCGCAGCAACAGGCGCGCTTGTACGCCGAGGCACTGGCGGGCTTACGCTTCGGCAATGCGCTGGCCGAACTGGGGACCAGAACCGCACATGACCGCACCACTCGCCTGAGCCGCGACGGGGACGGTTATCGCATCAACGGCCGCAAGTTCTACGCCACCGGCGCGCTGTATGCGCAACGTATCCCCACCTCGGTGATTGACGATGAAGGTGTGCAGCAACTGGTGTTCGTGCCGCACGACAGCGAGGGGCTGAGCGTCATCGACGACTGGAGCGGTTTCGGGCAGCGCACCACCGGCAGTGGCTCGGTGGTGTTCGACAATGTGTATGTCAGCGCCAACGATGTGGTGCCGTTCCAGAGCGCCTTCCAGCGCCCTACCACGGTCGGGCCGCTGGCGCAGATTCTCCACGCTGCGATCGACACCGGCATTGCCCGAGCGGCCTTCGAGGACGCCCTGACGTTCGTGCAGACGCGTACCCGGCCATGGATCGATTCGGGCATCGAAAAGGCCGTGGACGACCCGCTGACCCTGCACAGCTTCGGCAAGCTGGGTATTCGCCTGCATGCCGCCGAAGCACTGCTCGAGCGCGCCGGGGAATTTCTGGATGTCGCTCAGGCCGACAGCAATGCCGAGACCGTCGCCGCCGCCTCGATAGCCGTGGCCGAAGCGCGCGCCATCAGCACGGAGATTTCCCTGGCAGCCGGCAGCACGCTGTTCGAGCTGGCGGGCAGTCAATCCACACTGGCGGAACACGGCCTGGATCGCCACTGGCGCAATGCGCGCGTGCATACGCTGCATGACCCGGTGCGCTGGAAGTTTCACGCCATCGGCAATTACTACCTCAATGAGACTAACCCGCCCCTGCGGGGAACGATCTGATGGCGCGTAAAAAGATCCTCCTCAATGCGTTCAACATGAACTGCATCGGCCATATCAACCATGGCCTGTGGACCCATCCACGCGACACCTCGACGCAATTCAACAGCCTGGAATACTGGACTGAGCTGGCAAAACTGCTGGAACGCGGGCTGTTCGACGGCCTGTTCATCGCCGACATCGTGGGCGTGTATGACGTCTATCAGAACTCGGTGGACGTCACCCTCAAGGAGGCGATCCAGTTACCGGTCAACGACCCGCTGCTGCTGGTCTCGGCCATGGCCGGGGTCACCAGACACCTGGGCTTCGGCCTGACCGCCAACCTGACCTACGACGCGCCCTATCTGTTCGCCAGGCGCATGTCGACACTGGATCACCTGAGCCGTGGCCGGGTGGGCTGGAACATCGTCACCGGTTACCTCGACAGCGCAGCGCGGGCCATGGGCCTCAGCGAGCAGAACGAACATGACCGCCGTTACGATCAGGCCGACGAGTACCTGGAGGTGCTTTACAAGCTCTGGGAAGGCAGCTGGGAAGACGATGCCGTGATCAACGACCGCGAGCAACGCGTCTACGCCCAGCCAGGCAAGGTCCACAAGGTCCGGCATCAGGGCGAGTTCTATCAGGTCGAGGGTTATCACCTCTGCGAACCGTCGCCGCAACGCACGCCGGTGCTGTTTCAGGCTGGCAGCTCGGAGCGCGGCCTGCAGTTTGCCGGACAGAACGCCGAGTGCGTGTTCATCAGCGGGCAGAACAAGGCCGCGACCCGCGAGCAGGTCGACAAGGTGCGCGCCAGTGCCGTGCAGGCCGGGCGCAACCCGGAGGACATCAAGGTGTTCATGGGCCTGAACGTGATCGTCGCCGCCACTGAAGCACTGGCTCGGGAGAAACACGCCGAATACCGCCGCCATGCCAGCGCCGAAGCTGGCGTGGCGCACTTCGCCGCATCTACGGGCATCGATTTTTCTCAGTACGAACTGGACGAACCCATTCAGTACGTGAAAAACAACGCCATTCAGTCCGCGACCAAAAACCTGAAAAACAACGACTGGACGCGCCAGAAACTGCTCGACCAGCACGCCTTGGGCGGCCGTTACATCACCTTGATCGGCTCGCCCGAACAGGTCGCCGACGAGCTGGAATCGTGGATCGAGGAAACCGGCCTGGACGGCTTCAACCTGACCCGCATCGTCACCCCGGAAAGTTACGAGGACTTCATTGATCTGGTGATCCCGGAGCTGCAACGCCGTGGGTCTTACAAGACTGCTTACCAGGAGGGCAGCTTGCGCAAAAAACTGTTTCCGCAAGGCACCGACCGTTTACCGCAACGGCATGCGGGGGCGGCACACCGACATATTTGATGAAGACATGCGCCCCACGCCGAAGCGCTTGGCGTTGTACACAGGCTTTGTGGGAGCGATGCGCTGCGGGGGCGGCACACCGGCGTATCTGATGACGACATGCGCCCCAACGCTGAAGCGCTTGGCGTTGTACACAGGCCTTGTGGGAGCGAGCTTGCTCGCGAAAGCGATTGTCCAGACGCCCTGTTTTCTGTGGCTGCACTGGCCTATTCGCGAGCAAGCTCGCTCCCACAGGACCGATGCGCTGCGGGGACGGCACGCCGCCGTATTTGATGACGACATGCGCCCCCACGCTGAAGCGCTTGGCGTTGTACACAGGCTTTGTGGGAGCGAGCTTGCTCGCGAAAGCGATTGTCCAGACGCCCTGTTTTTTGTGTCTGCACTGGCCTATTCGCGAGCAAGTTGGCTCCCACAGGACCGATGTGCTGCGGGGACGGCACGCCGCCGTATTTGATGACGACATGCGCGCCCACGCTGAAGCGCTTGGCGTTGTGCACAGGCTTTGTGGGAGCGAGCTTGCTCGCGAAAGCGATTGTCCAGACGCCCTGTTTTCTGTGGCTGCACTGGCCTCTTCGCGAGCAAGCTCGCTCCCACAGGACCGATGCGCTGCGGGGGCGGCACACCGCCGTAGTTGATGACGACATGCGCCCCAACGCTGAAGCGCTTGGCGTTGTGCACAGGCTTTGTGGAAGCGAGCTTGCTCGCGAAAGCGATTGTCCAGACGCCCTGTTTTTTGTGTCTGCACTGGCCTATTCGCGAGCAAGCTCGCTCCCACAGGACCGATGCGCTGCGGGGGCGGCACGCCGCCGTATTTGATGACGACATGCGCCCCCACGCTGAAGCGCTTGGCGTTGTACACAGGCCTTGTGGGAGCGATAAGCACAAGGCGTGGGGACGAGACTTAGGGATTTTTAAAAGGACCGCATCATGAGCAAAACACTCGCTGCACTGGCCCTCGGCCTGTTGACCCTGACCGCTTACGCCGACGACAAACCCCTGAAGGTCGGCACCACGGCAGCTTTCGCCATACCGCTGGAAGCCGCTGTCGAAGAAGCCGCCAGGCAGGGCCTGAAGGTCGAGCTGGTAGAGTTCACCGACTGGATCGCGCCCAACGTCAGCCTCGCTGCTGGCGATATCGACGTGAACTACTTTCAGCACATCCCGTTTCTGACCAATGCCAACGAAGCCGCCGGGTTCGGCCTGGTGCCCTACGCCCCGGGAATCATCAACAACGTGGGTCTGTACTCGAAGAAGTACAAGCGCTTCGACGAACTGCCGACCGGCGCTACAGTGGCCATCGCCAATGACCCGATCAACAGCGGACGCGGCCTGCAACTGTTGGCCAAGGCCGGGCTGGTCACGCTCAAGGAAGGTGTTGGTTACAAGGCCACCGAGGAAGACATCACCGCCAACCCGAAAAAACTCAAGCTCATTCAGGTCGAAGCCGTGCAACTGGTGCGAGCCTACGACGATGCCGATCTGGTGCAGGGCTACCCCGCCTACATCCGTCTGGCCAAGACCTTTCCCGCCGACTCGGCGATCCTGTTCGACGGTCTGGATCACCCGGAATACGTGATTCAGTTCGTGATCAAGCCTGACCACAAGGATGATCCGCGTCTGGCGAAATTCGTCGACATTTATCAGCACTCGCCGGTCGTCCGCGCCTCACTGGACAAGGTCAACGGCAAGCTTTACCAGGCCGGGTGGAAAGAATGACCGCAACCGCACAACGCCAACGGCCACTCGACACAACGGGCGCAGGTCAACGGGCGCAACAGGCCGAGCTGCATCCGGAGCTGAATCGCGCGCATGTGCGCTTCATCAACCTGGGCAAGACCTATCACGGCAAGCAAGGCCCGGTGGAGGCGCTGGGCAATATCGATCTGGCCGTCCAGCACGGCGAGATCTTCGGCATCATCGGCCGCAGCGGCGCAGGCAAATCCTCGTTGATCCGCACCATCAATCGCCTGGAGCAACCGAGCAACGGTCGCGTATTGATCGATCAGGTGGACATCGGCGAGTTCAACGAAGACAAGCTGGTGGAGCTGCGCCGACGCATCGGCATGATCTTCCAGCACTTCAACCTGATGTCCGCCAAGACCGTCTGGCAGAACGTCGAACTGCCGCTCAAGGTCGCCGGCGTGCCCAGGGAGCAACGCGCGCGCAAGGTCGCGCAGTTGCTGGAGCTGGTGGGGTTGCAGGACAAGCACAAGGCGTATCCCGCGCAACTGTCCGGCGGGCAGAAACAGCGTGTCGGCATCGCTCGCGCGCTGGTGCACGACCCGGCGATTCTGTTGTGCGACGAAGCCACTTCGGCACTGGACCCGGAAACCACCCAGTCGATCCTCGGCCTGCTGCGCGAGATCAACCAGCGCCTGGGCCTGACCATCGTGCTGATCACCCATGAAATGGCGGTCATCCGTGATATCTGTCACCGCGTCGTGGTGCTGGAACAGGGACGAATCGTCGAGCAGGGGCCGGTATGGCAGGTGTTTGGCGACCCGCAGCACGACGTCAGCAAAACCCTGCTGGCGCCGCTGCAAACCGGACTGCCGAAAGAGTGGGCCGAGCGCCTGAGCGATCAGCCGCAACGACCCGATGCGGCCCTGCTGCTGGACGTGCATTTCACCGGCGTCAGCGCTGAAGGGCCGGATCTGGCGGCGCTGTTCACGGCACTGGGCGGCAAGGTGGAGTTGCTGCAAGGCGGCGTCGAGCGCATTCAGGACCGGGCCATCGGGCATCTCATTCTGTCGGTTGCCGGCTCGCCACACAGTCGGGACGAGCTACTGGCGCGCGCCCGCACACTGGCGCCACGCGCGGAGGTATTGGGTTATGTGGGTTGATCGCTTGCTGCAAGGCACCCTCGATACCTTCCTGATGGTCGGTGTGTCGTCATTGATCGCACTGCTGCTGGGCATCCCGCTGGCGGTGATTCTGGTGACCAGTTCCAAAGGCGGCATCTACGCAGCACCGGGGATCAACCGCGTGCTGGGCGGCTTCGTGAACCTGTTTCGCTCGATTCCGTTCTTGATCCTGATGGTCGCACTGATTCCGTTCACCCGGATGATTGTCGGCACCACCTATGGGGTCTGGGCAGCGGTCGTGCCGCTGACCATTGCCGCCACGCCATTCTTTGCGCGGATCGCCGAAGTCAGCCTGCGCGAAGTCGATCACGGCCTGGTCGAGGCGGCGCAGGCGATGGGCTGTCGGCGCTGGCACATCATCTGGCATGTGCTGCTGCCGGAAGCGCGGCCCGGCATCGTCGGCGGCTTCACCATTACCTTGGTGACCATGATCAATTCATCGGCCATGGCCGGTGCCATCGGCGCAGGCGGGTTGGGCGATATTGCCTATCGCTATGGCTATCAGCGCTTCGACACGCAGGTGATGCTGACCGTGATCGTCTTGCTGGTTGCGGTCGTCGCGCTGGTGCAACTGGGCGGCGACCGATTGGCACGCAGCTTCGACAGGCGCTGAGCAGCCGCCACGCAGCGAGGGTATATTGGCAGTCTTCCCTTACCGGACCGCCCTTGATGAAACTCGACCCACAGACCCTTGCGCAGATCACCGCCGCGACCCTCGGCAACTACAACAGTGTGGCCGACGACTTCCGCGCAGGCACCCGCGACCACGACGTCAGCCAGAATATCGACGCGCTGCTGCGCCATATCGAAGGACCGACGCCCTGGCAGATTCTCGACTTCGGCTGCGGGCCGGGGCGTGATCTGAAGGCGTTTACCGCGATGGGCCATGTGGCGGTCGGGCTCGACGGCTCCGAACGTTTCGCCGAGATGGCCCGCGCCGAGACCGGCTGCGAAGTGTTGCAGCAAAACTTCCTCGAACTCGACCTGCCGCAAGGCCGCTTCGATGGCCTCTTCGCCAATGCAGTGTTATTCCACATCCCCAAACAGGAGCTGCCGCGCGTCCTGCGTCAGTTGCATGCCACGCTCAAACCGGGCGGCGTGCTGTTCAGCTCCAATCCGCGCGGTGAGAATCAGGAAGGCTGGAACGGCGAACGTTACGGCGCTTATCACGACCTGGAATCATGGCGAAAATTGCTGACCGAAGCCGGCTTTGTCGAACTGGAGCACTACTACCGTCCCGCCGGGCTGCCGAGGGAGCAGCAACCATGGCTGGCAAGTGTCTGGCGGCGTCAGTGATGTCCGGCGTTGTGAAGCCGGTGTACTGTCACTTCTGACAGTATCGCCCTGGCCACGCAAGCTTTAGCATCGTTGCACAGCAGTACTTGCATACGGCTGACAATGGACCTGACATCAACCGATCAAAGGAACTGATCATGGCGAATGAATATGTGCAGAACGGCGACTTCAGCGACGGCCTTGCCCACTGGGTAACACCGGAGGACTTTGAGCCAGACTTCAAGCCGATGGGGGAAGGCGCAGGTCAAAGCATTAAACTGAACATTGGAGTGGCAATCAGCCAGTCCATCGTCGATCTGCGGACGAAGACCCTGCATATCGAATTCGATGTGATGAGCGCAGACCTGCGCCTGGATGAGGTGCTTTTTGTTATAGCCGTGGGTGGCTACAATCAGGAAGGCGCGATGAATCTATCCCCGGTCATCGGCCTCGCAACCCAGCAATGGGAACACATTTCCGGCGATATCAAGTTCGGAGAATTGCTTGAGGACTTCTTCCTGAACATATCGGCTCCGTCAGAAGCTTTTATCCTCGCGTTTTCAAACTCAAGACTGGCCTCACCGTACGGCCCTGTACGGTTCGCCAACCTCAGCCTGTCCACGATCGACGCCGAAGACGCCGACGGGAACGACTGATTACCGCGTCAGCAGCCCTGCCCCCTGTCACAGGCGGCAGGGCACGCCAGACTCAATGCGCCGGCTGCGCGTGCTCGCCTTCATCCTTGTCAGCCGCTTCGCGACGCTGTTCGTCGGTCGGCTCCTTGATGCGGTACCAGGCCACGTACAACGCGGGCAGGAACAGCAGGGTCAGCAGCGTGGCGATGATGATGCCGCCGATCATGGCGTAGGCCATCGGCCCCCAGAACACCTCACGGGCGATTGGAATCATGCCCAGGCTGGCCGCGGCCGCGGTCAGCAGGATCGGACGACGACGATGCTCGGTGGCTTCGACCACGGCGTCCCACGGCAGATAACCACTTTTCTCATAGGCATCGATCTGGGTCACCAGAATCACCGAGTTGCGGATGATGATGCCGATCAGCGCCAGCACCCCGAGAATCGCCACGAACCCCAGCGGCGTCCCCGTCGGGATCAGCGCAAGCACCACGCCTATCAGGCCGAGGGGCGCGACACTGGCCACCAGGAACATCTTCTGAATGCTGTGCAACTGAATCATCAGGAACGTCGCCATGAGGAACAGCATCAGCGGCGCAACGCTGGCAATCGGCCCCTGTGCCTTGCTGCTTTCTTCGACCGTACCGCCGGTTGCAACCTTGTAGCCGACCGGCAGACCCGCGGCAAACTTGTCGATTTCCGGTTGCAACTGCTTGACCAGATCAGTCGGCTGAATCGCGTCGCGGACGGCGCCTTTCACAGTGATGGTCGGCTTGCGATCGCGGCGCCAGACCAATGGCTGCTCCAGCTCGTAACCGACCGTGGCAAACGCCAGCAGCGGGATCGACGTGCCGGTCGGTGTCACGATTTGCAGGTTCTGCAGGGTTTCCGGCGTACCCCGCTCGGCGTCTTCAGCACGTCCGACCACGTTGATCAGGTAGATGTCATCACGCACCTGAGTCACGGTAGAGCCGCTGACCACGCTGTTCATCAGCTTGGCGACGTCCTCGGACGACAGACCCAGCTGCCGGGCCTTGTCCTGGTTGATGTCGATGCGCAGCACCTTGCCCGGCTCGTTCCAGTCGTAGATCACTTCGCCCACATGTGGGTTGTGATCAAGCAGCGTGGCCAGCTCGATGGCGTGCTGACGCACCTTGTCGATGTTCTCGCCGCTGACGCGATACTGCAACGGACGACCCACCGGCGGGCCCATTTCCAGCGCCTGCACATACGACCCGATGCCGACGAAGTCATCACGCAGGCGCTTTTGCAGACGGGCAGTCAACGCGCCGCGCTCTTCCAGGCCTTTGCTGACAATGACCAGCTGGGCGTAAAACGGATTTTCCAGTTGCTGATCGAGCGGCAGGTAGAAACGCAACGCGCCCTGGCCGATGTAGGTGCTCCAGCGCTCGATGTCCGGATCGTCCTTGAGGCTCGCTTCAAAACGATCGACCAGCTTGCGCGTTTCGTTGATCGAGGCGTTCTGTGGCAGGTTCAGGTCGACCAGAATTTCCGGGCGGTCCGAAGACGGGAAGAACTGGTTCTGCACGAACTGCATGGAGAACAGCGATGCAGCGAACAACCCGACCGTGATGGCAATCGCCAGCCAGCGATGACGCATGGCCCAGAGCATGCTGCCGTTGAATGCCCGGCCTATGCGCCCCGGCTCTTCGGATTTGGGCTTGATGTTGGCGCTCAGAATGTGCACGCCGATCACCGGCGCAAACAACACGGCAACCACCCACGACACCAGCATCGCCACGGCAATCACGGCAAACAGCGTGAAGGTGTATTCCCCCGCCGAGCTGTTGTTCAGACCGATCGGCACAAAGCCGGCCACGGTCACCAGCGTACCGGTGAGCATCGGGAACGCGGTCGAGGTGTAGGCGTACGTCGCGGCCTGCTCCTTGGATTCCCCCATTTCCAGCCGTGTGACCATCATTTCCACGGTAATCATGGCGTCATCCACCAGCAGGCCGAGGGCGATGATCAGTGCGCCGAGGGAAATCCGTTGCATGGTGATGCCGCTGTATTCCATGAACACAAACACCATCGCCAGTACCAGCGGAATCGAGCACGCGACCACCAACCCCGCGCGAAACCCGAGGCTGACGAAGCTGACCAACAGCACGATAATCACCGCCTCGAACAACGCGCTGGTGAAGCCGCCCACGGCCTTGTTCACCACTTCGGCCTGATCCGACACCTTGTGCACGCCAATGCCGACTGGCAGCTCCGCCGTCGTAGCGTCCATACGTTCATGCAGCGCCTTGCCGAACGACTGGATATTGCCGCCCTTCTGCATCGCGATGGCCAGGCCGATCGCCGGTTTGCCATCGAAGCGGAACAGCGGCTTGGGCGGATCGGTGTAGCCACGGGTGATGTCAGCAATGTCGCTCAGACGGTAAAAACGGTCATTGATGCGCAGATTGACGGCAGCCAGATCCTTCTCGGAAGCGAACTGCCCGGAGGTGCGTACCGAGATCCGCTCCGGCCCGGCTTCGATCACCCCGGCGGGCGTCACCGCGTTCTGCGATTGCAGGCTTTGCACCACCTGGCTCTGATCGATGCCCAATGCCGCGAGTTTGCGTGTCGAGAAGTTCAGGTACAGCACTTCGTCCTGCTGACCGATCATCTCGACCTTGCCCAGGCCGGGCACGTCACGGATGTCGGCGCGAACCTTCTCGACGTAGTCACGCAACTGACGCATCGAGAAACCGTCGGCGGTAAACGCATAGATCGAGCCGTACACATCGCCGAACTCGTCGTTGAACGACGGGCCTTGCAGCCCCTGCGGGAACTGGCCACGGATGTCATCGACTTTCTTGCGCACCTGATACCAGATTTCCGGTATCGCCTTGGCATTGGTCGTATCACGCAAGTACACGAAAACCGTGGACTCGCCCGGTCGGGTATAGCTCTTCACGTAGTCCAGCGAGTCCAGCTCTTCGAGCTTCTTCTCGATCCGGTCGGTGACCTGCTCGAGGGTCTCGTCCACCGTCGCGCCCGGCCAGCGGGTCTGGATAATCATGGTCTTGATGGTGAAGGATGGGTCTTCCTCGCGGCCCAGCTTCATGTAGGAAAACACGCCCATCAACAGCGCGACGAACATCAGGTACCAGACGAACGACTGATGCTTGATGGCCCACTCGGACAGATTGAAATTTCCTTTCATCGCGGGCTTTCCTCATCGACTTTGACTTTCTGGCCCGGCTTGAGGCTGTTGACGCCCGCGCTCACCACTTTTTCACCCGCTTTGACGCCATCGGTCAGCACGAAGGAGTCGCTGTCACGGCTGGCAATAGTCACCGCTCTGGGGTTCACCGTCTGGCTCTGCGAGTCGACGATCCAGACCTGGCGTTTGCCATCGACTTCCTGCAGGGCATTGATCGGCAGACGCATGCGCGGCGTGATGGTCGAGCTGAGCGTCACGCTGATGGCCGTGCCCAGCCGGAACGCCGCTGGCGTTTGCGCCAGCGACAGACGCGCACGGCGCGTACGTGTGGTGCGGTCGGCCTGGGGTTCGATTTCGCGAATGGTGGCAGTGGTGTTCACTTCCGGATTGAGCTGACTGGCGACGGTGAAGACCACGTCGGACGGTAACTGGTCGGCCAATGTATCGGGCAGGTCGATCACCGCTTCCTTGATGTCCGGCCGCGCCAGGGTCACGACTTCCTGACCGGCTGTCACCACCTGTCCGGCTTCGACTTTCCACTCGGTAACCACCGCATCGTGATCACTGCGCAGCTCGCTGTAGCTTAATTGGTCGCGGGCCTGTTGAGCCGCGGCTTTGGCCTGCTCCTGCGACGAGCTGGCGGTCTTCAGGTCGGTCAGGGCGATGTCCAGTTGCGCCTGGGCACCGACGCCGCGATCGAACAGCTCCTGCTGGCGCCGAGCATTGGCCTGGGCGTTGATCAACTGCGCCTGAACATTGGCCAGGTCGCCCTGCCGGGCACGCACCGTGTTCTGCTGATCGGTCGGATCGAGGGTTGCCAGCAAGTCGCCTTTCTTGACTTCAGCGCCTACGTCAACATCGCGCCGGGCAATGCGCCCCGCGACACGAAAGCCCAGCACACTTTGATAACGCGCCTGGATATTGCCGGCGAAACGCCCGAAATCCTGATTCGACTCAGGCCGGACTTCGACAAACACGACGGGACGCACCGGCTCGGGAGGTGCTTCATCTTTGCCACAGCCACTCAATAAAACGCCGCTCAACAGCAGGCTGCCCAGCAACAGACATGACCGACGCTTCATGGCTGCACCTGTGCATTCTGTGGTTTGGGCTGTTCGGCAATGTCGACCTGCATGTCCGGGTGTAACAACTGTCCGCCTGCCACCACAACTTTCTCTCCACTCTTGAGCCCGTCGCCAATGATGACTTTGGACGTCAGGTAACGGGTAACGGTGACCTTGCGCAGATTGACCTTGCCCTGCTCGTCCACCACCCATACGGCAGGCTTGCCCAACTGTTCGCCGAGGTCCTTGGTCAGCGCCGCCCATGGCAACTCGACACTGGCGTTGGCCGGTGCGCTCAGCGCCACGCTGACCACCGAGCCCAGGTCCATGCCTTCCGGCAGCGGGTCCAGGGCAATCTTGATCTGCAAGGTACCGGTCTGCGCCGACACCGCCGGGGTCACTTCGCGCACTTTGCCGCTGACCTTGATGTTCGGGTTATCGAGCAACGTGACCTGCACGGCCTGATTGGTCGGCGGCTGAACGAACAGCGACTCGTAGACATTGAACACCGCATCGCGATCACCGTCGCGCGCCAGATCGAAAATCGGCATGGTGGCCTGCACCACTTGCCCGACTTCAGCCTGACGCGCGGTGATCACACCCGGCGCGTCAGCGACCAGAGCGGTATAACCCAGTTGCTCGCGAGCATTGGCCAGTTGCGCCTGCGCCGCTTTCAACGAACTCTCGCTGCCACGCACGGCGGCCTGGGCCGAGTCATATTCGCTGCGACTGGTATAACCCTTGGGCAGCAGCTTTTGCTGACGGACAAACGCAGCGCGGGACTGGCTCACGCGGGCCTGCTCGGCCGCCACGGCAGCAGCGGCCGAATCGACATTGGTCTGCAGATCCTTCGGATCGAGCCGCGCCAGCACCTGCCGGGCAGTGACCCGGTCGCCCACATCGACGTTACGCTGAATGATCTTGCCATTGACCCGGAAAGACAGGCGGGTCTGCACCCGCGCCTGAACATCACCGGTCAGGGCGACACTGGCGGCGAAGTCGGCACTTTTTACCGTCTGCACGTAAACCCTGGGCAGTTCGGGCGCCGCCGGTTTTTCCTCGCCACAGCCCGCCAGCGCCGCCAAGGCAGCGGCCAGACCGAACGTAACCAGTCTTGAAATACGAACGGGCATGCAGACTCCTTGTGCGACTGCCGGATGCGGACGTGATCAGGGCGAGAGAATAGCGTGAGTATGCGACTGTGTGCGAGAGGGAGGGTTCATTGGGGGGCGCTATTTGCAGGAGAAGGGAGCCTGTCAGCTGACTATAGAGAACAGGACATGCTACGAGAGTGGACCGTTCTGAAAGAATGACTGACAGGCACATGATACATACTTGAAACCCCGGCTAGCCCAAGCCTTCGTTTACCGTGCGGGCCGTGACAACAGACATGAGCGGAGTCTGCTTTTATAGTTAGATGAGACTGACCTCTTTAGTCCCGCAACAGCGATGCATATTGATCCCTCCCGGTAATTTCAATGCCACTCACGTTATCTCCCTGATCGCGTGTGCTTTAGTGCGAAGCGTCTGACCATCATCGATACGCGTCAAAGTCAGTAAACCAGGGGGCCTACTAGTCGAATCAAGTACTACAACGCGTTTCGCATCTTTATCTCGTATTTTATTGAGCATAACCGGGTCAAGAAAGCTGGAAGAATAGTAATCGTAAGGACCGTTCTTCATGACGTCGGCCTCCATAAGCTCTAATCGAAACGTAAGTGCACTGTCAGAAGATGCGGGGGGGCCCTTCAATTCATCAGCATGGCGAGTCAATTCATCAGCCTGGCGAGTCAATGCCTCAGCATGGCGAGCGCTCGATTGTTTTCTAGCGGACGCCAAATCACTCGCCTCCCTCTTGCCTGTTTTAATCTTGGCTCTCATTTGTTTTAACTTGACGCTCGTCTGTTTTAACTTGAAACCCGTCGTAGCAAATGCCCCCAAGCCGGCCATCAAAGAGATGCTCCCGACGACGGTGAGCGTGGTACCGAGCGTACTGTCCGAATCCTTGAGCCCGGCAGCCGTCGCTATTGCGCCCGCTCCGGCAGCACTAAGTACAATGCCTGATATCAAAGCAGCCAACGCCGAGAAATGCCCCGTCGGATCAACCCGATTGACCGGATCACCCACACAATACGCATACGCATTCAACCCGCCCTTGCCAAACGGGCTCATGCTGTCAGGACTGTTGAAGCGCATCAAAACCGGGTTGTAGGCGCGATAGCCATTGCCGAGCAGGTAATGGCCGGTCAGCGGGTCAGGCTGCTCGCCGTTGAAACCGGGTAGCTCTGCACTAGCCTGCACGGCTTGATGATGCCCGAATGGCGTATAGACAACGTCAGATTGTTGCCCGGCTTCGCTCGCGTGCAGAACGCTATTGTTACGGTCGCCGGCGATCATCGTCGTCACGACCTCATCGCCCTCCCGAAGCTGTTGCGCCAGCAGCTGGCCGCCTGCGCGGACACAGGTTCTTTGCCTGCCGCCCTGCAACTCGGTCATCAGTTGTTCGCCGTTGTAGAACCGGTTGAAGACGGCCTGAGCTAACGGGGTCAATGTGGACACACGGTCCAGCGGGTCGTAGGTGTACCTGCACAGAATGGCCATTATCGTTCCTTGATGATGACGAAGTCAGAGCTTCAGCGTGACCCGAGTCGTGATGCAGGTCTACTGGCAGAAATGTCAGCGACCAGGTTCATGTAGAGCGTGGAGAGACGCAATGCTGATTTCAGGCCAAACGGACTCAGGCTCTCGGCGCCGTTGAACCGCATCAAAAGGGGTTTGTAGGCGCGATAAAATTCCAGAAGACACATCTACCCTGAAGGTCCCTGACGAAATGGAATCTGGTTTAGATTAAACTGCCGTTTCGCGCACCGACCCGGCACTCCCACGGATACGCGCAACATCAATTGAAATACCGGGTAATGCAGGTGAGGCCGAATTGCTCCGCACCGAGGAATTACCAGGCCGAGAAGGAAATTCAGCTAGCTCTATCGCCTCGGCATAGGTGGGCGGTGGCGCTTCGACATAGACGGGCGGTGGCGCGTTGGGACGCTCCATCGCTTGGTCGTAAGTTGGGGGCCTGTCGGTGGATGCAGCGGATGGCGCAGAGTGGTGATCTGGAAGCTCTCTCGCGGAGCTATTTGTCGGGCCGCGAGCCCGGCCACGAGTAAAGGCGGATTTTGCGGACATTGCACCACCGGCCAATGACAAGGCACCCAGACCAACAGCCGCCCAACCCAGTTCCGAGCCACCCTCTACATCGTAATAATTCATAAGCGCAGATGCTGTAGTCGCGGAAGAAGCACCAAATCCGGCAAGCATAGTCGGCCCAACCACTTTAACGTTCCGTACTCTAGGAAAGGCATAAATGCCTAATGCAACACCCACCACAGCCATGGCCAAGCTTGCATAAAATTCCCAGGACTCATGCCCTGTAGGGTCTGTGCGATTAACCGGATCCCCCACACAATAGGCATACGCATTCACCCCACCCTTGCCAAACGGGCTCATGCTGTCCGGACTGTTGAAGCGCATCAAAACCGGGTTGTAGGCGCGATAGCCATTGCCGAGCAGGTAATGGCCGGTCAGCGTGTCAGGCTGCTCGCCGTTGAAACCGGGTAGCTCCGCGACAGGCCGGACAGCATCACGATGACCGTAAGGCGAATAGGCAATATCTGCTTGCTGCATGGCACCGCTCGCGTGCAGAACGCTGTTTTGCTGGTCACCGGGGAGCATCGTCGTCATCACTTCATCACCCTCGCGACTCTGCTGCGCCAGCAGCTGGCCGCCTGCGCGGACACAGGTTCTTTGCCTGCCGCCCTGCAACTCGGTCATCAGTTGTTCGCCGTTGTAGAACCGGTTGAAGACGGCCTGAGCCAACGGCGTCAATGTGGACACACGGTCCAGCGGGTCGTAGGTGTACCTGCACAGAATGGCCATTATCGTTCCCTGATGATGACGAAGTCAGAGCTTCAGCGTGACCCGAGTCGTGATGCAGGTCTACTGGTAAAAATGTCAGCGACCGGGTTTATGCAGAGAACGAAGAGGATGTTCAAAGATGAGTGTTTTGAATCTCTGGATCATCACTTCGAATACTTGAACGTGAGGATCGAATGCGATTAGACCCAGTTAAGGAGCTCTGCTTAGACATCGAAGCTTTTTTTGCAGCTCGCGCTGAGGGTCTGGAACGATAATACGTCCAGCCACGAAGCCCGACGACAGGGACAACAACAACTATAGCAACGCTTCTCAGCGTACGAGCTGCCAGTGAATCACGCTCGAACTTACCTGCAATATAAGAGGCGGTCCATGTCGCACTGGCAATCAGCGCTCCGACACCAATGGCTGCCGAGACTTTTTCCACCGTGGTCGCCGGTCTTCTGAGCGCGGAAGTCTGGGAGAGGGCATCGACAGCGTTTGCTTCGGGATCTAGCTTCACTCCCTTTATCACAGCCTTTATAGACGAACGAGCCGTCAGAAGGCCAAAAACGCCGGTAACAAGGGCTGTGCCAAGGTAGATGTACGTCTGCACATCATCAATGAGTCCATGTCCCGTAGGATCGGATCGATTGACCGGGTCACCCGCATAATAGCCATACGCATTGACTCCGCCGTTGCCAAACGGACTCAGGCTGTCAGGGCTGTTGAAGCGCATCAGAACGGGGTTGTAGGCGCGATAACCATTGCCCAACAGATAATGACCGGTCAACGGGTCAGGTCGCTCACCGTTGAAGCCTGGCAGCGGGTTCAGCGCTTGCCGATGCCCGTAGGGGGTGTAGGCGATAGCGGCAGGCAAGCCGGCCGATACGGTGTGGAGCACGCTGTGCTGTTGGTCCGAGCCGATCAACAACGTGGCGAGCGCTGACTGCGTAGCGAGCAACTGGCGATCGTGATGCAGGAAGCGAAGGTGTTCTGCATCCTGAATCTCGCTGGCCAGCGTGTCGGACTGATAGAACGAACGGGCAATGGACCCTCCCACAGGCGTGCGAGTCGCGAGCCGGTCCAGCGCGTCGTAGCGGTAGCGGCATGGAGTGGTTTGCTGGCGCATGACGAGTAACCGGAGTGGTCTTTCAGCGAGGCAGGCCTCTTCAAGCACACAATGCGTTAACTGAACCTTAGCGGCTACTCGTAGAACTGCTAGGTTTCATCAGGGCTGTCAGGGTTCTGAACACATGCCAGCGAGCGCTCCAGCTCGGCCTTGGCCATATTGATCAGATGCACCACCGAGAACGCCAGATCGCGTTTCAGGCCATCGAGGTTGTCACCGGTTTCATACGCGGTGGCAGAGGCACAGCGCAGTATGTCGCTGACCTGTATCAGAGAGTCTTCCAGAGAGTTGGGGAGCGGCGGGGACGGGGTTGAGTTGATCATCATGTGTGCCTCTGCAAGTGGGGCCATCAGATGTTCGCTGCTAAACAAACAAGGGTGGCGACTTTGACGCGGGTTAGCAGACCGGTAGAGAACACAGACCCGGCGCACTCGAAAGTGCCCCACGCAAAGCCGCCATAAAACGGTAATTGCGCTGCGTGTCTCTGGACAGGCTGCTAAACCCGATCGCTGAAAATCAGCGACCGACGCAGCCTAGAGTGCAGACTTGGCAGGCGCAAGGGCCCGGGATTTTCTAGGAAAGGTCATACGCAGGAAAGAGAAAAGACTGAAGGAAAGGTCCTGCAGGACAGGTTTTTCGTGAGCGGAAGTAACCTGAATCTTTCAGAAGAGGACGCAGAGCGTCCAGAACGGCATTCCCACGCTGGAGCGTGAGGAACGATAGGCGCCCGGGAGATCACTTATCGTTCCTCACGCTCTGCGTGGGAATGCTCTTCATGACGCTCCGCGTCATACATTCAGGAGGACGCAGAGCGTCCGGAAATCCATACCCACGCGGAGCATGGGTACGATGGCGTTCCCGAGATCACTTATCGTTCCTCACGCTCTGCGTGGGAATGCCGTTCGTGACGCTCCGCGTCATCCGCAAACCGCGCCGATCAACTGCCCTGGGTGCCGTGCGCTTCTTCGAAGAAGAAATCCTTCCAGCTCGCCGCCTTGTTTTTCAACACACCCAGCTCATGCAGTTTCTCGGCGTAGATGAAGGTGCGCTGCGGCGTGACGGTGAAGTCGATTTCCGGGTCGGCGACGATTTTCTCTACCAGTGGCAACGGCAGCTTCGATTGCTCGACGCGGATGTAGGTCTGCGCGGCAGCGGGCTTGTCGGCCTTGATGATCTTCTCGGCTTCGGCCAGCGCATCGTAGAACGCCTTGTAGGTCTTGGGGTTTTCGTCGTGGAATTTCTCGGTGGTGTAGAGCACGTTGAACGTCGCCTGGCCGCCCAGCACGTCATAGGAACTGAGCACCTTATGCACATTGGGGTTCTCCAGTTCCTGGTACTGGAACGGCGGGCTGGAGAAGTGCGAGTTGATTTCCGAGCCACCGGCAATCAGCGCGGAAGTCGCATCCGGGTGCGCGAGGCTGACCGAGATGTTGTCGAATTTCTTGTAGTTGTCGTTACCGAACAGCTTGGCGGTCTCGATCTGCAACGTGCGCGACTGGAAGCCCACGCCCGCAGCCGGTACGGCGATGCGGTCCTTGTCGGTGAAGTCCTTGAGGGTCTTGACGTTGGGGTTGTTGGTCAGCAGGTAATTGGGCATCGAACCCAGCGAGGCAATCGCCTTGACGTTCTGCTTGCCCTTGGTGCGGTCCCAGACGGTCAGCATCGGCGGCACGCCTGCCGACACCACATCCAGTGCGCCAGCCAGCAACGCTTCGTTCATCGCGGTGGCACCGGAGATGCTGTTCCAGTCGACCTTGATGTCGAGGCCCTGCTCCTTGCCGTGTTTCTCGATCAGTTTCTGATCGCGCACCACGTCGAGGATCAGGTAGCCGATGCCGAATTGCTGAGCGATGCTGATCTTGCCTTCAGCCTGGGCACCGCCGCTGAGCAGCGCGCCAAACAAGCCAAGCGTCGCCGCCAACACAGTCAGTGCCGGGCGTTGAAATGCAGTGTTCATGTGGTTCTCACCCTGATTATTCAAAAAAAGACAGCGTTTCAACGCTGCATGCCCCAGCGCTTGACGGTCAGGCGCTCGATGTTGGCGAACAGCAGGTTCTCGACCAGCAGGCCGATGAGGATCACTGCCGCCAGGCCGGCAAAGACCTTGTCGGTATATAGCTCGTTACGGTTCTGGAAGATGTACCAGCCCAGACCGCCCTTGCCGGAGGAGGCGCCAAACACCAGTTCGGCAGCAATCAGCGTGCGCCAGGCAAAGGCCCAGCCGATTTTCAGACCGGCGAGAATCGATGGCAGCGCAGCGGGAATCAGGATGTGCCAGACAAAGCGCAGGCCTTTGAGACCATAGTTGCGCCCGGCCATACGCTGGGTTTCCGAGACACCCAGAAAGCCCGCGTAAGTATTGAGCGCCAGTGCCCACAGCACCGAATGTACCAGCACAAAGATCAGGCTGTTCTGACCCAGCCCGAACCACAGCAGCGCCAGCGGTAGCAGGGCAATGGCCGGTAGCGGGTTGAACATCGCAGTCAGCGTGCTGAGCAGGTCGCGGCCCAGTTGGGTGGACACTGCCAGGGTGGTCAGGGCGAACGCCAGCACGATGCCGATCAGGTAGCCCTGAATCAGCACGGTCAGGGAGATCCAGACCTTGCCCGGCAACTCACCGGAAATCAGCCCGTCATAAAAAGCGGCAGCCGTTTGCAGAAAGCTCGGCAACAGCAGGTCGTTGTTCTGCAGACGTGCGGCCAGTTCCCAGATCACCGCCAGGGCGATCATGATGACGCATTTGCGCACCCAGCTCAGTTGCCAGATGCGCTGTGCCAGGGGCAGGTCGCGGGCCAGGTCTTCCTGAGTGAAAGGCTCCAGCGTGATTTCATATTCTTCGCGAGCGGGAGGTGCGAGGCTCATGATTCGGGTTCTCGGTAGTCGTAAAAAGCGTATACAGAACGCTCTGGGAAGCGTTAATACGCACAGCATTCATTATTTAGCCTTTGATTCTGCTCGCAGGGCGTGGAGCGAGTTTGTTCGCGAATGGGCCGTTACATTCTCAGAAGATGCATTGTCTGAACTACCGTCTTCGCGAACGAGTTCGCTCCTACGGCCTTCGGCCAGAATCAAAAACCTGTACCAGTGCGGCCAGTCAATAAGCAATCCGGATGTCCTGAAAATTCAGATCCTGCTCCACCGGCCCGGTCTCGCCCTCATCGAACAACAACCGATGAATACGCTGCGCGGTTTGCTGGAAGCCAACGCCGCCGAGGCTTTTCAGGTCATACTGGTGGCTGTTGATTTCCGCCCGTACACGGCCAGGATGCGGGGAAAGCAGCAGGATGCGATTGCCAACCACCAGCGCTTCTTCGATGGAGTGCGTGACGAACAGCAGCGTGAAGCGCACTTCGTCCCACAGCTCCAGCAGTTCTTCCTGCATCTTGCGTCGGGTCAGTGCATCCAGCGCGGCAAAGGGTTCGTCCATCAGCAGGATTTTCGGCTGCATGGCCAGAGCCCGGGCAATCGCCACGCGGGCTTTCATGCCACCGGACAAGGTGTGCGGGTAGGCATCGGCAAACGCACTGAGGCCGACCTTTTCCAGGTAGTAACGCGCGCGCTCCAGCGCTTCGGGGCGCTTCAGCGTGCGTGATGCCAGCAGCGGAAACATGACGTTCTCGATCACGGTTTTCCACGGCGGCAGCTGGTCGAATTCCTGAAACACCACGATGCGGTCCGGGCCAGGCTCGGTGACCTGCTGCCCCGCCAGACGAATCTCGCCCTCACTGGGCTCGATGAAACCGGCCACCGCCTTGAGCAGGGTCGACTTGCCGCAACCGGATGGGCCGAGCAGCACGAAACGATCGGCCGGATCGACTTCGAAACTGACCTGATGCGTCGCCCGCACAACGCGTTCTGGCGTGCGGTATTCGAGGCTGACGCCGCGGACTTGCAACAAGGCTTCAGCAGTGGGCTGTGCAGCCGACTGCGCTTGGGTGCTGGCCGTGTGGCCTTGCGCGACAGCATTCATGAACGGCTCTCCTGGATCAAAATGGCGCGGTGCCTTGAATGGTCGTGCGATGCAGTTTGCGACGCAGATGCGCCGGGCAGCCGGCAGCCAGGTGGATCAGGGAACGGTTGTCCCAGAACACCATGTCGTTGGCCCGCCACTGGTGCCGATAAATGTGCTCGGGCTTCACGCTGTGAGCATAAATCTCGTTGAGAATCTGACGGCTCTCGTCTTCCGGCAGACCGAGGATGCGTGTAGTGAAACCCTCGCTGACAAACAGTGCCTTGCGCCCGTTTTCAGGGTGAGTGCGAACGATCGGATGGCTGACTTCAACTACCTGCGCCAGCTGCTCGGCGGTCAGGGTCGGACGCCAGTTGGCGGCGTTATGGCCCTCGGCGTAGCGTGCGGTGTAACTGTGCACCGCTGAACGCCCCTCGACGGCATCGCGCAGGTGTTGCGGCAACGTTTCCCATGCCAGGTGCATGTCTGCAAACAGCGTATCGCCGCCTTCACTCGGCAACTCCTGGGCGTAAAGCATCGAGCCCAGGCTCGGCAGTTCCTTGTAAGACAGGTCCGAATGCCAGTACTTGCCGGCATCGCCCAGGCCCACAGGCTTATCGTTCTCGACAATGTTGGAGACGATCAGGATTTCCGGGTGGTTGGCCAACAGAAACTGCTTGAGCACATGGATCTGCAGCACCCCGAAGCGCCGGCTGAAATCGATCTGCTGTTGCGGCGTGATTTGCTGATCGCGAAACACCACCACATGGTGATCCAGATGTGCCTGATGCACACGAGCGAAGTCGGCATCGTTCAACGGCCTGGACAGATCCAGCCCAACGATTTCCGCGCCCACCTTTTCGGTGAATGGACGCACTTCGAACGCTTGCGAAGCAGGTTGAGCGGACGATGAAGCGAGGGAGGCTGCTGGCATGAGAACTCCGACTCCAGGACTGTGTGACTGAAAGACGAAACTCTATAGATATAAGAAAGAGAATTTAAATACCGTTAAGGAATATCGATAGTGCTGAAGTTTTCACTGCCTCGCTGTGTAACGTCAGCCAGCATAAATGTGTCATGACAGTTACATCGAAGTGTCAGAACGGCTTGCTAGGGTCGGCGCCTTATCCGAATCGAGTGAAGCGCCCGCTATGCGATCCAATAAACCGGCTGCCCATGTAATGGTGTCGTCATTGATACTTTCGTTGCTTGCCGTATCCGTTCAGGCGGCAAGCCGTTCAGGTGACGACCGTATAAACGGTGTCGACCTGCTCTCCGGGTTCAACACCCTGTGGACAACCGGTGCAACCTGGGACACCGGCACGCCCACCGCCCTGGGTCAGAGCCTGCTTCGGCGCAACTTGCAGATCGTGGTCGACCGCGCCAACTCGCGCACGCTGGCGCAGGAAACCGCTGCCTACTTCGATGACCGCCGCGACCAGAGCTACAGCGCCATCAGCGGCCTGGGCTCGCTGAGCGATGCTTATAAAGCCGGCGCGGGCGCGTTCACAACGATCACGCAATTCGACGACAGCAACAAAACCGTCAGGTACGACGACAAGGGCAATGGCGCAGGCAGTTCGTCTTCGGCGCTGGGCAAGGTGGTCGATCTGGTCGGCGCGGTGCGCAATGATGCGTCCACGACCCCGGCCAAGTCCCACTATCTGTATCCACGGCCATGGCGGCAGAGCCTCGACGGACAGAGCCTGGCATTCGTCGTCGCGCCCTCCCTGCGCCCGGCCGAAAGCACCACGCCGGCCAGTGACTCGGGTTTCCCCAGCGGTCACACCAACGCCGCCTACCTGTCAGCCTACGCATTGGCCTACGCGATCCCCGAGCGGTTCAGCGAGTTGATGCTGCGTGCTTCGGAGATCGGCGACAACCGCATCGAAGCGGGCATGCACTCGCCCTTCGACGTGATGGGCGGGCGTATTACGGCGACCCATTTCGCCATCGACAACCTGTCCAATTCCGTCAACACGCAATTGCGCGCCGATGCTCGCGCACAGGCGCTGGCCTATTTCACTGCTCAGTGCGGCGGCAACGTCAACAATTGCATGACGGCCATCGACCCGGCCACCGACCGCACGTCCCAGCACGCGCAGGACAAGGCGCTGTACACCGCGCGCATGACCTACGGCTTCGACCCGGTCGGCCCGACCAACCTGGCCCCGGTCGTGCCGACCAACGCGGAAGTGCTGCTGGAAACACGCTTCCCGTACCTCGACGCCAGCCAGCGTCGCGAGATTCTGGCGACCACCGAACTGTCATCGGGCTATGCAGTGATCGATCAGTCAGGTGGCTACGGTCGCCTGAACCTGTATGCCGCAGGCGATGGTTACGGCGCGTTCAATTCCAACGTCACCGTCAACATGAACGCCAGCCTGGGCGGCTACAACGCCATCGACGCCTGGCGCAACGACATCAGCGGCAGCGGTGCGCTGATCAAGAACGGTACGGGCAACCTGATCCTGACCGGCAACAACACCTACTCGGGCGGCACGCTGATCAAAGGCGGCACCCTGACCGGTCATGCCCAGGCCTTTGGCAGCGGCACGATCACCGACAACGCAACGCTGGTAGTCGATCAGTCCACCAACGACACCCTCGCCAACACCCTGACCGGCAACGGTGCGCTGATCAAACGCGGTGTCGGCTCACTGAACCTGACCGGCAACAGCAGCCTGTCCGGCGCGACGACCGTGCAGGCCGGTCGCCTGGCAGTGAATGGCAACCTCGGTAACTCCATCGTCAGCGTGCAGCAAGGCGCGACGCTGGGTGGCAACGGCACCGTGGGCGGCATCAACGTCGCTCAGGGCGGCGTGGTCGCGCCGGGTAATTCGGTCGGGCAACTGAACGTCAACGGTGACGTCAACCTGGCTCAGGGTTCGGTCTATCAGGTCGAGTCGGACGCCAGTGGCAAAGCCGACCGCATCGTCGCCAGCGGTCGTGCGACGATCAATAACAGCACGCTGTCACTGGTTGAAGGCGGTAACTGGCTGGCCGCGAGCCGTTACTCGATCCTCTCCGCAGCCGGTGGCGTGAGCGGTGCATTTGCCGCCGTACAAACCAACTTCGCGTTCCTTACCCCGACGCTGAACTACACCGCCACCGATGTCGGCCTGACGCTGGATCGCAACGCACAAACCTTCGCCAGCCTGGCGACCACGCGCAACGCCAAGGCGGTCGCACAGGGTCTGGACAGCGCGGGCGCAGGCAACGCGCTGTGGCGTCAGGTGGTACAGGACGACGCCTCGACGGCGCAGGCCACGTTCAGCGCGCTGTCCAACGAGCTGCATGCATCGACCCAATCTGCACTGATCGAAGACAGTCGGCTGGTGCGCAATGCCATGAATGCTCGCATGCAACAAGCGCAATCCACACAGGCGTTCGGCAGCACCACGCAAACCCTCGCCGGTGACGCCTCGCGCGGTGTGGTGTGGACCCAGGCCATCGGCGCGACCGGTCAGACCGACAGCAGCCGTGACGCCTCGGGCCTCGAAACCCGTACCAGCGGCCTGCTGTTCGGCGCCGACGTACCGCTCGACGACACCTGGCGTGTGGGTGCATTGGCCGGCTTCAGCAACAGCAGCTTCGACCTGCGCCACGCGTCCGGCTCGACCGACAGCGACAACTACCACTTGGGTGTCTACGGCGGCGCGAAATGGGGCCAATTGGGCCTGCGCCTCGGCGCGGTGCGCACCTGGCATGAGCTGACCGCCAAGCGCACGCTGGACCTGCCGGGCTCGTCCGAACACTTCAAGGAAGACTACAAGGCAGCGACCAATCAGGTCTTCGGCGAACTGGGCTACACCCTGGAAATGGGCAACGCACAGCTCGAACCCTTCGCCAACCTAGCGCATGTGCGCCTGGACACCGACGCCTTCGACGAGAACAGCAACGCCATCAGCCTGCAGAACAAGTCCCAGGACAACCACATCACCTTCAGCACCCTGGGCCTGCGTGCAGCGACCCGCCTGAGCGCTGGCAGCGTCGTGATCAAACCCAACGCCACACTGGGCTGGCGTCGCGCCTACGGTGACGTCACCCCGGAAAGCCGCTCGGCCTTCAGCGGCGGCAGCACCTTCGAACTCTCCGGCGCCCCCATCGCCCGCAGCGCAGCCGTGCTCGGCGCAGGTGTCGACCTGGGGTTGAGCGACACCTTGAGCGTGGGCCTGAGCTACGACGGTCAGGTGAGCAACGACGCATCGGATCAGTCGCTGAATGCCCGGGTGACGTTGGCGTTCTAAGGCTGAAGCGGCGGCTCTCTGTAGGGGCGGAGAGCAGCCTGCCGAAGTTATCAGGGGGTCTGAGCGCTCTTGCGTTGACCCTCGACTTCATCCAACTCCAGCTCTCTCGTTTTCATTTCCCGGCCTCCCGATCAGCCTCAACAATCGAGGTCGGGAAAGGGCTGCGTGCCTTTGCAAACCACCACAGGGCACCCGCTCCGATAACGCTCGTCAGCACGGCCAGCATCAGGATGACCTGGCGAATGCCCAAGGGCGCCGCGAGCAGGGCCACCAGCAAACCTGCCAGAGGCTGCGACAGGTTGTTGAGCAACGTGATCACGCCCACCGTCTTGCCGAAGTCCTGAGGCGGTATCACCCGCTGCCGGAGGGTGCGCATGTAGACGTTGAACATCTTGTCGAAGCCGACGATCAACAGAAACCCCAGCGCATAGCCAATCAGGTTCGGACTCAGAGCGCTGATAAATGCCCCGGTCGCGATCATCGAAAAGCCGACGCCACCCAGCACGCGCATAGGCAGAGCCACGCGGGCCAGGAAGAACAGGATAACGATGGTCGTCACCGCGCCCGCCGCCTGCAGCCCGGCATAGCTGTCTTTGCCGGCGCTGTACTCACCGATCACCATGGCTGCCGAGGTCGCCAGCGTGACACCGACGATCAGGTTGACGCCTACCGCCAGCGTGATGATCTTTTTCAATTCCGCGAGGCTGCGGATGTGCCCGAAGGCAATCCGCAATGGCTGCAGCCAGATGTCCTGATGCTGCTCGAACACCTCAAGCGTGATACGGCTGAGACGTTGCCACGCGAGCATGCTCAGGTCTGCCAGCAGGAACAGGCCGGCGGTCAACAGCACCACCCAGTGCCAGGCCCATACTTCAAGCATCAGTGCCGCGACCAGGGGCCCGAGAACCAGCCCTGACTGGTCGGCGATCTGGGAATAGGACAGCGTTCTGGTGTAGCTGTAGTGCTGAAAGATATACGGCATGAGCACTTCGCGCGCCATGATGCCTTGCGTGGTCAGCACCCCGCACAGTGCCGATAACACCACCAGCCATCCGATACCGCCAAAGATGGCGTAGAGCACCATCGCCAGCACGCACAGCGATGCCCGGTAGATCTGGCTGATATGCAGAATTTTGACTGGCGGGTATTTGTCGCAGAGGGCACCGCACAACGGAAACGCGAGAAACCTCGGCAGCGATTCGACGAAAAACGCCAGCCCGGCCCATGAAGCGCTGTTGGTGGTCTGGAATACCACCAGCGGCACGATAAACAACAGGATCTGGTCCGCCAGTCTCGATAGAAAAAGCGAGATAAAAAAAGCGAGGTAATCCTTACGCATGGAGAACTCCTGTCAGTAAGCGGTGTGGCATAGCGGCCAGAAGAAACATTAGTAGGCGGATCCCGTACCGTCATTGAGGTTATGTCGCTCGTCCCCACGCAAAGGCGGATTGAAGACGCTGACCAGTATCAGGTCCTGCTCCTTGCCTCCGCGCAGAAAGTGCCGATCGTGCTGGTCAAGCACATACACATCCCCAGGCCGGATCGGAAATACGTTGCCTTGCATGTCCTCGACTTCGCCTTCACCTCCAATGCAATAGCACGCCTCAAGGTGATTGCGGTAATGCAAGAGCGACTCTGTGCCCGCGCGGACAATGGTGTGGCACAGCGTAAAGCCCATAGCATCACGTTCAGTGAGCAGACGGTGACTGGTTCCGGCGCCCCATTCGACGAAATAAGGGGTGTTCTCGACATCGGTTTTGTTGCGAACAAACATGTGAAACCTCTCTGAGGTGGCCGACGGGAAAAAACTCAATTCTTTTGAGCGTTGTCAGTGGCAGGCCGCAGAATCGCGTCGCCACAGGCCTGCATCGTTTCGTTCCAGGTCACGTCTCGGTGCGCGGCCATCGCCTGGATATCACGCCAGTGACGCTGAAGCGGGTTACTGGCAACCAAGGAAGACGCACCGAGCCTTTCCACTAACCGGTGCACGGCCTGTACGCATTGTTGCGCCAGATAGGCGCGGTCGCGCTTGAGCTGCAACAATTGCGCTGCGTCCAGAACCCGGTCACTGAGTCCCGCCTCGTGCAGCCGGGAGATCAACGAGTCATACAACAGCTCGACGCTGTAGAGCTGTGCGGCCGAGTGGGCAGCCTGTTCGGCGATCCGGGGATCACTTACCGCCGATGAACTGTTGAAGGCCGCTACAAACGCGGCAAGAGCACCCTCTGCACAGCCCAGTAGCGGGCCAATGATCGAGGTGGTCAGATAGGGCACGAGGGGCAACCTGTCGATGTAGTCGCACGCCAATGCAAGCGGGTCCTGCGCAAACACTTCATGCAGCGCGAAGACGCGGTCATGCGGCACCAACAACCGCCGGAGCAGCACGTCGTGAGAACCGGTTGCCGCCATACCGCAGCTGTCCCAATTGTGAAGCCTCTCCACTTCGTTGGCGGCGACCAGCACCAGAAAGCGCGGGGTGCAAGCGGCTTCAGGGTGGTCAGCGCAGGGGGCGTTGAGCATTAACCAGGTAGCATCCTCAATGCCCGAACTGAAGCGCCAGCGCCCGTCAACCCGAACACCTTCTGGTTCAAAGGACAGCAGGCTATCGGTACTGGTAGATGCTGAAGCGAACAACTGTCGTGGGCCATGGCTGTAAAGCTGGTCTACACAGGCGGGGGGCAGTCGCCGGGCGATTGAGCCGTGACCACCCACCAACGCCAGCATCCAGCCTGTGGAGGCACACGCCCGAGCCGCAATCCGTGCGCTTTCTACCAGAGTGGGCCAGTGACCCGTACGTGTGACAGGCGCGCGTGGCGATACCAGATCCAGCCAGCCTTCGGTAAACAGTTCGTCGAATGTGCTACTGCTCAGCCGGCGATTTGTTTCGGCCACAGCAGCCCGCTCTCGCCACAAAGGCAGATACGCGACCGCCCGCTGACACATCAAGGACACTACGTTGCGCTGGAACGCTTGCTCGGCAGGCTCAAGCATCGCCAAACTCCACAACACCTTTTTGCGAAGGAGCTATGGCGCCAAGACGCGAACGTTCAAAGCAAAAATCCGCTGGCTGGACTGTCGGGCCCAGTAGATCCAGAAACTGTTCTAACTGTTGCGGGTCGTCCGAGGCAACGAACTCACAGAAGTTGCTGCTGCTCCATAGCAGGTGCACACATTTGAAGCGAGCGCAAAGAGCGCTCACCAGCGCTTCCAGCGTGACTTGACCGTTTTGCATGTATTCGAGCATCTGCTGGCGCTTCCAGCGTATCTCTTCTTCACTGAAGTAGCGGGTCTTGAACTGCTCATCCTTGATCCGCTCCCGCAAAAGGTATTCTTCCGGATCGGGGTGATCGAGCTTCTCCAGAAAAAATACCAGGCCGCCCGGCTTCAGAAATTGCTTGATGTGGGAAATCTGGCCAACGCGGTCACGGGTATAGAACTGGAATGCGGCCATCTCATAGATGAAGTCGAATCCCCCCCTGAAGCGATCGTATTCGGGGGTCGCCAACAGAGCGCCTGTTACCTTGAACACCGACTGCGCAAAGAACAACGACAACGCCGGGTCGGCATGCCGATTGAAGGTAATCTGATTGGCCGCGTTCGGAGAGGACGTAAAGCTTTGAATCAAGCCATGCGAATGACCCGCGAGTGCGCGGCCGTTACTTCCGTCAAAGGCGTCCACTTCAAACAGGCTGAAGGTTTGGCCTGTTTCCCTGCTATTTAGCTGAGCAAAACGGGCCAGCGCAACGCCGACTCTGGCCAGTTCCTCAAGGATGTAGGGCACGCTGGCCAGAAAGTGGGAAAATAATGGCCCGGCACCCGAGATGAGTCGATCGTGGTAATCAAGGACCTGCGGGTCCTGGATATCGCACCGTAGATGACTGTCCAGGGACTGCAAGGGCACTTGAGTGGCACCTGTTGCCAGACTGTGGAAGTGTCCTGCAAGTTTCAGCATCGCACTCTGTTGCAGGTCACGGTCGAGGGGCGTGTCGACATTTGGCTGGAGTAACGTCTTCATGGCATAGCTCCTTCTATCAGATCAGTCCTTTGGCGGAAAACTTGCCCGAATCGGTTTTTGGCAGAGCCTCAAGAAACACGCACTGAGTCGGGACCATGTGCCAATCCAGATGCGCCTTGCAATAGTCGATCAGCGTTTGTCCGCTGGTCTGACGGTGGTCGCTATCAAGCACGATGCACGCCTTGGGCACATGCCCGGCCGACTCGTCAGCGACCGGCACCACCAGCACCTCGGCAACCGCCGGGTGCGAAGCCAGACACTGCTCGATCTCCCGTGGGTTCACGTTCCAGATATTGCGCGCAAATACGTCGTCCTTGCGGGCAACATAGTAGAGATAGCCCTCTGCGTCCTGCTTGAACAGATCGCCCGTGCGGTACAGCCGCGAGTGACCGAAAGCATTGTGAACAAAGGCTCTGGCGTTCGCTTCAGGCATGTCCCAGTACTCAAGCATCAGGTAGTCGCTTGTCACCAGCAACTCGCCAACCTGCCCAGGCTGGTCGATCACCCGGTCATGCTCGTCCAGCAAGTACAGACTGACACCGGGCAGAGGTTTGCCTACAGACGTTGGCCGGCGATCAATTTCCTCGGGGGGCAGGTAGCTCACGCGCTTGCATTCAGTGAGTCCGTAGTTGGAGAAAATCTGCACCTGAGGCAGCGCCTGGCGAATGCGCTGAATGTGACGGCTATGAAGGGCCTGTCCGCTGCTGGAGATATAACGCAAGCCAGGTACCCGTGCCTGCCACTCGGGTCCGGCATTGGCCAGCAGGCAAAATACCGGAGGAAAGACATGCATTGCGGTCACCGCCTCGCGTTCGACGACCGCGAGTACTTCTTCTGCGCTACCTGCAGGCCGGCTCTCAATGACACTGGTAGCCCCTGCGTACAACGGCATCATTACGTTATAGACGCCGTAATCCGATGCCAGTGTTGAGTAGCTGAGGATTCGGTCATCGGCTTCGTTACCCAGGTAAGCAGTGACCCGACTGCTGGCCGCCAACATGATGCGGTGATTGACGAGTACGCCTTTCGGATTGAAGGTCGACCCCGAGGTATAAAATATCGATGTGGGGCGTTCAGGGTCATCGGTCAATAATGAGGCTACGGCGCTCACTTCATCGCGGTACCCCGAGACAGCCTCGGCAAGTTGAATAACACCAGGTATTGCTGTTGGAATCGGGACAGTGAGCAAAACAAGCTCGAGACCGGCCTCATTGATCAAGTCAGGCAAATCATCAGTGCAGTCGGTGATCAGCACCCGGGCACCGGAATGCTTGAGTTGATGAATCAGCTTGGTACGGCTGAGGGTGTGATGAGTCGCAGCGGTGATCACTCCGGCTTGCAGCATACCCAGATAGCTTGCGATCAGGTCAATGGAGATCGGCGCGTAGAGACCTACACGGTCGCCAGGGAGGATACCGAGCGTTGCAAGCAACGACGCGATGTCATCTACCCGCTGTTGCAATTCCCGATAAGAAGTCGCCTGCCCGTCTAGAATAATGGCCGGCTTGGTCGGATATCTACGGGCGTTATCTGCGATAACCTGATGAAACAACTGCATCGTTTAACTTCCTTTTAAGCGAAACATCCCTGGCATTACTTACGTTTTTTAGCACACACCGACACATAAGTACCTTGCCATGTATAAGGCTCTATTGGCAGGCTGACGGAGTCGGTAAGTGGCCAACTTTGATTATCAAAAAAGTGACTGAAATCAACAATATCGAAGCCACTAAGCCATCGATCAAAAAAGCCTTCGCTGTCCTGGATGGACAGCCCGGCTTCTTTATCCCAGATAAACGGCTCTCCCGTGGCTTGAAAGAAACGAGTCAAGTCGGACAACAAGTCCAGAACGATATACCCGCCGGGTTTCACTGCACCGATTATTTTCGGCATGACCTGTTGAAGCTCATCTTTAGTGAAAAAGTGGAGCACTTCAGAACACACCAGTACGTCGTAACCTTCAGGTGCGGGTGTGTAGTTCAGGATATTCGCTTGCTGAAAATTCATGTCCTTTAGCCATGGATTGAGCTGGCGGCTATGTACCGTGCTGTCAACCATGTCCACGCCGCTAAGGCTGTAGCCTTTAATCGCCAAAGCCGCGAGGTTGCGACCGTCTCCGCAGCCAAGCTCCAGCACGTCACCAGGACCATCAGGCAAGTTTGATAAAAACCGTTTTAACTCCTCCCTTAACTCGCCAAACAAAGTACCACTACTGCACGCACTGTACTCGCTGTCGTACCACTTTTTCAGAACGGAACTGTCCACTACTCTCATAGTAACTCCCTGCCTATTTTAGAGGTCAATGTACAACACATTGTTTCGCGCTACCGGCGCGACCTGTAAATACCAGCAATGAAATTATGGACTTTGAAGCGCTGTAGCGAATAGAAGATGGCGATCGAGACAATAGGGCATCATTTAAAATCCATTTTATTATGAGTCGTGTCGCATCCATTTTTAACAGCCTAATAAACGGATTGCAGCGGGCAAAATATTTACACCCAACCCCATTTCCTGTCAAGAAAAATCAAGGTATTGGATCCGGTATTTTGTCAACGACGAATGACAGGATTCATCCATATGAGGGTCTTAGTTCAAAAGTACGAATAGAATAGCGGGCTTGCTCACATCGCTCGATTCATGCACTGAACCTGCTGCACTCAGTGACGCGGGTACTTCAATCGGCTTACTATCGAAGACACTGATACGCCCTCTCCTGTGAACGCGCGGAGAAATATTCATGTACTCGTCGCCAGGATCCTCGACCGCTCTGGTCGCCTTGCTGATAGCTCTGCTCACAGGCTGTAGCGGAGCACCAGGCACTAGCGCGAAAACTGTCGGCGATACCCAGCCAGGCGAAGGCGGTGTTCCCGCGTTTTACGCATGGACAGATAAAGTGCCGTCAACGCCCGGACGGATGCTGCGCGCCGAGCCACTGACGCCCATTCAGAGCCTTGATAATGCTGGCCAGAATGTCCGTATTTTGTATACCTCCACCGATGGGCTCAACAACCAGCCAGTCGTAGTCTCCGGCGCACTGTTTACTCCCAAGGGCACGCCGCCGAAGGGTGGATGGCCGTTGATGGCGTGGGCGCATGGCACGGTTGGTAGTGCGGATGTCTGCGCGCCTTCTTTTGCCGGGCGCAGTGGTCGCGACACGCGCTATCTGAATGAATGGCTCGGGCGCGGTTACGCGATTGTGGCCACTGACTATGAGGGGCTGGGGACGCCGGGGCTGCATCCGTTCGGGCTGAGCAGCCCGCTGGCTTACGGCGTTCTGGACAGCATTCGTGCAGTTCAGAGGGCGGATTTCAATCTGTCTTCGCGGGTTGTTGTGTTTGGTCAGTCGCAGGGCGGTCGTGCGGCGTTTGCGACGGCTGTCTACAAGAAGACTTACGCACCGGAGCTGAATATTGTCGGCGTGGTTGCGACCGGGACGCCGTATCCGATGGCTCAATTGCATGAGAAACATACGGGATCGGATAACTTCCGCGATCAGGTCTCGCCGTCGCTGGCCTACAACCTGTTGCGATTGAGTACCGCCGCGCTGATCAACCCGTTGCTGCATCCCGCCGATTACCTGAGCGACCGCGCGAAGCCCGCGTTTGAAACCAGCCAGCGTGAATGCCTGCAAGCCATCGAGCGCAAGGTGGTCGCGGATGGACTGACGTTCAACAACAGTTTCAAACGTTCACCCGAGAAAGCACTGGATCAGGTCAATCGCCATTCGGACTACCCGACGGTAAAGTCGGACATTCCGGTATTTATCGGTACCGGGGGCAAGGATGTCATCTCACCTGTTCGCAGCCAGATCGCGCTGGTCAAGGACGCGTGCAGGGCAGGCGACCGCATCGAATGGCATTACTACCCGCAACTGGATCACTCCGGCGCAGTGAATGGCTCACTGCCGGACTCGACACGTTTTGTCGAGAAAGCATTTTCGGGGGAGCTTATGACGGGGAATTGTGGGGAGACGAAGAGCGTCGCACGATAGTTGAGGTTGTCATTCCTCACGCTCCAGCGCGGGAATGCCTTGGGTGACGCTCTGCGTCACAGATCTGCGCTGCGTCGCACATTCACGATCGGACGCGGAGCGTTCAGAACGGCATGCGACGCGGAGCGTCGCATGATAGTTGGAGGAACGAGAGTCAGTGGGTCAGAACGCAGGCAGTACCGCGCCGTCGTACTTCTTGTTGATGAAGTCTTTCACTTCCTGGCTGGTCAGCGCTTTCGACAGTTTCTCGATGGCGTCGGTGTGGGCGTTGTCTTCGCGGGTCACGAGGAAGTTCACGTACGGCGAATCCGAACCCTCGATGATCAGCGCGTCTTTCTTCGGATTGAGCTTGGCTTCCAGCGCGTAGTTGGTATTGATCAGCGCGAGGTCAACCTGGCTCAAGGCGCGTGGCAGTACAGCCGACTCCAGTTCGCGGAACTTGAAATTCTTCGGGTTGCTGGCGATGTCTTTCGGCGTGGACAGTGCGTTTTTCGGATCCTTCAGGGTGATCAGGCCGTTCTTGTCCAACAGGATCAGCGCACGCCCGGCGTTGCTGCCTTCGTTCGGAATGGCAATGGTTGCGCCTTCAGGCAGATCTTTCACGCTCTTGTACTTTTTCGAGTAGCCGCCGAACGGTTCGACGTGCACGCCAACGCCGGTTACCAGGTTGGTGCCTTTACCCTTGTTGAAGCCATCCAGGTAAGGCTTGGTCTGGAAGTAGTTGGCATCCAGACGCTTCTCGCTCAACTGGACGTTGGGCTGTACGTAGTCAGTGAAGACCTTGATTTCCAGGTCCACACCTTCCTTGGCCAGCGTCGGCTGGATCAGTTTGAGGATTTCCGCATGCGGTACGGGCGTTGCGCCGACGACCAGCTTTTCACCTGCGTGAGCCAGGCCAATGGAGAACACAGCCGCCAGAGCGGTCAGCAAAAACGTCTTTTTCATGCAATGTCCTTAACGAAATCCGAGAGCGTCATCCAGAAAATGACACCTTATTATTCAATGATTTGCCACAGCTATCCGAACCCTGCGACATCATGCTGACATTACCGGTGTTTTATATTCCGATAAAATACTTTTTAATCGAGTGCTTATGCTTTTTTGCACCAGAAGCTACTGTACCTCATCAAGACCGCGCCGGGACGCGCTCAAGCAGGTAGCCGCGCCAGCTCCGAGGTGACTGTTTCAAGCAATTGCCTGAGCGCGGAAAGCTGCCTGCCATCACTACCGTTGAGCAATAGCTGCGTCTGGCGCTCGATCAGCGTCAACGGATCGGCGATGTCCGGCAGATTGATATCCTGTGCGCGAATTTCATCACCGCTGCTGACCAGCAGGGCGAAGTGAATGACGTTCTCCAGTTCACGGGTATTGCCGGGCCAGCTGTGGGCCTCCAGCGTCCGCTGCGCCTCCTCGCTGATCAGTTGCACCGGCAGGTTCAGACGCTGGCTGTAGATCCCGACAAAATATTCGGCCAACGGCAGGATGTTGCCCGGCTGCTCGCGCAATGCAGGCAGATCGAGGCGGCCCTCGCTCAGGTAATGATAAAGACGCTCGTGGAATTTCCCGGCAGCCACGGCCTGCGCCAGATCGATACTGGTGGCGGCGACCAGACGCACATCGACCGGGCTCGGCTGCTGCGCGCCCACTCGCGTGACTTCGTGATTTTCAAGGGCCGCCAGCAGCTTGACCTGGATCGGCAACGGCAGGTCGCCGATCTCGTCCAGGTACAAGGTGCCGCCATTGGCCGAACCGAACCATCCCGCGCGGCTGCTGACCGTCCCACTGTGGGCTCCGGCGGCATAGCCGAACAATTCGGCATCGGCGTATGTAGGGCTGATGGCACCGCAGTTCACTGAAACGAACAAACCCGAGCGATCACTGCCGCGATGAATGTGCCGGGCCAGCAATTCCTTGCCGGTCCCGGACTCGCCACGGATCAGTACCGGAAGAGAACGGGGAGCCAGTTGCTCCATTTCTTCACGCAACCGGCGCGAGCGTGGATCGATGAACACCAGCGCCTTGGCGCGAATGCTCAGTGGGCTTTTTTCCGCATCGGGAAAGGTCAGCAGCGGCTGGCCGAAGTTTTCGTGAAGGCTCATGACACACTCCCGCCTGAGCCCTTGCGATGGCTCAAGCGTTTAAAAAGACGGGACCCGGTGAGTCCGATAAACAAGCTGCCCGGTCATGCGCGACGACGCGCGTGTTGCTCCAGACGGTTTTGCAGGCGGTACAGGTAAGCGAAGCCCTGCTCCCAGCGTTGATGGCCGGACTTGACGTTGATATGCCCGGCCTGACTCAGAAAGCCTAGCTCGGCGCCCCAATGACGCGCCATCTCCATGGCACGCTGGGAGCTGACCGCAGGGTCGTTGTCAGAGCTGACGATCTGCGTCGGAAACGGCAATAGATCAGTAGGGATCGGCGCGAAATTACGCAATGCAGGCGGGCAATTCGGACGCTCGACGTCGGCCGGTGCCACCAGCAGTGCGCCCTGCACCTGACGCAAGGTTTCCAGCGGCGCGAGTCGAGCCCAGTGCGCGACCGTGACGCAACCCAGGCTGTGCGCGATCAGGATCACTGGCGTGTCATGCGCGGCAATCGTGCGTTGCAACTCACCCACCCAGTCTTCACGACGTGGCTTGAGCCAGTCGGCCTGCTCCACGCGCGTGCTGTTGGGCAGGCTGTTCTGCCAGTGGGTCTGCCAATGATCGTCAGGAGACCCTTGCCAGCCTGGCACGATCAGATACCGGATCGACTCGTTATGCATGGATTCGCCTCCTGCATGTATGCGTTCATGAAACGAGTATAGGGATGGAAGTTATATTCGCTAAGGAATAAGAAGCTATTTATTAATTCCCAAAACGAATATCGGCTGACAGACAAAAAAAGAGGCCACTCCCTGCCTTCGAGGAACGGCCTCTAATAAAAATCACTTTCAGGGCAAAGATTATCCGCACTTCGTTACAGGATTACGACGGCCTCAGGTTGCAGGCACAGTACGCGGACCCTGCTCGCCCGCAGTCAACGGCACTGTCTCGTCATGCTGCGGGACTTCACGGGCAACGTTCCACACCACAATCGCAGCGACGATGTCGAAAATCGCCAGCACCACGAACAGCGGGCTGTAGCCGATTTTGGTGACCAGCACGCCGAACACCATGGTGAATGCCGCCGCCCCGAAAAAGCCGAACATTCCGCCCATCCCGGTCGCCGTGGCCACCTCGTTTTTGCCGAATGAATCCGAGGTGATCGAATACAGCGCGCCCGACAGGGTCTGGTGAGCAAAACCACCGATGCACAACAAGGCAATGGCGGTGTAGGGACTGTCGACCAGCCCGATGCACGCTGGCCCGATCATGCAGGAGCAGCCGAACAGCATGACCATCTTGCGCGAGGTGAACAGCGACACCTTGCAGTACTTGTGGAACAACGGGCTCAGGTAGCCGCCCAGTACGCAGCCGATGTCAGCCGCCAGAAACGGCAGCCAGGCGAACATCGCGACTTCCTTGATGTTCATGTGACGCTCGGTCATCAGGTACAGCGGAATCCACGCATTGAAGGTCTGCCAGGCAGGCTCGGAGAGGATTCGCGCCGAGGCAATCGCGTAGAAATTACGGTTTTTGAACAGTCGCTTCCAGCTGCCTTTCCGGGCAGGTGCGTCCTTCAGACGCGCTTCCTGGCCGCTGAGGATGTAGTCACGTTCGGCATCGCCCAGACGCTTCTGATCGCGCGGGTGTTTGTACAGCAGCAGCCACAGGCCGCTCCACACAATGCCCAGACCGCCGACAATCAGAAACGCCAGCTCCCAGCCACTCTGCAGAATGGCCCAGACCACCAGCGGCGGCGCAAGCAATGCGCCGAACGACGAACCGATGTTGAACCAGCCGATGGCGACCGAGCGCTCCTTGGCCGGAAACCATTCAGTGGTCGCCTTGACGCCGGCCGGAAGCCCCGCGGCTTCGGTCAGGCCGAGCATGCCGCGGAAGATCGCCAGACTCTGCCAGCCGGTTGCGAAGGCGGCAGCAGCGCAGGCGGCAGACCAGGCGATGGCGAAAATCGCAAAGCCCATCTTGGTGCCGATCGCATCAATGATGTAGCCCGCCACAGGTTGCATGATGGCGTAGCACAGTTGCCAGGCGACCACGATGTGCGCGTACTGCTCGGTGGAAATGCTCAGCTCGCTCATGAGCGTCGGAGCTGCGACGGACAGTGTGTTGCGTGCCAGGTAGTTGACCACCAGGCCGGCCGTGACCAGCCCCACCATCCACCAACGAATGCCTTTTATCTTCATCTCTTCACCCTGTTTATTTTTAGATTGGCGATGAGCGTCCCGCGGCCAAGGCCGTGAGGCGGCTGGTTTTGTGTAACTTCAGATTACGTTTTCTTCAGAAGACTTTTAGGCGCTTTCTGCCGACGATCATGTGTAAAAACAGATTTTCCGTGCGAGAAGCATGCTTTTATGGCCTGAGAATTCAGACTGGTCATGAGGTTGTTACTCTTTGAATTATTTTTGTGGTTGTAATTTTTTTCGAGTCTTATGTTGTCGTACAACATAGTGAACTTATAGTCATTTGCCATTCCGGTGTCAAATGACAGAAACGCTATGACCTGCTTCAGCAATGGGTCAGGGAAGCATTGAGAATGGGAGGTGCATTTTCGCGTCATACGACGACTGTGCAATCAGCGTCTGCAGGTAGCTCGTTTGCGCCCATTGGGCATCACTCAGTGGTTACAGCACAGATATTTTCTGCATGACGGCAAGAAACGCGTCATGACACTTGCACAACTGTCACAAATGCTTTCATTCTTGAAGGCGGCGTCAGGCAAGGGAGTTGCCCGGTGAGACCTTATCGGCATGGGCCCGACGCTGAAGTCACCTCATGTCAGGAAGAGGCGTGCGCATGCCCGAGCCAAGCAGTCTCGCCAGCTGGACCCCCGCGCTGCGCAAGCAGCTTACTGCCCTGGGTATGGACAGCGATGCGTTGTGCCAGAGCGCGGGCATAGACCTGAATTTGCTCAGTGAACCCGGTGCGCAATTCTCGCCGGATGTCACCGCTGCGCTTTGGCAACGGGCAGTGCAAGCCAGCCTTGATCCGGCGCTGGGTTTGCGTGTTTCACGCTTTGTCAGCCCGACAGCGTTTCATGCGCTGGGCTACACGCTGGTCGCCAGCGGTTCGCTACGCGAAGTTTTCGAGCGCATCGTACGTTACCGCTCGATGGCCGAGGACTCTCTGGAGCTGGACTTCAGGACAGTCGGCGAGCGTTATGAATTTCGCTTCGGCACGCCGCCCTCCTGTCAGTCACCGGTGCATGAGCTGCTGGATGCATTTGCCGCCATTTACGTGCGCACCTGCCGCAATCGGCTCGGCCGGGGCTACGCGCCGCTTGCCGTGCACCTGCAGCGTCCGGCACCCGACGACCCGCGGCCCTGGCACGACCTGTTTCGCTCACCGGTCATGTTTGCGGCGCAGGAGAACTTGCTGGAGTTTGACGGTGATCAATTCGACAGCCACCTGGATGACGGCCCGGTACAGCTGAACGGCCAGGAATCCCAAGGGGATCCGTTACCGTCCCTGATCTGGGAGCAGCGCGTACGCTCGGCCATCGAAACCCTGCTGCCGGACGGCGAGCCCACCGTCAGAAGCATTGCCGAAGCCCTGCACCTGAGCCCGCGCAACCTGCAGCGCCATCTGGCCGACGAGGGCTGCTGCTATGACCTGCTGCTCAACCAATGCCGCCAGAACCTGGCGCTGCTGCACATGAACGATCAACAAAGCTCGCTGAGCGAAATCGCCTACCTGCTGGGTTTTTCCGACACCGACTGCCTGAGCCGCGCCTTCAAACGCTGGACCGGGCTGACACCGGAACAGTACCGCAGCAGCGTGGTGCGTTGAGCGCTGATGGAGGACACACCATCGTGTCCGATGCTCAGCGTCCACTCTTGCTCAAGCGGCGCAGCGCACATCCATGACGCGGAGCGTCACGAAGGGCGTTCCCACGCTGGAGCGTGAGGAACGATAGGTGTCCGGGGGATCGCGGGCGTAACGCGCCCTGAAGAACACCATCGTACCCATGCTCCGCGTGGGTATGCCGTTCTGGACGCTCTGCGTCCTCTCCTGAGTGTGTGACGCGGAGCGTCACGAAGGGCGTTCCCACGCTGGAGCGTGAGGAACGATAGGTGTCCGGGGGATCGCGGGCGTAACGCGCCCTGAAGAACACCATCGTACCCATGCTCCGCGTGGGTATGCCGTTCTGGACGCTCTGCGTCCTCTCCTGATTATGTGACGCAGAGCGTCACGACAGGCATTCCCACGCTGTGGACTGCCCCCAAGAAGTTGGACACCAATCCGACCTAATGGGGGTGTTCAAATGGCCAAGTATTCAGAGCAATTCAAGCTCACCGTCG